>SLIA01000202.1 GCA_007135935.1 Wenzhouxiangella sp.
CAGACCGAGGCGGGGTCTGCCATGGCGATGATCTCCATGCCGGGCGTGACGTACATGCCGTGGCGCACGTTGAGCTCGGTGATGTAGCCGTCATGGCGGGCATGCCAGGGCACGTAGAGCAGGGGCTCGCCGCGCTCACGGATCCGTCGGATGATGTCGTCGGAGACGTCCAGCACTTCCAGACGCTGGCGGGCGGCATGGATGTTGTCCTCGCGACCGGAGCGAACCGCGCGCAGGTACTCGTCCTGAACGTTGACCAGGTCGGGCGAGTAGAGCGTGAACAAAAGCTGCCCGGCTTCCACCCGATCGCCCACCGAGGTGACCGAGAGCTCGTCGATCCAGCCCTCGACCCGGGGATGGAGGTGGTGAATGGTGGATTCGTCGACCTGCAGTCGGCCTACCGTATTGATGCGACGCCATAGCCGCCCATGCTGGACTTCGGCCGTTCGCAGGTTCATGGCCTGTTGCATGGCCGGGCCGATGCTGATCTGGATGTCGTCGCCATCCTGGCGTTCACGCTCGACCAGTGCCATGCCGCAGATCGGGCACCGGCCGGGCTCGTCGCGCACGATCTGGGGGTGCATCGGGCAGGTGTACTGCGATGCCCGGTCCGATGGCGCCATGCGTTCGGCGACCGAATCGGCGACATGTTCCTGAGCTTCGTGATCATGATCGCTCTCGTGATCATGGTCGTGATCGTGGTCATGACCATTGTCGTTCTCCTCCGAATGATGGTGCGCGTGATCATCATGATCGTGCTCGTCTGGCGAATGGGCACCAGCCGGCAGGGCCAGGAACAGGCAAAGAAGGACGGCAAGCTTCGGATGATTCATTACAGTTCCTCCGCGGTCAGCCAGGCCAGCTGAATCTCGGCACGGGCGAGCGCCTGGCGAATATCGATGATTTCAAGTTGCTGGTCGAGCAGGGCGATGCGTGCCCGCACCAGTTCGTCAAAGCTGGCACGGTCGGCACGGTAGGCCGAATGCGTCGACTCCACGGTCGCCTCGGCATTGGCCAGCACTCGCGACTCCATCCAGTCGAGCTGGTCGAAATTGCTGTCTCTCAAGCTGAGCTGGCGCTCGAGGTTGCCGCGCAGCTCCTGCAACTGGAGTCCACGGTCATGGCCCAGTGCCTCCAGTTCGGCACGGGCCGACGCCATCCGGCGATCCTGGCGGTTGCCGGTAAACAGCGGCACGCTGAAGCTGACCATGGCGAACAGCTTGTCCGACTGACGTTGCATGGTCATGGGGTCGTTGCCCCGGGTGTGGGCGTAACCGGCCTCGACCATCCACGAGGGGCGGTAGGCCTGGCGGGCCAGACGGGTGTCGGTAATACCGACCTCGATGCGCTGGTCGCTGGCGGCGAGCACGGGATGCTGCAGCAGTTTCGAGCGCAGCCGATCAGTAGGCTCCCCGGTGCGGGTGGACTGGAACCAGCCCTGTGGTGTGCCGGGCGGTTTCGTTCCGGTCCACCGGGCCAGGTCGCTGGCGGCTTTGTCCAGACGGGTCTGCTCGACCAGAATGCGGCGCTCGAGCACCGACAGCTCAAGTCGAGCCTGGTCGACGTCGCGCTGTCGCCCGGTGCCGGCGCGGTAACGCGATTCGGTCAGCGATTTGAGTTCCTCGAAGGCCCCGGCGGTTTCGCGAGCCACTTCCAGCGCCTCATTGGCGCTGGCCCAGTCCAGCCAGGCCAGGCGTGTCTCGCGGGCGATCTCCAGGCGTCGGGCGGCAATCTCCGCGGCCAGGCCATCGGCTTCCTGCAGGGTTCGATCCCGGTTCAGCTCGAGGGTGCTGCCGGCGGGGATGCGCTGACGCACGCCGATCTTGTACATGGTCATCATGTCGGCATCGAATGGATCGGTGACCGGTACGCCCTCGACGCCGATCATGATTTCCGGGTCGGGCAGGGCACCGTCGGCCACGGCACGTTCCGACAGGCCGGACTGGCGTTGTTCGAGTGCCTTCAGCCCCTCGTCCTGCTCCAGTGCCAGGTTGACGGCCGTGTCGGCATCCCAGGCCTGCGTGGTCTGGGCAAGCACCAATAGGCCAGAAACCACCAGGGTCCGGCAAAGCACGGATGCATGATTCCGCATGGCAGAACCTCTCTAAACTTTCTCATGTAAGGTGTTGAAGAAACGCAGATTATTGCCGCGTTCCGGTGCGTTACGGCGGCTCAGGGCCTGCCGTCGATCAGGAGAGGTTCAGGCCTGCGGGGGGCGCAGCAAGGGGGCGGTTGGTACCGAGTCCAATTGCGGAAGCAGTCCGGTCGGATGGGCCGGGAGGGGAGCTTTCGGGGAAGTGGCGGATCGTGTTGGAATGACCAGTGACAACCCGGCGCAATTGCAGCCGCAATCGCTTGCACAACCCTCGGAAGCATCGGAACAGACGTTCGTGCCACTCGGGTCGGATGGTTCCTGCTCGGGAGTTGTTGCGGACGTGTGCGGACAGCCACCTTCCGAAGCGGTTTGTTCATTCCGGTCGTGGTCGGTGCCGGTCAGGGTCGCCGACGGCGTCACCTCGTCGACAAGAGTATTCATGGAACCGTGCACGGGTACCCCCGCCACCAGGATGGCGGCTGCCAGTACCAGTCGGAATGTTGCGCCGATCCGAATCACGAATTGATCTTACCACTTTCCACGAGCTCTGCGTGTAATGACCAGACCGGCCGATCAGGGTTCAACCGGCCGGCTGAATGATTGGCCATCCGTCAGTCGCTGGCCTCGACCACGCCGCAGGCGATACGGGCGCCGGCCCCGCCGATCGGCTGGCTCATGTGGTCATCGGGATTCTCGTGGATGACAACGGCGGCCCCGTCCTCGTCGAGAATGCGGGCGCCAACGCTGCCGTCGAGGCTGGCCAGGCTGGTGAAGAATTCCGCCCAGGCATAACCGAACTCGTCGACGCGGAAGTTGGGCAGGTCGCCGGCTCCCGGGCCTTCCGGGTTGAGCAGGCCGTGTTGGTTGTCGTCGGGGTTGATATGTCCGCCCGAGTCGGTAAAGCCGTGATCGTGGTCATCGCAGGTACCCACGGCGTGGAGATGAATGGCTTTCGGACCCGGAGGCAACTCGCGGGCATCGAGTCGCACCAGGGTGCCGGCCGGCCCGGAGAAGAACTTCACTTCGCCGATCTCCTCCCCGGCATTGTTGATCAGTTTGGCCACGGCATCGGCGGGATGCTCGGCCCATGCCGGGGCGGTGCAGATGACAGCGAATATCAGGGTGGAAATCAGGACTTGGCGTTTCATTCCAGGCTCTCCCGTTGTTGGTTTGCCTTGCAGTATTGCACACCACTGGTATGCATGATGTCTGATATTGTAAGCACAGGATCAAACCCCGCGCCGGCCCCTTTGCAGCAAAAGGCCGGTGCGCATTCACCATCTGACAGGGGAAAGAACACGCCGGCATGGGGAAAAACAATCATCGGGCCGACGAAGCCTTGCAGGGGCTTTCGAGATCTCTGTTCATCACATCACCGGACCTGCGAGACATCATTTCCGGTCGCAGCATTCCCACCCGTTCGGCCGTGCGCCAGATTCTCGAGCGCCTGCCTGAAATCGAACCGGACAGCCGTGTATTGCAGATCGGCGCCGGAGCGGGCTACCTGGCAGCGGTGTTTGCCCGCCTGGCCCGGTCGGTTGTGGTTATCGAGCGAACCAATGCTTTGGCTGACATTGCGCAGCAGAACTTCGAGCGAGCCGGCGTCGGCAATGTCAAGCTGATTCTGGGCGACGGCGAGCTGGGTGCGCCTGATCGCGCGCCGTTCGACCTGATTTTCTGCAGCTGTTTCCTCGATGATCGTGACGAGCTCGTCAAACAGCTGGCCCCGGGCGGCAGCCTGATCTGCCTGGAAGGTGGCAACACGCTCATGCCCAACCTGGTGCGTATCCAGGCCGAGGAGGAGGGCGTCAAGCGAACCGAACTCGGACCGGTCAGTTTCACCCGCGACAGCGGTGAGGTGCTGATCGACCTGGGCTACATCGACGAGGGCAGCCTGTCGAAGGCACGGGCCGAGGCCCTGCGTCAAGGCAAGTCGGTGTTGAGCGTGGCCAGGAAGAACCTCAAGATCGAGGATGGCGAACTTTACCGCTCACTGGCGCGTCAGCACGGGCTGCAGCTGGGTGAGGCCGATGAGTTGCTCAAACGCCTGGACCAGCGGCTGTTTCGGCGTTTTTCCAAGACCTTTCTCGACAATCAGCGCCTGCTGCCCATCTACGCCGACGGCGACATCTTGATTGCGGCCACGGACAACCCCGACGTGCAGACCGACGATGTGCTGCGCATGCACGACTACGAGTCGGTGGTCAAGGTGCTGGTCACGCCAACCGACTTCAGGCGCATCTGGTCGGCCATCGACCTGAGCAGCCGCGGCAGCGAGTTGCTGAGCTGGAATGAAACGCACCAGGATCCGGCAGCCAGCGAGGACCTGCTCGACGCCTCCACCCGCGAACTCAGCCATTACCTGGTTTCGATCTACGAAGCCATTCTGCTCGATGCGGTCAGTGCCAATGCCTCCGACATTCATGTCGAGCGCTACCACGAGCGCATCCGTATCCGCATTCGGGCCGATGGCGAGCTGCGCGACCTCACCCACTATCACCTGACCCCGCGCGATCATGCCGGCCTGATCAACGTCATCAAGGTGCGTGCGGAGATCAACATTGCCGAGCGGCGCCTGCCGCAGGGCGGTCGGTCGCACATGAAGGTCGGTTCGACCAACTATGACCTGCGTGTCCAGATTCAGCCTTCGCTGCACGGCGAACATGCCGTCATCCGCCTGTTGTCGCAGACCGGTCGCGTGCTGGGATTGAAGGAGCTGGGCATGTCCGATCAGGTGGCGCGGTTCTACCAGCGTCTGCTCGACAATCCGGCCGGCCTGGTGCTGGTGGTCGGTCCGACCGGGTCGGGCAAGTCGACCACGCTCTACGCCGCCCTGCAGGAACTGGCCGACGACGGCCGCCGCAAGGTAATCACGGCCGAAGACCCGATCGAGTATTCCATCGACAACATCCAGCAGACCCGGGCCCGCCCGGAAATCGGGTTCAATTTTGCCGATGCCATGCGCTCGTTCGTCCGTCAGGATCCGGACGTCATCCTGGTCGGGGAAATCCGCGATGCCGAGACCGCGCTGGAGGCCATGCGGGCTTCGCAGACCGGTCACCTCGTGCTGTCGACCCTGCATAGCAACGACGCCGTCGATGCCCTGCAGCGCCTCTACGACCTCGATGTGATGCCCAATTCCATTGCCGGCGAATTGCTGGCCGTGATTGCCCAGCGCCTGGCCAAACGTATCTGCGACAGTTGTCGCCAACCGGCCGAACCGGACCCGACCATTCTGCGCGAGCTGTTTCCCGATCAGGTGCCGGCCGGCTTTCGCTGCTTTGACGGCGCCGGTTGCAAGCAGTGCGGAGGGCGCGGGACCCGCGGCCGGATCGCGGTAGTCGAGTACATGCAGGTCAACGACGACATCCGCCGGATCATTTCGTTGCAGCCACCGGCTGGCGAGCTGCGCTGGCAAGCGCTGGATTCGGGTCTGATCACCATGCGCGACAGTGCGCTGGACCATGTCATCAACGGCGTCATTCCATTGAGCGAGTTACCGCGGATTCTGCCGCAGGAACGCATGGCGCCCGAGATTCGCGGCGGACGGAGGAGCACGTGAGCCCGAGAAAAAAGAAGACATCGAGCAAGCGCTCGGCCAATCCGGATGAGACGACTCTGCAACGTTTGCCGGCCGAGCTGGCCCATGCCGACGAAATCGCTCGGCTCAAGCAATGGGACAGCCACCCGGTACCGCCCGGCTGGGCAATGTCGCCGATTGCGGTGGAAAAGTTCGTGCTTGGCGACGAGGAGGTCGGGGTTTCGCCCAAGATCGTGGTCGACCCCGGCGTGGTCACTCGCATCGTCATCGCGCTGTGTACCGATCGGGGCTGTTTGCTGGTCGGTGAGCCGGGCACGGCCAAGTCCTGGCTGTCCGAGCTTCTGGCCGCCGCCATTTCCGGTGATTCGTCCCTGACCATTCAGGGCGGGGCGGTCAGCCAGGTCAACCAGTTGCTCTACACCTGGAACGAGGCCCTGCTGCAGCACGGCGGGCCCACACCGGAAGCGCTGGTGCCCAGCCCCATCTATCGCGGCATGCGTGACGGCAAGATCGTGCGCTTCGAGGAAGTGGCGCGCTGCCCGCAGCCACTTCAGGACGCCCTGTTGTCCATCCTGTCGGATCGCATGATCACCATCCCCGAGTTCAGCGGCCAGGAAGGGGTGATGTACTCACGCGCCGGTTTCAACGTCATTGCCACTTCCAACAGCATCGACGAGGGCGTGAACCGCATGAGCGCGGCACTGAAGCGGCGCATGAATTTCGAGATCATCCCGCCCATCCGCCGGGTCGACGACGAGATGGCCGTGGTCATGCGTGAGGTGGGTCGTCTCAATGACAGTTCAGGTATCGAGGTGAGGCTCGATGAGGATGTCATCGAGATACTCGTTACCATCTTTCATGAACTGCGAAACGGTCAGTCGCTGAGCGGTCGTTCCACCGACCGGCTGGCCGGTGCCACCATGTCGACGGCCGAGGCGGTCAGCGTGGCCCACGCGCTGTGCATCCATGCCTGGTATTACAGCGAGGGCGAGTTGCGCATCGACAACCTGATTCACTTCATCATCGGTTCGGCGCTGAAGGACAAGCCCGACGATCGCCGCCGCTTCCGTCATTACTTCGACACCGAGGTGGCGCACAAGGAAGGAGCGTACTGGCGCGAGGCTTATGCGCAGAGACATCTCATTTGATCGGGGCTGGAAGACTTATTAACCCGGCAATCTACTTGAGTGCCGCGTTAAAAACACGAAGAACACGAAGCAGGGCACGAAGTTCACGAAGAAAAATCCATATTTTCCTTCCTTCGTGACCTTCGTGCCCTGCTTCGTGGACTTCGTGTTCAGTCTTTTGCCACTCGAGCGCAAGTATCACGCCACAAGTTCCGCATATTCTCGGTGGCGGTCGATCCAGGTCTTAACGTAGGGGCAGTTGGGCACGACTTTCCAGCCTCGGGCGCGGGCGTGGTCCAGGGCGTGGCGGGTCAGGTTGCCGGCGATGCCGCGGCCGCCGACGGCCTTTGGGACCCGGACATGATTGATGTGGATGACGTTGTCCGCAAGCTCGAACCCGAGTTCGCACAGGTGGCCTTCGACGACGGTCTCGAAGCGCTTCTCGTCGGCATTGAGTTCAATGGCGGGATGATTCACGTTGGCTGCTCCGGGTGGTCAGAAGAGAAAACGCGTTCGGATAGTGGCCGGGATTTTTTCCAGGCCGCGCACCAGGGAAGTGGCGTCGTCGGTTTCCACGTCCATGACCACGTAACCGACATCGGGCGTGGTCTGCAGATACTGGGCGGCGATGTTGACGTCGGCCTCGGAGAATACCGTGTTGATGGCCTGCAGCACGCCCGGCTCATTGCGGTGAATGTGCAGGATGCGCCGGGCGGTGGCGTGGTCGGGCAGGCTGACTTCCGGGAAATTGACCGCGCCCATGGTCGAGCCGTTGTCGGAGTAGCGCACTAGCTTGGTGGCCACATCCAGCGCGATGTTTTCCTGCGCCTCGCGGGTCGATCCGCCGATGTGCGGGGTCAGCAGCACGTTGTCGAGCCCGCGCAGCTCGCTGATGAACTCCTCGTTGCCACCGGAAGGCTCGACCGGAAACACGTCGATGGCCGCACCGCCGAGGTGCCCCGATTGCAGCGCCTCGACCAGGGCGGGGATGTCGACCACCTTGCCGCGCGAGGCGTTGATCAGGTGTCCGCCCGGTTTCATGGCGGCCAGTTGTGCGTGGCCGATCATGCCGCGGGTCAGTTCGGTATCGGGCACGTGCAGGCTGACGACATCGGCGGCATGCAACAGCTCCATCAGGCTGCCGACCGGCGTGGCGTTGCCGAGTGTGAGCTTGTCGACGATGTCGTGAAAGATCACGTTCATGCCCAGGCCCTCGGCGAGGATGCCGAGCTGCGAACCGATGTGACCGAAGCCGACGATGCCCAGCGTTTTGCCGCGCACTTCGTGCGAGCCCTTTGCCGTCTTCAGCCACTGGCCGCGGTGGGCCGCGGCATTCTTGGCGGGAATGCCGCGCATCAGCATGATGATCTCGGCCAGCACCAGTTCGGCCACCGAGCGGGTGTTGGCGTACGGCGCGTTGAATACCGGGATGCCGCGCCGGCGCGCGGCGGCCAGGTCGACCTGGTCGGTGCCGATGCAGAAGCAGCCGATGGCGGCCAGGCGATCGGCCTGTTTGATAACGTCCGAGTCGATCTGGCTGCGCGAGCGAATGCCGAGAAAGTGCACGCCCGCCAGGGCCTGTTTCAGCTCCTCGGGCGGCAGTGCGGTGGATTCGACCCGCAGGCTGTTGTAGCCGGCTCGCCGGATGCTGTCGACGGCACGCTCGTGGATGCCTTCGAGCAGCAGGAAATTGATCTTGTCCTTGGACAGTGAGTGCGGTTTGTCGCTCATGCTTCGAGCGCGGACCTCTGGGCAATGGAAGAGTGTGCAAGTTTGGTCACAAAACGCCGATCAATCAAGCGATAATCGCTCCATGAGCGCCATTGACCGCATCGAACTGCTGACCGACTCCGAAAGCCTGGTGCATTACGGCCGTGACTGGACCCGGTTCTGGGCGCCGCGGCCGGAAGCCATTGCGTTTCCGAAAAGTACCGAAGAGGTCGTCGAACTGGTGCGCTGGGCACGCCAGACCGGTCGCCGGCTGGTGCCCAGCGGCGGGCGCACCGGACTGTCCGGTGGCGCCGTCGCCTCGGATGGCGAAGTGGTGGTGTCGCTGGAGAAGATGCGCGCTCTGATCGACATCGACCCGGTCGATGCCAGTCTCACGGCGCAGGCCGGCATGCCGGTGGGGGAACTGCAAAGACTGGCCGGGGAGAGCGGCCTGTATTATCCCGTCGACTGGGCCGCAGCCGATTCCAGCCAGCTGGGTGGATCGATCGCCACCAATGCCGGCGGTATTCGCGTACTTCGATACGGCATGACCCGCGACTGGATTCGCGGCTTGACCGTAGTGACCGGAACCGGCGAGGTGCTCGAACTCAACCGGGGCCTGGTCAAGAACAATACCGGGCTGGACCTGCGTCACCTGATGATTGGTTCGGAAGGAGTGCTGGGCATCGTTACCGAAGCGACGGTCGGCCTGACTGAGCCGCCGCCGGAACAGTCCGTGCTGTTGCTGGGATTCACGGGGCTGGAAGCAATCATGCCGGCATTCGCCGAGCTGCGTGCCGGCCTGAAGCTGTCGGCCTTCGAGTTCTTCGACCGGCGCTCGGTTGACCATGTGGCGGCGCAGACCGGAGAAGCCTTTCCGCTGGACGAGGATTGCCCTTTCCATGCCGTGGTCGAGTTCGACGACCCCGGACAGGCCTGCCAGGAACAGGCGCTGGCGCTATTCGAGCGCCTGGTCGAGGCCGGCCATGTCGCCGACGGCACGATCAGCCAGTCCGGCGCGCAAGTCGAGGAGCTGTGGCGCTGGCGCGAGGCCATCAGCGAGGCGATCAGTGAACGCACGCCGTACAAGAACGATCTCTCCGTGCGCGTGTCCCGTGTCCCGGGGTTTCTCTCCGCGCTCGATGAGCTGGTTGGCCGGCATTACCCCGATTTCGAAGTCGTCTGGTTCGGCCATATCGGCGACGGCAACCTGCACATGAACGTGCTCAGGCCCGAGAACTGGTCCGTGGAGGATTTTCTGGCCGCCGGACGCCGCCTCAGTCCGAAGGTGTTCGAGCTGGTGCAGCAATTCGAGGGCAGCGTTTCGGCCGAGCATGGTGTCGGCTTGCTCAAGCGCGGCGACCTTCACTACAGCCGTTCGGGCGACGAGATCGAACTGCTGCATCGCATCAAGCAGGCTTTCGACCCCGATGGGATACTGAATCCGGGCAAGATGCTTTAGAGGTCCGGGGGACGAATCACTCGGGTGGATCGTCGGACTGGACGCGATTGCGCCCCTGCGCCTTGCACCAGTACAAGCGCTTGTCGGCCCGGTAGAGCAGGGGGTCGAGGCTGCTGCCGTCCGGTCCCAGTTCGGCGACGCCGATACTGGCGGTGATGGGCAGTTCCTGCCGATCATGCGTGAGCTGGAGCCGCGCCAGGCCCTGTCGGACCGATTCGGCCACCTGGGCGGCATGCGCCCGCGTGGTATCGGGCATCAGCACCAGAAACTCCTCGCCGCCCATGCGATAGATCCGGTCGGAGCCGCGCAGGCGCTGGCGGAGAAAGTCCGCGACCGCCACCAGCGCGCGGTCGCCGGCCGCATGCCCGAAGCGATCGTTGATCTCCTTGAAATGGTCCAGGTCGATCAGCAGCATGGATAACGGACTGTCACGTCGCTGACCAAGCAGCCGAAGTTGTTCGAAGTCGTCGTAGAGCAGGCTGCGATTGGCCAGGCCGGTCAGCGAATCGGTTGCCGCCATCTGCTTCATCGCCCTGAGCGAGCGACTGCGACCGCGTTCGTAGACATGGGCCAGCAGCAGCGCGACCAGACCGGCGAGGACGATGTTGCTGGCGAAGGCGAGTTGATCCGGGGTCTGCGGAGCGTCAAAGCGTATCAACGCGACGACTGCCGCACCTGCCAGTCCGACAAGCGACAGGACGAGTCCCAGCCGCTCTCCCAGCAGAAAATGCAGCAATAGCGGAAGAATCAGGGCCCAGATGAAGATCGACTCGGCGGTGTTCTGCATCGACAGCAGGAGGAGCAGGGCGGCCATCCAGGGGATGACGATGACCAGCGACCAGAAGCGGAGGTGCCGGGTGCGGACGATGGTGGGCAAGGCCACTGCAAAGCCGAGCACGAAGGCCAGTTCGAGGATGGCGGCCAGATACAGCCCGCGGGTGAAGTTGAGCATGCCGAAATAAAGGCCGCCGACTATGGTGAGCACCATGCAGGCGATCAATACCCGCCGTCGCTGATCATCGGGTTGGCCGGGATTTTGCACGTCGCGAAACAGTCCCCTTCAATGCCCCCTGCGGATTATTGCGTCATGGCGGGGGTGGGTCAAGTCGGCACCGGCTGAAATGGTGGGATCCGGGCTGCTTTTTCGTTGCCCCTTGAGAGTAACGCGTAATCCATGATGATTCGTGTCATTTATGGCCAGATCAGAACAAAATGCCGTCAAATCAATGAATAAGCGTTGATTGTCACGAGGCGCTTCTATACCCTTGGCGACACGTTTCGGAAGGCGCCGCAAGGTAAGGGGCTCGAGATCGCCAAGCAGAAAACAAACTCCGAATGGCGGTGATCCGAAACGTCCCCGACTCGCCCATACCAGACAACAGGACAGGAAATGACAGAGCGAATGACGCAAAGGTGGGGTTGTGCCCGCGGTTCTCACAAGCGGACAGGTTGCACGTATGCACGGAGAGGCGCTGGCGCAATGATGGTCATGATGCTGCCGCTGCTGGCCATGATGCTCCTGACAGCGCCGGATCGGGTACGAGCCAGCAGTGAGGTGCTCGATACCTGGAATGAATCGGACGCGGATTTCAGCCTTCACTCTCGTGGCAGTTCGGCTGACTTTTCTGCCGATGGCAACTGGCTGGTCTACGTCACCAGTAACCCGGGCGATCCCGACATTGTCACTACGGCGATCCGGATCAATGTGGTCGATGCCTCGCCAGATGATCCGGCAGACTGGGAAACGGTTGCCGTCTTTCAGCCAGAAGCGGAGGGTGGAGGCTCGGTCATCGGCCTGGCCTTCGACGTCACCTTTCATCCGCAGCACGACGCATTTGTCGTCGGCTGGAACGCGGGTGGGGGCGACGGTATCGGCTTCTACGATATCAGTGCGTCTGACCCCGAGGACTGGGAACAGGTCCAGATGGGGGACATCACGCTCCAGCCGCAGCAAAGAGCCAATGCGATGCGATTTTCATCTGACGGCGAGTATCTGGCGGTGGGGATCGAATTCTTTGGGGTCGAGGACGACTTTCAGCCGCTCTGGGAGGTTTTCGAGACGTCCGATCCGGACCCGCGTAACTGGGATTTCGCCGACGTTGTTTCGGCATTTTCCCCGGAAAGCGCCCTGCCCGGAGATCCTCAGGATATCGCCTTTTCCCCGGACCGCGACATGCTCGTCTATGTGCATCGATCCTATGCCCTTAGTGACGCACCGGATGGGACGGAGCGTTATGCCACCATAATCAACTCTTCCGGGGATGAGTGGTTCTTCACGTTCAATCACCCCGAGATATC
>SLIA01000136.1 GCA_007135935.1 Wenzhouxiangella sp.
ATAAGGAGAGTGAAAGAAGATGGGTGAAATAATTCAATTGAGTATGGTAGTCAGTATTTTTGCGGCAGCAGTCAGAATTTCAACGCCCCTTCTTTTTGCCTCCCTTGGAGAGCTGATTACCGAACGCTCCGGAATTTTAAATATGGGTGTCGAAGGAATGATGCTCATGGGTGCCTTTACAGGTTTTCTTGCAACCAGTCTAACCGGTTCTCTGCTGCTTGGACTCCTGGCTGCAATGTTTACCGGCGGAATTATGGGATTGATCATGGCTTTTATGGCCAGCACCCTCAAGGTCGAACAGATAGTTACCGGAATGGCTTTGAATCTACTTGCATCCGGTTTAAGCTTATTTTGGTATCGAATGCTGTTCAGAGCAGACGATGGGAATATTCCAACCACCCGGATTTTCCCGGTAAGAAGGATACCGCTATTATCAGAAATTCCGATCATCGGCAATATACTATTCAGCCAGAGAAGTCTTACGTACGCCGCTTTGCTTCTTGTTCCGTTGATATGGTATTTTCTGTACCGAACAAAGTATGGGCTTCAGCTCCGGTGTCTGGGTGAAAATCCCAGGGCCGTGGATATGAAAGGGGTAAATGTAATCAGGATGCAGTATCTTGCAACAATTTTCGGTGGAATATTAGCAGGAATCGGCGGTTCATTTCTCACCCTTGGTATGAACGCACGGTTTGTCCCGGGTATCTCAGCCGGCCGCGGATGGCTTGCTATTGTTATCGTAATTGCGGGGAATTGGCGTCCGTGGAACATTCTGCTTGCAGCATTTCTTTTTGCATTGATAAACGCGTTTCAGCTTCAATTACAGGGTATTGGTGTTAATGTCCCTTATCAAATTCTTCTGGCTCTGCCCTATCTTTTCGCTATTCTGGCGATGATGACCAGTCGGGCTCGAAACGAAGCCCCCGCGTCCCTGGGAATTCCCTATGTCCGCGGAGAAAAATAAAAATCTGAATAGTAATTACAGGAGCCTTTCATGTTAGATAATTTAAAACTGACAATCGCTGCGCAGTCTGAAATTGAACTGATGAAAAAAAAGATTGGGGAATTACTTTCAAAAAGGGGAATGCGGGTTGATCATCCGGAACTATTGCAAATCCTTAAAAAGGCTGGAGCTGTAGTTGATGAAGAAACTCGGTATATACGGTTTCCGCTGAAAATGCAGGAGGAACTTCTTGCTGGAATGACGCGCAAATTCACTCTTGCCGGTATAAACGCGGAAAACGACCTCCCCGTGCCGCATCCCGATAATCTGTTTTATTCAGGTTCGGTAACCGGCAGTCTGCATATTACAACGGCGGAAGGCGTGGATCGGAATATTCAGGTAGATGATATACCGGAAATTTTTCAGTTGGTAAATATACTGGAAAATGTGGAATATTACAGTATCGTCACGTATGAACCTGTTGATCTTCCCCAGGCAACTACAGATATAAATAGTCTCTACTACGCACTGAATAACTCCGACAAGTTCGGCTGGATACAACCATTCGACGGACCAAATATAAAATACTTGCTGGAGATGGCATCTGTTGTAGTAGGGGGAAAGGAAAACCTTGCGAAGCGGCCGATTATCAGCCCGTTTACTTGCGTAACCGAACCATTCATAATAAAAAATATGGACGGTGAAGCAGTATGCCGCAATGCTGAATATGGTATACCGATCTTCTGCTGTTCAATGCCCACCGCGGGTGCCAACGCGCCAATAACTCAACCCGGTTCCGTTCTCATGGCTTGTGCTGAGGTGCTCGGCCTCATTCTGATGTCCCAATGTGCCAAGCCCGGAATCCCTTGTATTGCGGTACCGGAACATTTGATGATTGATATGAAGTCGATGTATACGCTGCAGTCGTCAATTGAATTACAGATGGGAAGGATGTTATCGGCCCAACTCTTTTCCGAAGGATATCAGATTCCCGCGTTTTCCTGGGGAGCAGGTACCGATGCATTCGTGCCGGGCGCTGAATCTTCCGCTGATGTTATGCTGACCGCCGCTACTTCAGCCTTAAGCGGAATGACGTTCCTGCAGGATGCGGGTCAACTGGAGTGCTGCCGCCGGTACAGTCCCCTGCAATTAATTGTGGATAACGAAATACTTGGAATGATGAAAGTAATGAAAAAAGGATTTGATATAACGGAAGAATCTCTAGGGTTCGACGAGGTGATGAAAATTGATGAGAAATTGTCGTTTATCAGCAGTGGCCACACCTTTGCGCATTGCAGAGAGATTTTCAGACCAAGGCTATTTAACTATCGCAGTAGAGATGTCTGGGAATCCGAAGGAAGGCCGGACCTCTATGATCGCGGGCGGGACATGTATAATGACTTCAAGAAAAATTATAAACCCAGGTTTCTACCGGATGATGTTAACAATGAACTAAAAAGCATTGTAGCCCATGCAAATAAAACTATCGGCGGATTATAAATATGAATGTTTCCATGCGGGGCGGGTCGCTGATAACTGCCTCATGGAAAGCGGGACACTTTCTGAAATGCTATGAAAAGGGCGTTCCGTTTTTTCAATTTTATCTTTGAATTGATAAATTGATAATGTAGATATGTAGATATTAAGGGAGACTTGATATGGGAGATAAAATCGAGCTGTCGTTTACTATGAATGACGCGGC
This sequence comes from Wenzhouxiangella sp., assembly GCA_007135935.1. Lineage (GTDB taxonomy): Bacteria > Pseudomonadota > Gammaproteobacteria > Xanthomonadales > Wenzhouxiangellaceae > Wenzhouxiangella. The sequence goes on from SLIA01000136.1 coordinate 2,646, forward strand.
CGTGAAGGTAAGAGTTGATGATCGGTGGACCCTATTGCGTGTTATTCGGGAACTCTTACAGCTGAAAGGGACTAAGGGGGGCTGTCTGACCGGAGATTGCGGTACCTGTACCGTTTTGCTTGATGGAGAACCGGTTACATCCTGTACGGTCCTGGCAAAGAAAGCCGAAGGGAAACATGTTCTGACAATAGAAGGTCTGGCTAAAAACGGGCGGCTGCATCCGATACAGGAGGCTTTTATAGCCGCCGGTGCCGTACAGTGCGGATATTGTACGCCGGGAATGGTACTTCGCGCGAAAGCACTGCTGGATAAAACGACAAAACCCTCGAGGGCTGAAATCAGACAGGCCATAAATCCGAACCTTTGCCGCTGCACGGGGTACCAGAAAATCATTGACGCAGTCGAACTGGCCGCTCTCAAACTAGAGAAAGGAGTCCGGATATGAAACATATCGGCAATAAATATCCAGTCCATGACGCGGCGCTTAAAGTTACGGGGCGGGCGGAATATACAACAGATATGGAACTCCCGG
>SLIA01000068.1 GCA_007135935.1 Wenzhouxiangella sp.
AGAGCCTCTACAAGGCGCTGTCGCTCGAAGGGAACCCGGAGTTTGCGACCGTGCACAAGGTGGTGCGGGCGCTGGGGTTGCGGCTTCGGGTGTCGGCGTGATCGGACGCGTGTCGGCGTGTTCCAGGCTTGGTGCCTGACCGGGGCGCGTTTGGCGTTCACGGGAGCGTCTCTCGACGATCGGAATCGCCATACTCGTGGGGTGGCAGTCCGGCGATGGGAAGGTGAGCCGCGGTAGGGCTCCAGCGGATGGCGGTATGTCGCGCCGACCACACGTGCGCCGGTTACCGTGAGGGCCGGATGGTAGAACATGGACCTGCTTGACATCCCCCTTCCGGAGCTGCGCCTACGGATCGACGAGAAGCCTGCGGTGTTCTTCGACATGTGCGAGCAGGTAGCGCGAGCACGCGAGTGGGCGATGGAACGGCGCCGGGAGTATGCAGGCCCAGGGTACGACCAGCTGAACCTCTACACCGGGCCATCGGGTAGCGAGTGCCCCATGATCCGCATGGTTGCGGTTCCGAGGGAACCAAGGCGACTTCGGGTCGACGTGATCGACGACTGGCGGACGACCCCGATCGACTACGACGAGTACCTCATGACGGCAAAGAGGCTGTTTGGTCAGCTCCTTGGCGGGATCAAGAGGCTCACCGGAAAGCGTTATCGCCTTGGTGTGCCTCGGCGCCCAGTGGCAGTGGATTACGGCTCACTCGACTGCCAGCCGATCAGCTACGCGGCCGGGAAGCTCCGTGGTTTGTGTCGGCAACTGGCCGTCGCTCCTGGCGACGCCCGCGATCGGCTCATTGGTGCGTACTACACGATCCAGCCGGTCTCACCCTCCGATGTTCCCGAGCCGCTCCGGACACACCTCGCCCACCTCTACGCTGAGATCACGAAGCGTCCCGCGCGCCATTCTCGTGAGGGCGCCGTCGAGGCTACGGTTCGTACCATGAAGAATCAAGCAGCTGCTCGTTTGATGGAGCGGCTCTTGGATATCGCCGATGCCGTTGCCCGGCTTGACGAGTACTGCCGAAGCCGAGAGCGCCAGCGCATGCCGGGTGGTTTCGTCTGATCGGGACCGGGTGTGGAACACTGGAGACCACACTGCGGCGATGGTGCTGGGAGGAAGGGGATATGCGCCTTGCTGAGAAGACGGTAGAACTAAACTTCTGCAAGGGGCTTCCGGGTGCCATTGGCCAAGATCTGTTGTGGTTCGGTTTGACGCAGAAGCAAGACGCAGAAGCAGGGGGCGCGAGCGGGTTTCGGCGCGTGTTCCAGAGCCGGGGCTGTGTTGCCGCTGTTCCAGGTCAAGGCGTCGAGTCACGTACTCGAGAGCGGATCGCGAAGGTTCTTGGCCGACCACGATCAGATGCCTGTGCTGCGCGACAGCTGCCTAGCGCGCTCGCCGTCGTTTCGGCGGCAGCTCGAAGGTCCGGTGACGCGAACCTCCAAGAGTCACCATCGCTCGGTAGCCACCAAGCCAACGAACCATTTCTCGCCAATGCACACGTCACCATGGAGGGCCCGACATGACCACCGCCGCGAACCCACCACGCATCGAGCGGCTCGTCGTGCGCAACTACCGGGCGCTTCGCGACGTCACCCTCGACGACATGACGCCGATGACCGTCCTGTTGGGCCCGAACGGCAGCGGCAAGTCGACGGTCTTCGACGTGTTCGCGTTCCTGTCAGAGTGCTTCTCGGAGGGGCTGCGCAAGGCGTGGGACAGCCGCGGGCGGTTCAAGGAGCTCCGCAGCCGCGATCAAGACGGCCCGATTGTCATCGAGATCCAGTACCGCGAACGGCCGAAGGCCTACCTGATCACGTACCACCTGGAGATCGAAGAGCAGAGCCGTGGCCCAGTCGTGAGGCGCGAGTTCCTGCGTTGGAAGCGCGGTCATCCGGCCGCGCCGTTCCACTTCCTCGATTACGCGTACGGGAAGGGGGTGGTGATCGCTGGCGATGAGCCGGAGCCGACCGCAACACGCGTTTCCAGGCCGCTGTCTGCACAGGATCTGTTGGCGGTCAGTACGTTGGGCACCCTGGCCGAGAACCCGCGCGTCATTGCGTTGCGCGACTTCATCACCGGTTGGCACCTGTCGTACCTGTCGGCGGACGCGGCCCGCGGGAACCCTGAGGCCGGCGCGGAGGAACGCCTGTCGCCGACGGGCGACAACCTGCCCAACGTCGTTCAGTACCTTCGGGAGCAGCACCCCGCCAGGTTGGAACAGATCTTCGAGACCCTCCGTCGGCGCGTTCCGCGGATCGAGAAGGTCGACGCCGAGGTTCTGCGCGATGGGCGCCTCCTCCTGCTCGTCAAGGATGCGCCGTTCTCCACGCCGGTGCTGTCGCGCTTCGCGTCCGACGGCACGCTCAAGCTGCTTGCCTACCTCACCGTTCTGTATGACCCAGAACCACCACGCTTGATCGGCATCGAGGAGCCGGAGAACTACCTGCACCCGCGGCTGCTGCCGGAGCTCGCCGAGGAGTGCCAGCAGGCGGGCGAGCGCACGCAGCTCGTCGTCACGACGCACTCGCCGTACTTCATCAGCCGTCTGCAGCCGGCGGAGGTTCGCGTCTTGCATCGGGAAGCGGATGGCTACACCCGGGTTCGGAGGGTGCAGGACATGCCCGGAATTGCCGAGTTCCTGGCGGAGGGAGCGAACCTGGGCGAGTTGTGGATGGAGGGCCACTTCGACGTCGGCGACCCGTTGGACGTGAGCGACGGGTCGTGATCCGTCTCGAGGTGCTCGTCGAGGAGCCGTCGGCCGAGGCCGCGTTGCGGTACCTTCTGCCCCGACTGGTCGTCGGTCGGGCGCGCGCCAGGGTGGTCGACTTCGGCAGCAAGTACGCGCTGCTCAAGGTGCTGGAGGCTCGCCTGCGGGCATACCGAAGGCGCGTTGACGGCGGCGAGGACATCCGCCTCGTGGTGCTCGTCGATCGCGACGCCGACGACTGCGAACGCCTCAAGGCGAGGCTCGAGCGCTCCGCGGCAACAGCGGGTCTGCCGACCAAGACACGCCCCGACGGCCACGGCGTCTTCCTAGTCGTGAACCGCATTGTGGTCGAGGAACTCGAGTCGTGGTTCATCGGCGATTCGGCGGCTCTTCGGGCGGCGTTCAGCAGCCTGCCGCCCATCGACCCGAG
>SLIA01000098.1 GCA_007135935.1 Wenzhouxiangella sp.
AATCCAGGGTGCCCACGGAAATCATGTCATGCATTTCCATTTCACCGCCCAGAGACCCTCCGGCTATCACTTGAATTTCATACTTTCCATCGGTTTTTTCTTTAACCAGTTCAGCAAACCTGCGTGATGCCACCGTTACCGGATCATTCTCGCTGGTAATTAACCCCATCCGCAGAGTTCTTGTTTCAGGAGCTCTGCCTTCCCGTCCGCCTCCTGCAAAAAGAGCCGTCCCGGACAGTATCAATAATACGGCCAAACAGATAATCGTTTTTTTCATTTTCAATGCCTCCTTTTTTTCGGGAACCATCAGGCCCCTCACCCAATATTGTTGTACAATCCATCACTTTAGTATACAATAACCTGGGCCTATGTCAATGTTTTTTTAAAACCTTTTATAAACCTATATGCGGTTTGAGGGCTGCGACTTATTTTTCATGGTTTTTTACGGTTTTTATTTAATTCTAAAAATAGTTCTTTCACACCCGTCCCGGAATTCTGCCATCACTTTCATGGTTTCATGGTTTTCACAGCTTTGCTTTCATGGCCCTGCTTCCACAAAAGTCTCATAATCATAACCCGTACATTTAAAGCTTGTACCAAAACCTCTCCTCATAATCTGCATCTGTTTGTCATTATAACACAACATCATAATGGAAGGTATAATTATATACATAATCGGGCAAAACAAAAAGAAAAGCCCGCGTCTCATTCCTGGTATTTTATGCCTGTTTCTACCTGAGCACGGAATACCCAATCATCATCCAGTTCCATTGTTTTTATCCTGGCAACGCCTGAGGTAAGGCCGCTTTTTTCAACACCTTTAAGCAGGGCCTTCACGGCAGGCTGAAAGGGGACCCGTGCACCAGTTCCGGCCCCTGAAACAAGTTCGGAAAACTCAAAACTTACTTCAAAAGTCCCGTAAATCCGGTAGGTAAAGGGCGAAGGGGTGGTCATTTCAAGGTCAAAGCGATACACGGGCAAATGAGAGAAATTTTGACCCCCCGCGCCTTTTCCAACGGCAAAAAGAGGCCCGCTCTGCTGTACAATTTTCATCCCGAATTCTCGATCAGTAATGAGCCTGACTGCCCCGTCGGCAGAACCGAATTCAGTAAACATAAAAGCACCGGCTGAAGGACCCAGCAACCGCTGTCTGAGGGCTCCGGGGCTTTCTCCGGTCCTTCCCGCCAGATAAAGGGTAATTTCACGGTCTTCTTCCGTCTCGGGAGGCCCTAAGGCTTCCCGTCCCCGGCCTCCGGCAAATAAAACACAGGAAGGAATACTAAAAGCCAATACTATAATGCATAACCTGGTTAACATTGAGCGTCTCATTTTTATTTCTCCTATCACAATACTCCTATCACAAATTTCAACAATCCTGATAAAAGCATTCACCCTGTGTAAAACGAATACTATTCACACAGTATATCCCTTCTTTGTATTAATTACCTAAAGATATAAATAAAATATGACTGGATAATTTCACAAAAACAGGTTTATTTATCCGCGGAAGAGTACTACACTATATGATGAAGTCTTTCTTAAAACAGAACTAACCGCATCCATCAAGCACAAAAGAGAGGTGTTTTCAAATGGATCAAATTACAGTATTAAGCCGCACCATACGCAGATTCCTGACAATATTATTGTTTTGTGGCATTCCGGGCATACTGCTTTCAGGCATACTACTTTCAGGCTGTGCGGGAATGGCCGCTTCCCCGCCTGATGAGCCGCCTCAATGGGTTATCGGACATCTGCCGATGCCCGGATACTATGTAGGAATAGGCTCTTCAAACAGTGGCGACATGAGCGAAGACCGGATTATTGCTGAGAACCGGGCCATGGTGCAAGTGGGAGGAGAAATTTCTACCCAGCTGAGAAGCGAACTGCGAATTGAAACCACCGACGAAGCCCTGCGCGGGGCCCGGGTGGAGCTTTTTGAAGAAACCACCGCCATTGTTGAACAGGACCTTACGGGGGTGGAAATTGTGGACACCTACTACCATCCTAATCGGGGATACTGGGTGTTAGCCCGGCTCTCTAAAGAACGCTGGGCGGCGGCCCAGGAACATGAACGGGTACTCCTGCGGGAACGGGTAACCCAGGCGGTCCGCGGCGCCGCCGGCCGGGAACCGGCAAATCTGCGAGAGGAGCTGGAACGCCTGTCCGCCGGCTGGGAACTGCTGCTGTCCTCGCCCCATGGAAGCGTGGTGCAGGGAGAACTTTACGGCACCCAAGGCTATCTGGCCGACGCCGTTTCCGCGCGATACCGGGATATTGTTTCAGGCTTGTCTGTAGTATTATTGCGCGAAAGCCTGGAAGAGTCTTTTGACGCGGTTATTGAAATTTCCGGCCGGGTGGAAGGCGAGACGGCCACCGGCCGGGTACCGGTGGCCCTGGTATATCCCGACAGGACCGGCGCGGCCCGGATTGCCGCCGAAGGGGTCACAGATGAACAGGGTGAATTTCTCCTGCTGCTGCCCAGAGAAGGCCGCCGGGCCGGCACCCACGCCATGCGGGCCGTGGTGGCCGCGGAGGAGCTGCCTCAGCTTGAACCGCTGCCGCCCTTTCATTCCGGTGAAGCGGCTTTCCGGCTGACCCTGATAAAACCGCCGGCCCGGCTGCTGGTAGCCTTTGAAGGGCTTTCCGACAAACGGACAGCGGAACAGGGAGTGCGCCGGTTCCTGGCGGATGCCGACTTGCCGGTAGAAATAGATGAAGGCCTTACGGTACCTCCCGACGGCTACTCAATTATCGCTGAATTTCATTTAACCGATTTTCCCCAGGTGATAGAAAACGCTCCTCTCATGAGCGAAGGCTACCTCTCGTTTACGGTTAGAAAGGGAGATGCCGTGCTCCAGTCGGTCAGCACGGACTCCCGCCGTGAAGGCGGCATTGACCGTCAACAGGCACACGGCCGGGTTGTAACGGCACTGATCAGGGAGCTGGAGCAGAGAGAGCGCTACAAAACCCAGTTGATAGAGGCTTTCGGACAATAAGCAAGTGCCGGAACAATAGCCGGCCGCATATGGGCAACCTCCCAACCGGCCGGCTTTTTTTAATCTTTTAAAACAAAAACAAAAAAGCTTGCGCCCATCGGCCATATGGGCTATTCTTTTACTTGTCCTACAATGGGAGGGGCACT
>SLIA01000079.1 GCA_007135935.1 Wenzhouxiangella sp.
CCTTGAGCGCCGCCACCAGTAGGCGGAACCGGGCGATGGCGACGGCGAAGGGATTCAGGTCTACCCCATGGACGCCGTCCAGCGCCCGCTGCGCCAGCTTCCTCGGGTGGGTCCCGGGCTCTTTGGCCTTCCACCTCTCAACCAGCCGCTCGAATGCCCCCAGGAGGAAATGGCCGGAGCCGCATGTAGGGTCGATGAGTCGGACCGTTTCGAGCCCGAAGCTCCGGATGGCCGGCTCCAGTGTCCGGTCCAGGATGAACGCCTCTATGAAGTCCGGCGTCTGCAGGAGCGCGTAGTTCTTCTTCGCATAGTCCGAGAGGTCCTGGTAGAGATCGCCCAGAAACCGGGTGTTCAGCTCCGGATCGGTGAAGTCCCTGATCAACTCCCCCGTGGTCACCTCCCGCTCCCACCAGAGTTCCAGAAGCGCCCGCGCCCCATCGTCCGATGGGCCAAACTGCCAGAGAGGGTTCTGGTCACCAAATACATCGCCCATGGCCGGGAGATTTCGGTAGCGATCGATGACTTCAAGCAGCCAAGCCCGATCCCCTTCCGCCGGATGCTGCGCCAGCCAGTGGGCTCGGTGGTCCCTAGCAAGTCGCTGACGCTCTCCCGGTCCGGAGAGGAACGGAGTATCGACGAGCCCGTTGTCCTCGCAGAAGCGGATGAACACCGTGGCCAGCACCCACCCCACAGCAACCTGTGCCAGGAGTCCCTCCCTCCACTCCTCAAGACTCCGGTCCGTTCGCCCGGCTTCCCGGGCGGATTCGTATTGAGCCTCCACCGCGCCGCGAACCTGCGGCACCTCCTCGGTTCGGGTCCGAAGGTCATCCACCAGCGCAACGGTGGCACTCTGTAGGTCGGCCAGCAACTTCGAACGATCAATCACGCCTGGTCTTCCTCCGTGGAGTTTCCCGCATCAACGGGCTTTGAATCTACAGGGCCGATCGGACAGTCCAAGAAGACGGCACGGAACCAAGCAGGAATCCAAACTCTGCTGACCTTAACTCGGAAAGCATGCCTGCTTCGGGGTTGGGGCGTATTCCGGCCTCAGTGCGGCCGGCTTGGGGCCTCCCAAAGAGGCAGGGCGTTTGGCCGGGAATTTCGATTCCGCATAGTACCAGCGAACTGCTGTTCCCACGTAGTCCAGAACCAATGAAGGGCTGCCCTTGCCTTCGGCAATTACCCTTACCGATTGGCGGCCGGCTACCGGACGGCTGCCATGCAAGCATCTCTAAAGGGATGACACACCACGGTTGGCCATGCTCAATGCATTGGGCCCAATAACGCCCTGCGTTTCCACTGCGGCCGCTTCCAGCAAGGTTGACAGGCGTAGACGCTCCTTAATGTCGGGTCGATCAAGCCGCTGTTCATCACGAGCTACCCTGAGGGACCCGAAATTCGGAACCGCTCCTCACCCCTGCTGAAGCCCTGTACCGGACCATCCTCAGATATCTTGACGCCCAAACCATACTGGCTGAGCCGCTTGGCAGCAGCGAGGCGACCGCCTCCTGTGCTACCTCCAGGGACTTGGACGATCGCGCCAGCCGCCAGAAGTATTCCATCGTGGGTTAGCACTACCGCCCCATCGAGACCAAGGAGCTCTTGGCGCAGCCGTCTGTCTATCTCCGCGAATGAACGCTTACCCACGATGCCTTTGAACATCCGCGCCTTATAGGATTGTCCCAGATCAATGCGGTCCTCATCCGCAACCACCTTATCCTTCTTGAACTTGCCTACCGACTTCGCCGCTATCACGGATAGACACCCTCCAGACCGAGAGAAAGATACATCTAGGCACGACTCATAGATTGCTCGCTTCAACTCCGTCGGGCCGGGTGGAGAAATGCTTTTTATGATCTGATCATGACCGTAGTGTATCCAGCGGCCGTCCCGCTTCGCGAAGCGTAGAGCCCGCTCTGCAAAGACAAGAATTTCACCATGATAATTGAGAACGACTGCCACCGATCCATCATCTGCCGCCCGAGCGATCTGGCCAAATCGGAATGGGCAGTATTGAACCTGATCGATGGGCTTTAGTGACTTCACACCGAGGATCTCACTGTCTGCTCCGACCTCGACTATCGTGTCGTACCCGTTGGTAAGTACGGGAGCAAAAGCCTGCTCCCAATACTCAGCTAGGGGAATACCTGATCCCGCGTCATCCGGTCGAAGCAAAATTGCCGCTGAGATCCTGCCACCTTCGTAAGTGCGAGCGGCCCATCCCTCTAGTCGCTCGAGGACGGTCCGTAAGGAGCCCTTGGAATCTATGTAGGTCGATATTATCCATCTCGGAAGTGACTCGAGTAGGGACTCGAAATAGTGCTTTTCTGACTGATCCTGCACACCCTTGAATTCGCTTTGAAATGCAGCCGCAAGCCGCTTCTCGTCTTTCGTGAACGGCTGGCTACGGGAGAGAATGAGGCGGAAATCGGCATCACGACGCGGCTTAATACCAATCTTTTGCTGGTTGGTCACCCAAGCCACCTCTTTCTCTGCAGATGACGATGGCGCTGCCGCATCCTCTAGAGATGCGCCGAGCATGGGAAGTAGCAATCTCGTCACCACTTGCCTGAATGAAGCTTCACCCATCAGGCAGACCTCATTGTCATACGGTAACTCCCATCATCTGGTCCACTTCTGTCCGATCAACTTTGGCACCTGACCTCGAAACGTTTTAGGCCCATGGCGCTGAGAGGTTTATTCAGCCTGCCTTATTCACGGCGGAAATAGTTCGGGCATAGTGTATAACGAAAACTCCCATGGCGCATGTCGTTGGGCCGTAATAGGTTGGAGGTGTCCAAGCCATCCAGCCACATACTGCCCCGCAACACACGCCATGGGTGAATGTCAACTTACGCTCTTCCAGCCGAAATTCAACCGCAGCATCCGGGTGGAAGCCCGGGCCGACCGTCTGAGCGGGGACGCGGGAGCGCTCCTGTTGCGGGATCTGGGCGATCGACTCGGCTACCGGACTCTCCTGGCCGATGTCCTCGCCGACCGGCGAGACTCGGAGCGGACCCGCCACCCGTTCGGAGAGCTGCTGCTCACCGATCTTCTGCTTCGAGCCCAGGGATGGACGGACCACAGCGACGCCACCCTTCTTCGCCACGACCCCCTCCTGCGGCTCGC
>SLIA01000027.1 GCA_007135935.1 Wenzhouxiangella sp.
CGATCGGGCTGCTGAAGCCACTGCCCTGGATGGCATGAATGCGGGTCACCGAGTCATCGTCTTCCGGGTCGGCGACGCAGGCGAACTCGGACGGAGCCTCATCTTCGATATCGATGCGGAAATCCGCCACCCGCCAGGTTGCACAGTCGCCGCTGTCGTACTGGAAGCGGAAGGCCAGGTGCACGGTGCCCTCGAGTTCAGCCAGATCATCGAAGGGTCCGAACGTCATGGGAGCGTTGTTGCTGGAGAACTCATCGCTTTCGATGTTCCGCATCAGCTCCCAGCTGAACTCGGAAGGATCTCCCTCGCCCGGGTAATCCGTCGAATACAGTACTTCGAGCGGGTTGTCGCCGGGGAAACCGCGGGAAATATCGAAAGTCGTGACGGCCTCGCCCTCGTCCGGAAGCTCGAAGGCCGGGGTGATCAGCCAGTTCTCGTTGACCTGGCAACTGCCAACGAAGGGGCTGAACGACACATTACCGAACGATTCACTCCAATCCCAGACCTGATTGCCGTCGAGGTTGGCGTCGGTCCAACCGGCCTCGAACGGATCGGTGGAGAAGTCGGTGGCATAGGGAAGCGGCTCCACGCCGGGTTCGCTTCCAAGCGGGGCGGCATCGATGCGGATATTGTCGAAACGGTTGTTGCCGGTCGCGCCACTGGCGCCGTCGAGCGTGATGCGAATGACCACGTCCGGATTGTCGGCGAGCGAATCGATGTCGCCGAGATCATACTCGGCCAGCACCCAGCTCGAACCCAGCGCACCCTCGTCACTCCCGACACCGGTAAAGCTGGCTCCGCCATCGTCCGACCAGGCGAACTGGCGTGAATCAAAACCCGAGGCGGTACCGCGCTGGGCCCAGCTGATCACCGGCGCCTGATAGCCAACGGTGCTGACCGCCAGCTCGATGGACATGCCATTGTTGGCGGTATCGGCACAGCCCTGCGGCGATAGCGAGCCACCACCTTCAAAACCTTCCAGCGCATTCAACGTCGTTCCGCCGAAGCTCTGGATGCAGTCGTAGACTCCGTCGGTATTCGTTTCGACGAAATTGCCGAGACGAAGCTCGGCATCTGCGGCCAGGCTGCCGGCATCGGCGCCCTGGGGAAAGTCCCCGATCTGGAAGCCGAATCCCCCGCCGGGCAAATCGTTATCGTTCTGGGCCCAGTAGGCCAGGGTCTCGGATTGTGCGAATGCGCTGCCGGCAAAACCTGCCAGCAGCGCGAGAAAGATCAAGCGCATGACGACTCCCTATCTTCTGCAAAAGCCTGCAATTGGAGCGCGGGCAAACCGGCCCGCACGGACCCGTGCTCACCCGGCACGGGCGCAAGCATTGTCGTCATCCAATCCGTTGTTTTGGTTTCAGCCCGATGAAGTCTCGGTGAATCAGTTTGAATCTGTGGCTAGGCGTGTGCGCGCATTGCAGGGGTATCCACTTGACCGCCCTGATCCATCTCACACCGCTACCTCGCCTTACTCCAGCGTCACCAGGTAGCCGGCGCCGCGGCGGCGGATCTCCAGCACCATCTCGCGGCCTTCCGACAGCGGGAACTGCTGACGCAACTCGCCGAGGTTGCGGACCAGTTGACGATTGATCGCCACGACCACGTCTCCCGAGCGCAAGCCGGCTTGCCAGGCACTGGAGTTGCGCCGGACCTCCTCGACCAGTACTCCCTGGGCGCGCGAGCGATCGGGAATGCGCACCAGCACCACGCCGTCGAGCCGCTCATCGAGGCGGTGACCGGAAATCCGCGCGTCCAGATCTTCCTCGATGCGAACGCGCGCGCTGCGCTCGCGACCGTCGCGCAGGTACTCGACGCGTACCGAGCTGCTGACCGACAACAGCCCCTCGATATGACGGAAGCTGGATGCACCGGTCACCGGTCGGCCATCGATGGCCACGACAACATCGCCAGGCTGCAGGCCGGCAGCGTCCAGCGCACCCTCATCCTGCAGGCGAGTAATCACCGCGCCGCGATGCACATCGACTTCCAGTGCTTCGCGCAATTGCGAAGACAGATCCTGCACCTCGGCACCGAAACTGCCGCGGCGGACCTCGCCGAACTCAACCAGTTGCGCCATGACGTGCTCGGCGGTGGTGGCGGGGATGGCGAAGCCGATGCCGACATTGCCGCCCGACGGCGTGAAGATGGCGGTATTGATGCCGACCAGCTCGCCGCGCAGGTTGATCAACGCGCCGCCGGAGTTGCCCGGGTTGATCGAGGCATCGGTCTGAATGAAATTCTGGTATTCGAGTCCGCGCAGACCGCTGCGTCCCAGTGCCGAAACGATGCCGGAAGTCACCGTCTGCCCGAGACCGAAGGGATTGCCCACCGCGACCACGAAGTCGCCGACCCGCAAGCGGTCGGAATCGGTCAGCGGCAGTTCGTGCAGATCGTCTGCATCGATACGGATAACGGCCAGGTCGGTATCGCGATCGGCGCCGATGAACTCGGCCGAAAGCTCGCGGCCGTCTTCAAGCATCACGGCGATGTCATCGGCACCGTCGATGACATGATTGTTGGTCAGGATCAGCCCGGCTCCGGCATCGACGATGACCCCCGAGCCCAGGCTTTGCTGAATGCGTTCGCGCGGCACCGCAGGCGAATCGAAGAAGCGGCGGAAGAAGGGATCATCGAAAAACGGACTGGCGCGCACCTGCACGCGGGTGCGGGTATGCACATTGACCACGGCCGGCATCACGTGTTCGAGTATCGGGGCGAGAGACGGCAACGGTTCTCCGTCGACCTCGGCCGGCAGGGAGGGCCAGGCTGGCGAGGAAAACGCCAGAAAAACCGCGATCAGGCAAATCCGTACTGACTTGTGCATGGGGTGTTGTCCTCATGAGGGTTCCGGCAGCGCCGCTTTGGACTGGAAATGGGAACGAATGGTTTCATGGACAAGTCAGTCCAGGCGTTTTTCGCCGGCCACGCTTGCATTTGCCGCAAAAAACCGGATGATATAAACGCAAATCGGGAAAAAGCACCCCAGATGTGGGGGTGGATTGACCCGCGGAGCACAAGATGTTGAACCTGGATCAACAAGTTCTGCGTACGGATGTGACCGGCATGCCGCTTGAATGGATCGGCTACCAGTCGGCGGTTCGTCTCATCGTGCTCGGCCAGGTCAGCTACGCGCTGGGTAGCGTGCTCTACGAACTGCACGGCGGCATCAATGCCCACAGCGGCCGCCAGACCCGTATCCCGGTCAACGCCATCATCGCCACCCAGGGCTCGCACCCCGACGCCCACCGCTTCTACGACTGCTACACGCCGCCGCTATCGAACCGGGCCCTGTTCCGGCGTGACGAGAGCCTGTGCCTGTACTGCGGCGAACAATTCCCCGACCACCTGCTCTCGCGCGACCACGTCAAGCCGCTGGCCCAGGGCGGGGCCGACATCTGGGCCAACGTGGTCACCGCCTGCAAGCGCTGCAACAATCACAAGGGGTCGCGCACGCCCGAGGAATCGGGCATGCAGTTGCTGGCCATCCCGTTCACCCCCACCCATGCCGAATACGTCTACCTGCAGGGCCGCCGCATCCTGGCCGACCAGATGGAATTCCTGCTTGCCCACTTTCCGCGCAACAGCGTGCTCCGCAAACGACTCGAGTCCGGCCAGCCGCTGTTGCCGGCCTGAACGCCGTCCGACATGGCCACGACGTCTGCGGCATAATGAGCCCAATGGCTGCTCACCAACCCGCATACCTCGTCGATGCCAGCGTTTACGTGTTCCGGGCCTGGCATTCCATGCCCGACCGCTTCATGGATCCGGCCGGCAATCCGACCAACGCCGTCTATGGCTTCGCCCGCTTTCTGTGCGAACTGCTCGAGCAGACCCGCGCCGAGCAGGTGGCGGTCGCTTTCGATGAATCGCTGACCAGCTCTTTTCGCAACGAGATTTTCCCCGACTACAAGGCCAACCGCGATCCCGCCCCGGACGCACTCAAACGCCAGTTCGCCTGGTGCAAGGACCTGGCGCGATCGTTGGGACTGGCGGTTTATTCCGACAATCGCTACGAGGCCGACGATCTCATCGCCACGCTGGCCACCGACTGCCGCAAGCGCTGCAACCCGGTCTGCGTGGTCAGCGGTGACAAGGACCTGGCGCAACTGGTGGGCGAGGGAGATACCTGGTGGGACTTCTCGCGCCGGCGCCGACTGGATGCCGCCGGTGTCCATGAACACTTCGGCGTGCATCCGGAGCAGATTCCCGACTTTCTCGCGCTGGCCGGCGACACGGTCGACAACATCCCCGGCGTGCCGGGCGTGGGGCCGAAGACCGCCGCAGCGCTGCTGGCGCATTTCGGCAATCTCGACGCCATTTACTCAAGGCTCGATGAAATTGCCTGGCTGAAGATCCGCGGGGCGAAGAAACTGGCCGCGAGACTGCGCGAACACGAACAAGCCGCGCGCCTGGCCCGCCGCCTGACCGGACTGGCCAGCGACATTCCCCATATCGACCGGCCGGCCGACATTCGCTGCAACGGCGGCTGCGGCGACTCGCTCGACGCCCTGCTCGACGGCCTGGGGTTCGGGCGCCCGCTGCGCGAGCGCCTGCACCGGGTGCGCGGCCGGCACGATGGGCCCGCAACCGATTACTGACCCTGCTGCTGGCGCTGCAGCTCCTCCAGGGCTTCCTGCCCGACCATGCGAATGGTGGACGCATCCACATCGAGCTTGAGCATGGCCACTTCAGGTAGCGAGTCGCGCGGATTGCCATTGTTGTCGACATGCTGCCAGTGGCTGCCGGCCAGGAAATACAGGTTCTGCTCGTCCATCACGCCAAAAGTGGGCGTGTCGAATTCCGGACGCGCTGCAGCGATCGGGGCCACGGCAACGACACCGAGCCCGTCCTCGCCCAGCTCCAGCCGAACCACACGCTGCGGCGTGATGCCGTTCTGGATGGCCACCAGATGGCCGTCCCAGAAGAACAGTCCATCGATGCCGCTGTCGTTGAGAGTTTCGGGCACAGCCAGCCGCCAGGCCTGCTCTCCGCCAGTGGCATCGATCACGAATATGCCCAGTTCGTAGTCGGCGATGTAGAGCAGGTTGTCGTCCGCGCCCAGCGCCAGCCCGCGCAAGCTGGTAAAGTTCTGATGACCGAAGTAGGGCTGCAAACCGCTTTCTTCGTCATCCATGCGATAGATCATCGGAGCCATGGTGTCGGCGGCAAAGACGGTGCCGTCGGCAGCCACGGCCAGGCTGCCGATCAGGTTGCGACCGCTACCGCTGCTGAGCGGGAACTCGGCATCGAGTTCACCGGAGTCCAGCGACAGGCGCAGCAGGCTGCTTTGCACACCGTCTTCGCGCGCATCGCCCTGGAACTGGGAAATCCGGCCGGTCGCCACCCACAGGTGACCCCGCTCGGCATCCACCACCAGGTCGAACACGCCCTGAAGTTCCGGCACGGTTTCGGGCGAGGCGAAACGTGTCCAGCTCTCGCCCTCGTCATCGCTGACCAGAATGTGTCCGTCGCGTACGGTGCCAAGGAACATGCGATCCTCGTGGCGAGCCAGCGCCTCGGGCATGACCACGTCCTCGCCCAGCGTGGCCCAGTGCTCGACATCGCCGAAAGACTGCCCGGCCTCATGCATCAGGTCGCGCAAATGCTCGTACAGGCGCGTCCCACGCATGGGTTCCACTTCTTCGATCGAATCCCAGTCGACGGCCAGCCCCTGCTGCTGCATCGTCAGCATCATGTCAAAAGCGGCACTGAGGTTGCCGGTCAGCGCATGCCCCTTGACCAGGTGGGTCATGAAGTCCTGGTTGTGCGGACGCAGGCGGTGAAGCTGCTCGGTTGCCTCCACCCAGGCTTCGTGATCGTCGGCATGGTACGCCCGGGCCGCCTGGTTAAGCCAGTGAGGCAATTGCTGGCTGGCTGGCAAGGTGTCACTGTCCTGCGCAACTGCCAGAAGCGGGAGGACAAGCGCCAGGGCCGGGACGAGAGAATGGAAAATGCGCATAATCGTTCCTGTTGTGGAATTCGTTCAATGAGTCGCTGCGGCATTGGGACTGCGCACCGGGACAATTGTTCAGTCCAATCGCGGTCGGAGCCTGCAGGAATCGGAAACCATGTCATGAGCCAGGATGCAAGGATACTTTACTCGGGGCGCTACATTGCCCTGGGTTCGAGGAATGGATGGGAATACGTGCTTCGACGGCACCGGGTGGTCGTGATCGTTGCCTGGACGCCGGACAACGAACTGCTGCTCGTTGAGCAGCACCGGGTGCCCATCGACCGGCCCACAATCGAACTGCCGGCCGGCCTGGTCGGTGACGAGGCCGGCATGGAAAGGGAATCCCTGCTCGAGGCCGCTGGCAGAGAGCTCGAGGAAGAAACCGGATGGCGCGCCGGCGCGCTGCAGGCACTGATGCACTGTCCGACCTCGGCCGGACTGACCGACGAGGAGGTGACCTTCATCAGTGCCCGCGAACTGGTGCGCACCGGCAGCGGCGGCGGTGACGACAGCGAGGACATTACCGTTCACCGGGTAGCGCGTGACAACATCGATACCTGGCTGGGCGAGCGCTACCGGGCCGGCCTGGCAATCGATCCGAAGATCTACACCGCCCTGTACTGGTCCATGTCAGGCTGCCAACCACCCACCAGCGACAACGACCAATCCGGCAATCGCTGAGAACAGCAGCACCAGCCAGGTCAGCAAGGTGCCGAGGAATCGTCCCGACGAGGTTCCTGCGCTGAGGTTGATACCGACCAGCCCGTGCAAGACCCGGCCGACCACCAGCATGCCGCCGAGCACATGCAGCAGTCGATCCGAGCCGGTCGTGCCGAGTTCCAGCGCAAGCATCAGCAGCAGTGCCACTGGCACGTACTCGGCGAAATTGGCATGGGCGCGAACGGCCAGCTGCAGGGATTCGTGACCACCGGTGCCCAGGCCGACATGGTGTTTCCGGCGCAGGGCCACCACGCGCAGGGACAGGACCAGGAACAGAATGGCCAGCAGGCTGGCGTAAAACAGGGTGATGACGACCGGCATGGTTGGATACCTGCAAGGGAGATTGCCGACCAGTATAGCGGCGATGGTAGACTCTGGCGGTCATGACATACGCCTCGAAGAAGGAAACCGGCAATGATGCAACGCGCCCTGATCATTCTCGCCCTGCTCGCCTGGGGAACCGCCATGGCTGATGCCCCGATTGCGATCGCCATTCACGGCGGTGCCGGCACCATCGAACGCGGCCAGATGTCCGAAGAACGCGAACAGGCCATCCGCGATGCCCTCGAACGCGCCGTGCGCGAAGGGCACGGCATCCTGGTCGAGGGTGGTAACAGCATGGATGCCGTAACCGCGGCCGTACAGGTACTGGAAGACGCTCCCGAGTTCAATGCCGGCCGCGGTGCCGTTCTGACCAATGCCGGCACTGTGGAAATGGATGCTTCCATCATGGACGGCGCGACGCGCGATGCCGGTGCGGTGGCCGGGGTACGCGGCATCCGCAGCCCGATCCTGGCCGCACGCAAGGTCATGCACGAATCCCCGCACGTGATGCTGGTACGCGACGGTGCCGAAGAGTTCGCGCGCGAGCACGAGCTGGAGTTCAAGGACGACGACTGGTTCATTACCGAATTTCGCCTGCAGCAGCTGCGTGACATCCAGGCACGTGAGTCCGACGAGGGTCAGGCCAGTACGCAACTGTCGGAAGACTGGTTTTCCACCGTCGGTGCCGTGGCCGTTGATGGTGACGGCAATCTGGCCGCGGCCACCTCGACCGGCGGCATGAGCAACAAGCGCTGGGGACGGGTCGGCGACTCGCCCATCATCGGCGCCGGCACCTATGCCGACAATCGCTCCTGCGCGGTCAGCGCCACCGGCCACGGCGAATACTTCATCCGCCACGTGGTCGCCTACGACATCTGCGCGCGCATGAGCCATGCCGGCCTGAGCCTGGCCGAATCCGCCGACACCGTGGTCAACCAGGTGCTGGTCGAGGCCGGCGGCGACGGTGGCGTGATCGCGGTCGATGCCGAAGGCAACGTCAGCATGCCGTTCAACACCGCCGGCATGTATCGCGCCGCCATCGGGACCGACGGCTCGGTGGAAATCAGCATCTACCGGGACGACGACTGATCATACGAACCAGCGGGAGAAGGCGGCATGTCGACACAGACACTGTTCAGGGAAGATGCCTACCGCACCGAATGCACGGCGCGGGTCGAGGCCGCAGAGAATCAGGGCGTCGTGCTCGATGCCACCGTGTTCTACCCGCAAGGCGGCGGCCAGCCTGGTGATACGGGTTTGTTGCGCTGGGCAGACGGGGAAGCCAGGGTCGTCGACACCCGACACGGTGACGACGGAGCAATCGTTCACCTGCTGGCCGACGACAGTCGGGCACCGGACATCGGCACGGAAGTCACGGCGGTAATCGATTTCGAACGCCGCCACCGCCTGATGCGCATGCACACCTGCCTCCACCTGCTCTCGGCGGTACTGCCCTACCCCGTCACCGGCGGACAGGTCAGTGACGGCAGCGGGCGGCTGGACTTCGACCTGCCCGACGCACCGGACAAGGCCGAGGTCGAGCAACGACTCAACGAGCTGATCCGGGCCGATCACCCGGTCGGCTCGCGCTGGATCGAGGAGGCCGAGCTGGAGGCGAGGCCCGAACTGGTCAAGACGATGTCGGTGCAGCCGCCCAAAGGGGCGGGGCACATCCGCCTGATCGACATCCCCGGCGTCGACCTGCAACCCTGCGGCGGCACCCATGTCAAGCGCACCGCCGAGATCGGGGCGGTACGAGTGAAGAAGATCGAGAAAAAGGGGCGTCAGAACCGGCGCGTGAAGCTCGAGTTGCTTGAGCAGACGGCGGACTGACCCCGGTCAGAATCATTCCCTTGATTCGAACCCTCCGGCAACAGCAAGAGGCGGCTCCTTGCTCGTTTTCCCGTTTCTCAAGGATAGGTGGAACCGAAATGAAACCCCATGGCGAACTATCCTGAACCCGACATTCGTCCGGCCCGTCCCGCGGATGCTCCGGTACTGGCAGGCTTGATGAACGCGGCCGGCGAGGGGCTGCCTGCCTGGCTGTGGTCACGGATGGCCGAACCGGGCGAGGACGCCATGGCCTTCGGCAGCCGGCGGGTGGCTGGGGAGGACAGCGGCTTCAGCTACCGCAATGCCCATGTCGCCGAGATCAACGGAACGGTCGCCGGCATGCTGCTGGGCTATCGCCTGGACGACCCGTACGATCCCGGCGACCTCGAAGAGTTGCCAGCAGTCATCCGGCCTCTGATCGAGCTGGAAGCGCTGGCGCCCGGTTCGTGGTACGTCAACGCAATCGCAACGCTGCCCGAGGTGCGCGGCAGGGGCATTGGCTCGCGCCTGATGGGCCTGGCCGAACGGCTTTGCCTGGACTCGGGCGCTGAAGACCTCAGCCTGATCGTGGCCCGGGCCAACACCGGGGCAGTCAGGCTCTACGAGCGACTGGGCTTTTGCACCGTGGCAACCCGCCCGCTGGTTTCCTTCCCCGGCTGCGAGCACTCGGGCGACTGGGTCCTGATGACCAGGACCCTTAGGCATTGAACCGCGAACCAATCAGCCGCGCACGTCCTCGACCCAGTCCATGACGTGAGCTTCGAGCACATCCAGCGGCACCGCGCCGGTCTCGAGCACGCGGGCGTGGAACTCGCGGATATCGAAATCATCACCCAGCGCCTGTTCGGCCTGTTCGCGGATCTCGCGGATCTTCAGTTCACCGATCTTGTAGGCCAGCGCCTGCGAGGGAATGGCCATGTAGCGCTCGGCCTCCGACACCGCACGCGCCTCGGCGGCCGGTGAATTGGCATACATGTACTCGAGCACGTCCTCGCGCGACCAGCCGTGGTAGTGCAGGCCGGTGTCGACGACCAGGCGAATGGCGCGCCACAGCTCGGCGGCATAGGCACCGAAACGCGCGTAGGGGTCGTCGTAGATGCCCATTTCGTGGCCCAGGTATTCGGCGTACAGCCCCCAGCCCTCGACGTAGGCGGTGTAGCTGCCGAAGCGACGGAAGCGCGGCAGCTCCTCGGTTTCCTGCTGCAGCGCGAGCTGGAAGTGGTGGCCGGGCGCGGCCTCGTGCAAAAACAGCGCCTCCACGCCCCAGCTCGGGCGGGCACTGAGATCGTAGGTGTTGGCGTAGAAGATGCCGGGCCGAGAGCCATCGGCGGCCGGGCGCTGGTAGGAACCGCCGGCGGCCGATCGCTCGCGGAACGGCTCGACCGGGCGGATCTCGTAGTCGGCCTCCGGCAGCAGGGTGAAGTATTCCGGCACCACGGCATCGACCACCTCGCGCAGGTCTTCGTGGGCCTGGATGAGATCTTCAGGCGTGTCGAAGATGAACTGCTCGTCGGTGCGGGTAAATTCGAAGAAGTCGTGCATGTCGCCCTCGAAGCCGACTTCGTCCATCACCGTACGGATCTCGCCATGGATGCGCTCGACCTCGTCGAGGCCGATCTGGTGAATCTCGTCCGGGCGCAGGTCGGTCGTGGTGGTATTGGCCACCAGCCACGCGTACCATTCCTCGCCGCCGGGCAGCGCGTTCATGCCGGCGGTTTCGCGGCCGGCCGGCAGGTATTCGTCGGCCAGGAAATCGCGCAGGCGCTGTATGGCCGGCACCACGGTTTCGCCGATCAACCGCGGGTAGTCGCCCCGGATGCGATCCAGCTCTTCTTCGCTGGCTTCCTCGAATGCCTCTTCGGCCGGGCGGTACAACAGGCTGTCGGCGGGGTCTTCGACCAGGTGGGCGTCGAGCTGGTCGATGGTGCGTTCGATGAGGATGGCCGGCTGCACGATGCCGCGCTCCATGCCCTCGCGCATGTTGGCGATGGCCTGATCGACCCACTCGCTCCATTCGCTCACCCGCTGGCGCCAGGCCACGTAATCGGAAGCATCATTGAATGGCTGGGCACCGTCGCCCGAGCCGAGCATGACCAGGGTGTTGACCGGGTTGCGGAACTGGTTGATCGGCAACAGGTGGCCGGGATACTCCGCGCCCTCGATGGCGCGCTCGCGGTCGCTTTCGAACATGCGGTAGCTGAGCAGGTCCTGGCCTTCCAGCCCCTCGCTGCCGATCTCGCGCAGTCGGTCCAGGTGGTCGCGGTGATGCTCGAGCATGCGCTCGCGGTACGCTTCGCTGAGCGAATTGGGCCAGCGATTCGACCAGCGGTGGTCGCCCATGAAAGTGGCGCGCAGCGGACTGAGTTCCAGCGAGGCCTCGAAAAACTCCTCGTAGAGCGCGTCGAGCCGCGCCACTCGTTCGCTGACATCGGTATCCGGCTCGCTTACCTCGGGCGCGACCTCGGCATCCGGCCGCGGCAGCTCCGGTTCATCGCCCACTTCCTGACCGGACTCGCAAGCGGCCAGCAACAGGAAGAGCACCATCAGAAACGGCAGAAATCTCGACATCGGCTTGTCATCCATGCAATGGTCAGCCGGAGAGATTAGCATGTTCGGGGAAGGGTCGACCCCCGGCCGCCAGGTGCCCCCCCCTGCCGCGCCTTTGCGTGAGGTTTTTTCACACAAGACGCCCGGATACGAGAACACGAGGCAAACATGGACAGCTACCCGTTTCCCTGCCCCTGGTGCAACGAGCCCAACGAACTTCTGGTCGACCCTGGCGAACTGGGCCAGCAGGTGGTGGTCGACTGCCACGTCTGCTGCCGGCCGATCGAGATACTGCTACCCGATGACCCCGATGGCGAACCCGAGGTCCGCGGCGAAGGCCGGTAACGTCTGGTGATGGTCGGCCGGGTCAGGAGGCCGTTGCCGCCCGGGCCGGCCGATCGAGCCCCAGGTTGCGGCACACCGCCAGGGTGGCGCGGGCGCGATTGAGGGTGTAGAAGTGCAGTCCCGGTACACCACCGTCAAGCAATCGCCGGCACAGCTCGGTTACCACCTCCTCGCCGAAGGACACGATCGATTCGCGGTCGCCGACGTCATCCCAGGCCTTGAGCCGCTTGGCAATCCAGAGGGGAATCTCGGCACCGCACATCTGCGAAAAACGCGCCAGGCCGGTGTAATTGGTGATCGGCATGATACCGGGGACGATGGGAATGTCCACGCCCAGCGAGCGTGCCTCGTCGACGAAGCGGAAGTAACTCTCGGCACTGAAGAAGTACTGGGTGATGGCACCGTCGGCACCGGCGGCCACCTTCGCCTGAAAGTTTCTCAGGTCGTCGGCGGGCGTTCGGGACTCGGGATGGTGTTCGGGGTAGCAGGCCACCTCGATATAAAAGGCATCGCCGTAGCGCTCACGAATGAAGCGAACCAGGTCGACGGCATAGGGAAAGACCCCGGCACCGCTGCCCGAGGGCCGGTCGCCGCGCAACACCACCAGGCGCTTGATGCCGTGCGAATGGTAATCGTCGAGCAGAGCCACGATGTCCTCATCGCTCTCGGCCATGCACGAGATATGCGGCGCCGCCTCGATACCGGTGGCCTCGCCGATTCCGAACACGATCTCGCGTGTGCGATCACGGGTCGAACCGCCGGCACCGAACGTCACCGACATGTAGGCCGGCGACAAGGCCGCCAGCCGATCGCGCGCCCGCTCGAAACTCCCCCGCTGCTCGGCACTGCGCGGGGGGAAGAATTCGAAGCTAAGCTGCGGGGTGGGATCTGACATCACGGCTTCAACCGGTCAGTGGGGGCCAGGGTCACGCTTTGCTGTGGGTGAAAGGTAAAAGGGAAAAGACCAGAAGTTAGCCGCCGCGGCAGCCTTCCTTTCACCTTTCACCTTTCACCATCAATACCTGTAATGCTCCGGCTTGTACGGCCCTTCCACCGCCACGCCGATGTAGTCGGCCTGTTCGGGCTTGAGTTCGGTCAGGCGCACGCCGATGCGCTCGAGATGCAACCGGGCGACCTTCTCGTCGAGGTGCTTGGGCAGCACGTAGACCTCGTTGTCGTAACGCTCGCCGAACTTCCACAGCTCGATCTGGGCCAGGGTCTGGTTGGTGAACGAGTTCGACATCACGAAGCTCGGGTGGCCGGTGGCGCAGCCCAGGTTCACCAGGCGTCCGCGCGCGAGCAGAATGATCTTCTTGCCGTCGGGGAAGGTGATGTGATCGACCTGCGGCTTGATCTCGTCCCACTCGTAGTCATCGAGGCTGGCGACATCGATCTCGTTGTCGAAGTGACCGATATTGCAGACGATGGCCTCGTCTTTCATGCGCACCATGTGGTCATGGTTGATGACGTTGTAGTTGCCGGTGGCGGTGACGAAGATATCGGCCGCCTCGACCACACCGTCGTCTTCCAGGTTGACCACCTTGTAGCCTTCCATGGCCGCCTGCAGGGCGCAGATCGGGTCGACCTCGGTGACCCAGACGTTGGCCGACAGGGCCCTGAGCGACTGTGCCGAACCCTTGCCGACATCGCCGTAACCGCACACGATCGCGGTCTTGCCGGCCACCATCACGTCGGTGGCGCGCTTGATGGCATCGACCAGCGACTCGCGACAGCCGTAGAGATTGTCGAACTTGCTCTTGGTGACCGAATCGTTGACGTTGATGGCCGGGAACTTGAGCGTGCCTTCCTTCTGCATGCGGTAGAGACGATTGACCCCGGTGGTGGTTTCCTCGGTCACGCCCTGGACGTTTTCCAGCGCGGCGGAATACCAGCCGGGATTGGCCTTCAGTCGTTTCTTGATCGAAGCAAACAGGGCCTTTTCTTCCTCGCTGCCGGGATTGTCGAGCACCGAGGGGTCTTCCTCGGCCTGCGCGCCCAGGTTGAGCAGCAAGGTGGCGTCGCCACCGTCGTCGAGAATCATGTTGGCCGTGCCGCCGTCGGGCCACTGGAAGATGCGGTGGGTGAATTCCCAGTACTCGTCGAGCGTCTCGCCCTTGAAGGCGAACACCGGCACGCCGCGCTCGGCCATGGCCGCGGCGGCATGATCCTGCGTGGAGTAGATGTTGCACGAGGCCCAGCGCACGTCCGCGCCCAGTTCGATCAGGGTCTCGATCAGCACGGCGGTCTGGATGGTCATGTGCAGCGAACCGGCGATGCGGGCACCGGCCAGCGGCTTGTCGTCGGCGTACTCGGCCCGGGTCTGGACCAGACCCGGCATCTCGGTTTCGGCAATTCGGATCTCCTTGCGGCCGAAATCGGCCTGGGAGAGATCGGCGACACAATAATCGTTGTCTGTCGAAGCGATCTTGTCGTCGAACAGTACGCCCTTGTTGATGGCTTCCGGGTTGGCGTTCATGGTTGAATTCCTGTTTGCTTGCTCAATTGATCAAAGGATAGGGTGTCTTGCGGCCATGCCGGCCGGGGATGCATCTCTCCCCTACAGGCCCGCGGCCTCGCGCAGGGCATCGGCCTTGTCGGTCTTCTCCCAGCTAAAGGACGTGAAGTAGTCGGTCGTCTCCTTGCCCTCACGCACCACCCGGGCCGACATTTCCTCGGGATGACGCCCGAAATGCCCATGCGTGGCGGTCATGCGATACATCGGATGCAACAGGTCCAGGTGCTTGAGAATGCCATACGGCCTGAGATCGAAATGTTCGCGAATCAGCTGCTCGATCTTTTCCTCCGGGATATGGTTGGTGCCGAAGGTGGTCACCGAAATCGAGGTCGGCTTGGCCACACCGATGGCGTAGCTGACCTGGAGCTCGCACTTGTCGGCCAGGCCGGCGGCGACCACGTTCTTGGCCACGTAGCGCGCGGCATAGGTGGCCGAACGGTCGACCTTGGATGGATCCTTGCCGGAAAAGGCACCGCCACCGTGACGCGCCATCCCGCCATAGGTATCGACGATGATCTTGCGCCCGGTCAGACCGGCATCGCCGACCGGACCGCCGATGACGAACTTGCCGGTCGGGTTGATGTGATAGTGGGTATCCGCGTGCAGCCATTCGGCCGGCAGGACGGGCTCGATGATGTGCTTGCGCACGCCGGCACGGATTTCTTCCAGATCAATGCCCTCGTCATGCTGGGTCGACAACACCACCGCGTCGATGGCGGTCGGCTTGCCGTCGACGTAGCGCAGCGTCACCTGGCTTTTGGCATCCGGCCGCAGCCAGGGCAGCGGGTTGTCCTTGCGCTTGCGCAGGCGGGTCTGCTGCTCGACCAGGCGGTGAGCGAAGTAGATCGGCGCCGGCATCAGCTCCGGCGTCTCGTTGGCCGCATAGCCGAACATCAACCCCTGGTCGCCCGCACCCTGGTTCTCCGGAATCCCGCGATCCACGCCCATGGCGATATCCGGCGACTGCTTGCCGATCATGTTGATCACCGAGCAGGTGTGCCCGTCGAAGCCGACATCGGATGAATCGTAGCCGACCTCCACCACCACGTTGCGAATCAGGCTCTCCAGATCGACCCAGGCAGACGTCGAAATCTCCCCACCGACGATGACCGCTCCAGTCTTGATAAAGGTCTCGCAGGCCACCCGCGCATGGGGATCCTGGGCAAGGATGGCATCGAGCACGGCATCGGAGATCTGGTCGGCCAGCTTGTCCGGATGCCCCTCGGAGACGGATTCGGAAGTGAACAGGTAAGAACTCATTGCGGAGTGTATCTCTTGATCGGGATAGAAAGATATGCATTCTAGCGCAGATGACGTGAGGATGCATCTGGGGACGGGTGAATGGGTGAATGGGTGAATGGGTGAATGGGTGAGGCTCAAGGCTCAAGGCTCAAGGGACTAGGGACTAGGGACAAGAGGAGAAGAGGAGAAAGACCAAACGAACAAACGAACAAACGAACAAACGAACAAACGAACCACCCCCAACCGAATCGGGTTGCAACCGCACGCCGGGCAACCGACACTGCGGGCTGGTAACGAGGGTTGTGGCGACTTTGGATCCGGGCTTTCAGACGCTGGTGATTCTGTTGTTCCATGCGGTGCTGGCGCCGGCGACGGCGTTGCATGCGCTGTTGTACAAGCGCGATCCGCGTGCGGCGTTCGGGTGGATCGCGGTATGCGTGCTCGCACCGGTGGCCGGGCCGGTGATCTACCTGTTCTTCGGGCTCAATCGCGCCCGTGGCAAGGCCCAGCGGCTGGGGCTGGGCGATCTTCAGATCGGCTACGAGCGTGGCCGGATGATCGAGCACAACCATCCACTGCCCCGTCAGATTCGGGACGACTATCGCGACCTGGCTCGCATCGGCCAGGCACTCAGCCGCCATGAGTTGGCCTGCGACAACCGGGTCGAACAACTGGTCGATGGCGAACAGGCCTACCCGGCCATGCTCGAAGCCATCGCCGAGGCTGAAAGCCACATCCTGCTGACGACCTACATCCTCGACAACGACCGCACCGGCCAGGCCTTCCGCGAAGCACTGGTCGCGGCCGCGGCACGCGGGGTGGATGTGCGCGTGATGATCGACGGCTTCGGCGAGTGGTACTCCATCCCGCGCGCCAGCCGGGCCCTGCAGCGCGCCGGAATTCGGGTCGCCCGCTTCCTGCCCCCTCGCTTGTTGCCGCCCTCCCTGTCGATCAACATGCGCAACCACCACAAGATCCTGGTCGTGGACGACCGGATCGGGTTTACCGGCGGCATGAACATCAGCGATCGCCACCTTGTCGACGCCCCCGACAACCGCAACCGCACGAAGGACATGCACTTCCAGCTCGAGGGGCCGGTCGTGCTGCAACTGCGTCGGGAATTTCTGCGCATCTGGGAATTCTCCACCGGCACCACGGATGAACCACCGCTCGGCCAGCCGTCAACAGCCGGTGAACTGGCCTGCCGCACGGTTACCGATGGTCCCGACGAGGATCTCGACCGCCTCAACATGCTGCTGACCGCCGCGATCGCCACCGCCCGGTCCACGGTGCGCATCATGACGCCCTACTTCCTGCCGTCTCGCGAACTGATCGGCGCCATCCAGGCCGCCGCCGTGCGCGGCGTGAAGGTGCAGATCGTGCTGCCGGAGGTCAACAACCTGCCCTATATCCACTGGGCCACGCGCAACATGTTGTGGGAGATCCTCATGCGCGGCGTCCAGGTGCATTACCAGCCCGCGCCCTTCAACCACGCCAAGCTGTTCGTCATCGACGGCTACTACAGCCTGATCGGCTCGACCAACTGGGATCCGCGCAGCCTGCGACTCAACTTCGAGCTGCAAGTCGAAGTCTACGGCGAAGACTTCGCCGCCAGCCTGATCGACTACATCGACCGCGCCGCCCATGCCGGCCGCGAGGTCACGCTGGAAGAAGTCGACGGCCGCGGCATGCTGGTGCGGTTTCGGGACGCGTTGTGCTGGTTGTTTTCGCCGTATCTTTAGGAAAGGTTTCAGGGTTCAGGGGTCCGCATCAGCATCGGGTTGTGGGATACGGGAGATCTTTTCCTGAAACCTGAACCCTGAAACCTGAAAGCTTTAAGTGTCTCACGCCGCCACCGCGCGGCTTTCGGCCCATTGCCTGAGCTCGGCGATGGGCTCGGCCATGGTGACCGACAGTGGGCGGGTCTGGCCGATTTCGGTCATCAGGTGGTCGGTATTCATGGCCTCGCCATCGGCGTGGGCGCTGTAGAGGGCGGCTACGACCAGGTGTTCGAGCTCGGCGCCTGAAAACCCCTCGGTGGCGTGGGCGATTTCGGAAAGCGGGTAGAGCTGCGGCTTGAGCTCGCGTCGCTCGAGATGGATGGCCAGGATCTCCGCGCGGGTCTGGGCATCGGGAAGGTCGACGAAGAACATTTCGTCGAAGCGGCCCTTGCGTACCAGCTCCGGCGGCAGGATGGAGATATCGTTGGCCGTCGCCGCGATGAATACCCGCGAGCGATGCTCGGCCATCCAGGTCAGCAGGGTGGCCAGCATGCGCCGCGACGTCCCGCCGTCACTGTCGGAGACCGCCAGCCCCTTCTCGATCTCGTCGACCCACAGCACGCAAGGGGCCATGAGTTCGGCGGCCTCGAGTGATTCGCGCAGGTTGCGCTCGCTCTCGCCGTGGAAGCGGTTATAGAGTGCACCGCAGTCCAGATGCAGAAGCGGCACGCCGAACAATCCGGCGGCGGCGCGCGCGGCCAGCGACTTGCCACAACCCTGCACGCCCAGCAGCAGCATGCCACGCGGCATGTCCAGTCCCGCCGGCGGTTCGGCAGCGCCGAATACCGATGAACGCACCTCCAGCCAACGCTTGAGTCGCGGCATTCCCGCGATCTGCGCGAACCTGGCCGTCTCCATTTCGTATCCGAGCACGCCACCGGGATTGAGCAGGTCGAACTTGGCCCGCATGACCTCGGGAAGATCGCTTTCTCCGAGTGCGCCGTCGTCGAAGATGGCGTTACGCGCCAGGCGGCGCGCGTCCTTCATGGTCAGACCTTCCAGGTTGACAAGCAACTGCTCGAGCGCGCGTTCACACAGCACAACCTTGCTGCCGCGCTGCTGCGTCCAGCGCGCGGCCTCTTGGCGAACCATGGCCTCCAGTGCCGCACGATCCGGCGGTGCCAACTCGAACCGTCTCGCCATCGCGTCGAGTTCGGGAGGCAGCTTCAGCTCGGGGCTGACCAGCACCACGGTGCGCGACGCACCGCCATCGTTCGGGCGTACCAACTCGCGCAAGCGACGCACGATGACCGGATCGGTCAGATAGGGGTGAAAATCCAGCAGCAGGTAGATCCCCCGGTCGGGGCGCTGAGCGATGTGTTCGAGCGCATTGGCAGGGTCGGTGAAGTCGTCGGCCAGGTCGTGGTCGCGCTCCACCCATCGCAGTCCGCGCGCGGCCGTCCACTTGAACAGCGGCTGACTGAGCTGGCGCCGCAGTTCGCCAAACAACGTCATCACCTGGGGTTCGTCGTGGGACTCGATGACGATCAGGGTGCTGCCGGCACGGGTCATGGCCGCCAGCGAGGCCAGCTCGGCCGGATTGATGTGACCGGCACCGCAGGCTTCGGAGGTATTCATATCCCGGACTTCACGCAACTCGAACCAGCCGACCATTCTACGGCAAACATGGCCCGGACCACCCCATCGTGCCGGCCTGTGGCAGAATTCAGCCATGGCCGACATGTCTCACGTGACCGAATACGCGCCACTTCGGCAGCATCGCGAAGAAATGCGCCGGGCGGCCAGTCGCCGACGCCGGCGTCTCGCCCTGATCGTCGTCGTTGTCGGCGCGATCAGCACCGCGGGCTACTGGATCAGTCCACCCCTCGGCGTGATGCTGATCGGAATCGGGGCGATGGTGCTGTTCTTCTCCGCGATCACCGGCGGTTCCAGCGTGCCGCACCATGTCATGGCCGGCGTCGAAGGCGAGGCCCGGGTGCTCGAGACCCTTGGCCAGCTGTCCGACGACCACATCATCTTCAACCAGGTCCATATCCCCGACCCCGAACTGCCCAATGGACGGCGGGAACTGGACTTCGTCGTGGTCGGGCCCTCGGCCGTCACCATCGTCGAGGCCAAGAACACCGCCGGACACATCCATGTCGATCCGGACTCTCGCCAGTGGCGGGTCGTCAAGCGTTCCGGGTGCGGCAGCAAGCCGGGCTGGAATGCCATCGACAACCCGCTCCGCCAGGTCCGGGCCCAGGCAAGAGCCCTGGAGCGCTGGCTGCTGACCCACGGCCTGGCGCTGTCGGCACAAGGGATGGTCTGTTTCGCCAGATCCGATGCCACCGTGATCGAGCCGGACAAGGCCGACCTGCCGGTCGTGACCACGGGCGAGCTGATCGAACATGTCAAAACCACGCAGAAGGGCGTCGCCATGCCGACCAAACACCGCCAGGCGCTGATCGGTCTGCTGCAGCAGACGGCGCAGGGACAGCTCGCCCGGGCCGCCTGAACGGTTGCAAACCCGGAACTCCTGAAGCGAAACCCCTCCAGTCTTCACGTGCTATGCTTGCGTGACAGGGGTCACGGAAGCGCACGCCCATGTTGCAGCGCATCAATCGTCTAGGCCAATTCGGACTGAGCCTATTGCTGCTGGTCGTTCTTGCCAGCGGCGCACGGGTGCTCGCCGGGGAGCACGGGCAACCCTTCATCTCCTGGTATTCGCCCCAGACTTACGGCGCCGGCACCCAGAACTGGGCCATTACCCAGGGCCCCGACGGTGTGATGTATTTCGGCAATGACGGCGTCATCCTGGTTTTCGACGGCGCCGGCTGGACGCGTGAGCGCATCGCCCCGGGGCGGGCGATCCGCTCGCTGGCCTCCAGTGCCGACGGCCGCATCCTGGTGGGCAGCCAGGGCGAGTTCGGATACCTGAAACGGCGCAGCGACGGCGGTCACGACTACGTCTCCCTGGCAGCAGGACTACCCGATGACGCCCCCTCCTTCACCGACGTTTGGCAGACATTCGAGCATGATGGCACCTGGTACTTCTCCAGTCGACAGGCCATGTTCCAGGTTACCGGCGAGGACATCCGCATCCACCGGCATGCCGGCTCCGGCGCTGGCGGTTCGTTCCTGGTCGACGGCAAGCTCTACACCGATCTGATCGACTCCGGACTGTCACGCTTCGATGGCGATGGCTATGAACGACTGCCGGGTGCCGAACCACGCCAGGAAGTATTCGCCATGGTGTCGCTGGCCGATGGTCGCATCCTCATCGGCACCCGCCAGAACGGCCTCTACATTCACGACCCCCGGGAGCAGACCACCGGCCCGACCGCACCGGAGTCCAGTGCCTTCCTGGCCGAACAGCACATCTACCATGGCGTTTCGCTGGCAGACGGTCGGGTGGCCCTGGCCACGCTGCGAAGCGGGGTGGTGATCGTGGACCCCCAAGCCGATGAACTCGAGGTCATCGACCGTCACTCCGGCCTGCCCGATGTCCGTGTCTGGCACCTGTTTGCCGACGCTGAAGACGGGATGTGGCTGGCGATGGACAACGGGGTCGCGCGCATCGAGTCTGGTGGCGCGCTGTCACGCTTCGATCATCACAGCGGCCTGGAAGGGCCTGCGTTGAGCCTGGCCCGCCACCAGGGTGTCCTTCATGCCGGCACCACACTGGGACTCTATCGGCTTGTCGAGGGTCGCTTCGAAACGATCGAGGGCATCGACTCGGAGGTCTGGGATCTGATCGTGAGGACCGACAAGCACGAGACCGAGCAGTTGCTGGCGGCAACCAGCTTCGGCGTCTTCGCCGTCAACGACAACCGGGCCGAGCGCATTTCCGAGCCCTACCTCAGCACCGCCCTGGCAACGCTGCCCACTCAACCCTGGCGTGTCTGGGTTGGAACCTACGACCGGGGCCTGGGCTATCTCGACCGACTCGATGAAACGTGGTCGGCCACCCAGTTCACCGGGCTGGAGGAACCCGTACGCCGCCTGCAGGCCGACGATGATGCCATTATCTGGGTCGAAACCTGGCTTGACGGCCTGGCGCGACTCGACACCACCGAGGAGCAAGTGCTCTGGAGGCATCCCCCACCCGATTCGAACGAGGATGCGACCGGCTGGAACCTGTTGCCGGCCACGCCTGCGCTGATTGCATCGCGCAGCGGGATCTGGCAATGGCACGAGGACGGCAACCTTCACCCACGCTCCGATCTTCACCGCACACTGCTGGCACCGCATTTGGGTGCCACACTGCTTGCCGAAAGCCAGCCGGGAGTCATCTGGGCCATCACCACCGATGGCATCACCCAGCGCGTGCGCGTGTCGAGCATCGATCGGCCGGAGTCCGCCCATCCGCTGGACACC
Organism: Wenzhouxiangella sp.; assembly: GCA_007135935.1. Taxonomy (GTDB): domain Bacteria; phylum Pseudomonadota; class Gammaproteobacteria; order Xanthomonadales; family Wenzhouxiangellaceae; genus Wenzhouxiangella. Next base: position 21,587 of record SLIA01000027.1, read on the forward strand.
CAGCTCGGGCGCCTGCCCGATGTCGAGTTCTACACCCTCATGTCCGAGGGCCGGGAGGTAGTCTGGATCGGAGGTGCCGATGCGCTCTACCGAGTCGAAACCGATCCGGGTGAGACGGTGCCGGCCGACCTCAGTGCAGGCATCCGCTCGGTAACCGCCGGTGGCCAGGCACTGCCGCTGACGCGCGATGCCCCCCCGCCGACCCTTGGCGCCGATGATTTCCCGGTGGTGTTCGGTTTTTCCGCGCCCGCTTTCGACTGGCCGGAGGGCACCCGCTATCGCTACCGACTCGTTCCTCTGCAGACCGACTGGTCGGAATGGCGGGCCGAAGCCTGGCAGGAGTTTGCTCACCTGCCGCCGGGCAATTATCGCTTCGAGGCGCAGGCACGCGATGTTCGCGGCCGACTGGCGACCACGCGCGGTTTCGAATTCGAGGTGCCTGCGCCCTGGTATCAGAGTCTCTGGGTCACCGGCAGCGCCGCACTCTTGCTGGCCGGCATGATCCCGATGCTGTTGTGGCTGGGCGGCCACCGCCAGGCGCGCTACAACGCCCGGCTCGAAGCACTGGTGGCCGAACGCACGGGCGAACTGCAGCGTCAGAAACGCCTCCTGCAGCAGGAACGTGACCGATTCGATCATCTCAGCCGTCACGATGAACTGACCGGCCTGCCCAATCGCCGGCACGGCAAGAAACAACTTGAACGGGCCTGGCGTGCCGCGCTCGACGGCAGCCAGTTCGTATCGCTGGCGCTGATCGACATCGATCACTTCAAGCGCATCAACGACGATTTCGGCCACGACACCGGCGACCGTATCCTGGTCGAGATGGCCGAACTCCTGCATTCGAGTTCACGTCCGGATGACGTGGTGGTGCGCTGGGGCGGCGAGGAATTTCTGCTGCTGTTTCCCGGCACGGGGCTGCCCGACGCAGTGGCCATCTGTCACCGCATCGGCGATCTCGTCGCCGAGCGCGACTGGGGCCTGGACGGACCTGACAACACGGTCTCCCTCAGCATCGGCGTGACCGCGACGCGCGGGCGCCGTAGCGTCGCGGAATTGTTGTCGCGGGCCGACGAGTTGCTCTACTCGGCAAAGCGAAACGGACGCGCTCGTGTCGAAGTGGAAAGAGAGAATTGGTAAGATTCTGCGCTCTATGCGATACATACTGTCACTGACAATTGTCCTGGCTGCCCTCTGGCTGGCCGTCTCCGGGGTCTACAAGCCCCTGATCATGCTGCTGGGCGTGGGTTCGGTTGCCCTGGTGGTGTGGCTGGCCACGCGGATGAAGGTTGTCGGCGTGGAGCACAACCCGGCGCTCTACGCCGGGCGCCTGCCGCTGTACTGGGGCTGGCTGGCCTGGCAGATCGTACTGGCCAATCTCAATGTCGCCCGGCTGATCCTGAACCCCGCACAGGTCCGCCCACGCGTATTCAAGGTGAAAGTACCCCATGACACGGCCGTCGCCGGCGCCGCCTACGCCAATTCGGTCACCCTCACCCCCGGAACGGTCAGTTTGCAGATGACAGCCGGCGAACTGACCGTGCATGCGCTCGACCGGCGCTCGGCCGAGGAACTGAAGTCCGGCGCCATGGCCAGGCGGATTGCCTGGCTGGAAGGTTCCGACACGGAGCACCCCTGACATGACCCTGGTAATGGTAGTGACCACGATGGCGATATTCGCCACCATGGCCCTGGCGCTGGTGCGCGCGCTCAAGGGTCCGACGATTTATGACCGGATCAACGCCGTCAACGTCTTTGGCACCAAGACGGTGCTGATCATCGCGCTGATCACCTACATCACCGGCCATGCCGACCTGATCGATGTGGCCCTGGTCTATGCCCTGATCAATTTCATCGCCGTGGTCACCGTGCTGAAGCTGGCCAAGACCCGTGACCTGGCCAGTTCGGCGGATGTGGCGGATGGAGCCGTCGAACATGATTGAGACCGTGATCGACATTGTCTCGTGGATCTGCCTGCTGCTGGGTGGTGCTTTCGGCATCATCGGCGGCCTCGGGCTGGTCAGGTTGCCGGATTTCTTCACCCGCCTGCACGCAGCCGGTGTGGCCGAGACCCTGTGTCCGTTGCTGATCGTGTTGGGGCTGGTGCTGCAATCGGGCCTGAGCCTGCTGACACTCAAGCTGGTACTGATCCTGCTGTTCCTGCTGTTTACCGCCCCCACCGCAACCCATGCCGTGGCCAGGGCGGCCATGCTCGACGGAGTCGAGCCCAGCCTGGGTAACGACGAGTCCGAACCCACATCGGGAGAGCCGTCATCGAATACCTGATCGATGTCACCTTGTTGATCTTCCTGGTGATCGTGGCCATCGCCATCGTGCGGGCGAAGGACCTGTTCGCCGCGGCCATGCTGTTCGCAATCTACTCGCTGCTCTCGGCTGCCCTGTTCGCAGTGCTCGATGCCGGCGACGTGGCCCTGACCGAAGCCGCGGTCGGAGCCGGCATCAGCACCATCCTGGTACTGGCCGTACTGGCCATGGCGCGCCGCCAGGAACGCCCCAAGAAAGGCCACAACCTGCTGGCTCTGGCCGTGGTCGTCGTGACCGGGGCGGCATTGATCTACGCCACCCTGGACATGCCCGAGTTCGGCGCCCCTGACAATCCGCCGCAGGTGCATGTCGGTCCTTACTACGTCGAACAGAGCTACCCGGACATGGGTGTCCCCAACATGGTCGCGGCCGTACTGGCCAGCTATCGCTCCATCGATACCCTGGGCGAGGGTTTCGTGATCCTGGTCGCCGGCCTGGCCGTCTACGCCCTGCTCGCGACACCGCCACGGCGCAGGAAGAAACGCCGCGACCACGGGCAGGAGGAGTCGTCATGATCGACAACGACATTCTGCGCATCGTCGCCCGCTTCCTGATTCCGCTGATCATGCTGTTCGGGCTCTACATCCAGTTTCATGGCGAATACTCGCCCGGCGGCGGTTTCCAGGCCGGGGTCGTGTTTGCCGCCGGCTGGATCCTGTTTGCCCTGATCTACGGGCTCGACGCCGCACTCAGGGTCGTGCCCGAGCGCGCCATGTACATCCTGATGGTCGCCGGCGTGATGCTTTACTGTGCCGTCGGCGTGGCCGGCGTGATGCTGGGCGGACACTTCCTCGACTTCTACCCGCTGCTGCCCGGCGAGCATGCCGCCCAGCAGTTCGGCATCATCACCGTCGAGTTCGGCATCGGGGTGACCGTGGCCACCGTGGTCATGCTGTTCTTCACGCTGTTTGCGCGCCGCAAGTCGCAGTGGGAAGCCGCCGAGGTGGAGGACGACCAACCATGATGACCGCGCTGAGTTTCTTCAACTACTGGGTCGTGGTCATCCTCATGATGATCGGGTTCTACTGCGTGATCGCGCGCGGCAACATGGTCAAGAAAATCATGGGGCTGAACCTGTTCCAGACCTCGGTGTTCATCCTGTTCATCTCGGCCGGCAAGATCGTGGGAGGATCCACGCCCATTCTCAGGGAGGGCGTCGAGGTGTATTCCAATCCACTGCCACACGTCCTGATTCTGACCGCCATTGTCGTCGGCATCGCCACCACCGCCGTCGGCCTGGCCCTGGCTGTTCGCATCAACGAAGCCTACGGCTCCATCGAGGACGACTACATCGCTGAAGAGGAAGACGGGGACGGCCAATGACCATCACCGAATTGATGCCCTTCAGCGTGCTGGTGCCGCTGATCGCCTCGCTTGTCTGCGCCCTGCTGCCCGGTCGCTTCTGGCCTTGGGCGGTCACCCTGGCCGCGGCCATTGCCAGTGCGATCATTGCCGCGCTTACCCTGCCGGCAGCGGCCCAGACGACGCTGTCCTACGCCTTCGGCAACTGGCCGCCGCCGATCGGCATCGAGTACCGGGTGGACGCGGCCAATGCCTTTGTCGCCCTGCTGGTCGCCGGCATGGCCGCCATCACCCTGCCGTGGGCCAAAAAGAGCGTGGACAAGGAAGTGCCCGAGCGTCAGGGCACCTTCTACGCCCTGTTTTTGCTGGCACTGGCCGGACTGCTCGGCATCACGCTGAGCGGCGATGCCTTCAACATCTTCGTCTTTCTCGAGATCTCCTCGCTGGCCACCTACGGCCTGATCGCCTACGGCTCGGACCGGCGCGCCCTGCTGGCCTCGTTCCGCTACCTGATCATGGGCACGGTGGGCGCCACCTTCCTGCTGATCGGCATCGGTTTTCTCTACGTGATGACCGGCACGCTCAACCTCCACGACCTGTCCGAGCGTCTGCCGGAAGTGCGCGACACCTCGACGGTGCGTGCCGCCCTGGCCTTCATCATCGTCGGCATGGGCCTGAAGCTGGCCATGCTGCCGCTGCATCTGTGGCTGCCCAACGCCTATACCTACGCGCCGAGTTTCGTGACCGTGTTCCTGGCCGGCACGGCCACCAAGGTGGCGCTCTACGTGATGCTGCGCTTCGTCTTCACCGTGTTCGCGCCCGACTGGAGCTTCGTCGTCCTGCCGCTGTCGACGGTGCTGATGATCCTGGGCGTGGCCGGCATGTTCGCCGGTTCCTGGGTGGCCATGTTCCAGCCCAACATCAAGCGCATGCTGGCCTACTCCTCCGTGGCCCAGGTCGGCTACATGGTGCTGGGCGTGTCCCTGGTCAGCGTCGTCGGCCTGACGGCAGCCTTCCTGCACCTGTTCAATCATGCCCTGATGAAGGCCGCCCTGTTCATGGCCGTGGGCACGGTCATCTACCAGGTCGGTTCGGCCCGCATCGAGCAATTCCGTGGACTGGGCCGGACCATGCCGTGGACGCTGACGGCTTTTGCCCTCGCCGGACTCTCCATCATCGGCGTGCCGCTGACCGCCGGTTTCATCAGCAAGTGGTACCTGATCCAGGCCGCTCTGGACCAGGGCCAGTGGGTCCTGGTGGCACTGATCCTGATCACTTCGCTGATGGCCATCATCTACATCTGGCGCGTGATCGAGGCGGCCTGGTTCAAGCAGCGCGAGCCGGACCAGCAGGCCGTGGGCGAGGCACCGCTGACCCTGCTCATTCCCACCTGGGTGCTGGTGGCGCTGAATTTCTATTTCGGCATTGACACGCGCCTGACTGTCGGTGGCGCCACCGCCGCCGCCGAGGCCCTGCTGAGCGGAGGCCTGCTGCCATGAGCATGCTGCCGCAACTGGCACCGTTCACCGTCGTCCTGATCCCGTTTGTCGGCGCGGCGCTGATCGCGCTGGCCGGGGCCCACCGCGGCTTGCGCGAGGGCTTGAGCTGGGTTTCGTCCATCCTGTTTTTCCTGGCCGTCATGGGGCTGCTCGGGGCCTTCCTGGCCGGCGAGACAATCAGTCAGTCGGTCTGGGAGATCATGCCGGGCCTGACCATTGCTTTCCGCCTCGAACCGGTCGGCATGCTGTTTGCCGCCATGAGCTCGACGCTGTGGGTGCTGGCCACCCCGTACGCCATCGGCTACATGAACGCCAAGGGCTACGCCAACCTCGGCCGCTTCTTCGCCTGCTACGCGATCGCCCTGGGCGCGGCGGCCGGCATTGCCTTGGCCGACAACCTGTTCACCCTGTTCGTTTTCTACGAGATCCTGTCGGTGTCGACCTACCCGCTGGTCGCGCACACCGGCGACGGCAAGGCCAAACAGGGTGCACGCACCTACCTGGCCCTGCTGCTGGCCACCAGTATCGGCCTGATGTTGCCGGCGATGATCTGGGTGTGGACGGCCACCGGCACGCTGGACTTCGCCGACGGCGGCATCCTGGCCGGACAGGTCAGCCCGACCGCCGGCGCGGTGCTGCTGGTGCTGTTCATGTACGGCACCGGCAAGGCCGCGCTGATGCCGTTCCATCGCTGGCTGCCCGCGGCCATGGTCGCGCCCACCCCGGTCTCGGCCCTGCTGCACGCCGTGGCGGTGGTCAAGGCCGGCGTGTTCGTGGTGCTCAAGATCGCGCTCTACGTCTTCGGGCTGGATTATCTGAGGGAACTGGTCACCAGCGATGTCATGCTCTACATCGCCGCCTTCACCATGCTGGCGGCCTCGCTGGTGGCCATCCGCCAGGACAATCTAAAGGCACGGCTGGCCTATTCCACCGTCAGCCAGCTGGCCTATATCGTCGTCGGTGCGCTTCTGGCCGTGCAACTGGCCGCGATTGGCGGCGGCATGCACATGCTCATGCACGGCTTCGGCAAGATCACCCTGTTCTTCTGCGCCGGCGCGATCTATGTCGCCAGCGGCAAGACGCAGATCAGCGAACTCGACGGACTGGGGCGCCGGATGCCGCTGACCTTCGCTGCCTTCTTCATCGGCGCGCTGTGCGTGATCGGTCTGCCGCCAACCGGCGGCATCTGGAGCAAGTGGCACCTGGTCGCCGGCGCCCATGATGCCGGGCACACGATGATCATGGCCGCCTTCATGCTCTCGACCCTGCTCAATATCGGCTACCTGCTGCCACCGGTGGTGCGCGCCTTCCTCAAACCGCTGCCGGAAGGCGAGAAGAGCGGATTCGCCGAGGCGCCGTGGATGTGCGTGATTCCGCTGCTGCTGACCGCGCTCGGCACCCTGGTGCTGTTTTTCATGGCGCAGTCGGCCTTCGACCTGCTCGGCGGCTTGTTCGGCCTGGCAACCAACCCGGGGAGCGTGGCCAACCCATGAGACTGGCACGATTCATCGAATACCTGATCGCACGGCGGTCGCTGCTTGCCGTCATCGCCCTGGTGCTGATGGCGGCGCTGGTGCTCGTCGACATCATCCTGCCACCGGCCTACACCCATTTCCCATGGGACGCGATCGGCGGTTTCGCCGCGTTCTTCGGCTTCGCCGCCTGTGCCGCGCTGATCTTCCTGGCCCGCTTGCTGGGCGAGAAGCTGCTCTACCGCGACGAGGATTACTACGATGATCACGAGTGAGTGGATCCATCCATCGCTGCTGCTGATCGCCGGCGCGCTGGTCGTGCCCTGGCTCAAGGGCCGGGTGCTGCAGGGCTGGATGGTGCTGCTGCCGCTGCTCGTCCTCGCCGCGCTGGCCCTTGCCCAGCCCGGTGAATACGGACAACTGGCCTTTCTCGGCATGGAACTGGTCACCGGCCGGGTCGACCAGCTGGCCATGGTCTTCGGCTGGGTCTTCGGCATCGTGCTGCTCATCGGTGCCATCTATGCCCTGCACGTCAATGATCGCGTACAACACGTCGCCGCTTTCCTCTACGGCGCCTCGGCGCTGGGCGTGGTTTTCGCCGGAGACCTGATCACGCTGTACGTGTTCTGGGAGCTGATGGTCGTCACCTCCGTGTGGCTGATCTGGCGGCGCAAGACCGAGGTATCGTTCCATGCCGGCTTTCGCTACCTGATCATCCATGCCGTCGGCGGCGTGATGCTGCTGGCCGGCATCATCCTGTTCCAGTTCGAGACCGGCACGACGCGCTTCGACCAGATCGCGGCCGATGGACCGGCCTTCTGGCTGATCCTGGCCGCCTTCCTGATCAATGCCGCGGTGCCGCCGCTGCATGCCTGGCTGACCGACGCCTACCCGGAAGCCACCGTCACCGGGGCCGTCTTCATGAGTGCACTGACCACCAAGACCGCCGTCTACACACTGATTCGCGGCTATCCCGGCACCGAGATGCTGGTCTGGCTGGGTGCGTTCATGACCCTCTACGGCGTGACCTTCGCCATGCTGTCGAACGACATCCGCCGGCTGCTGTCCTATCACATCGTCAGCCAGGTCGGCTACATGGTCGCCGGTGTCGGGCTGGGCACGGCGCTCGCGCTCAGCGGTTCGGCCTCGCACGCCTTCACCCATATTCTCTACAAGGCGCTGCTGTTCATGGGCGCCGGGGCGGTCATCCACATGACCGGCCGCAGCAAGCTCTCCGAGCTCGGCGGGCTGTATCGCTACATGCCCTGGACCTTCGTGCTCTACCTGGTCGGCGGGGTATCGATCTCGGCCTTCCCGCTGTTCTCGGGCTATGTCTCCAAGACCATGATCGTCGAGGCCGCGGCCGTCGACGGACGTGCAGTAATCTGGCTGATGCTGGCGGTGGCCTCGGCCGGCACCTTCCTGAGCACCACGCTGAAGCTGCCCTACAAGACCTGGCTGGGCGAGGATTCGGGCCTGAGGCCGCGCGAGGCGCCCTGGAACATGCTGCTGGCCATGGGCATCGCCGCGGCGCTGTGCTTCCTGATCGGCATCTTCCCGGGCCTGCTCTACGCGCTGCTGCCCGAACCGGTGGACTTCAACGCCTACACCATGAGCGTGTTTCTCAAGGAAATGCAGCTATTGCTGTTTACCGGCCTGGCCTTCTGCCTGCTGCTGAAATACGTCGGTGGCGGACCGAAGATCAGCCTGGATGTCGACTGGCTCTACCGCCGTGGCGGACCCCGTCTGATCGAATCAGTCGGCACCGCCATCGTCACCACCGATCGCACAGTGCGCCGCGTCGCCCTCGATCAGCTCACGCGCATCACCAGTCACATGGAAAGAAAACACGGCCGCGACGGCAAGCTGGCGAAAAGCTGGCCGACCGGATCCATGGCCATGTGGACGGCCATCGTGCTGGCCATGCTGCTAACGTTCGGGGTTTACAGGTAAAACGAAGGCACAAGGATCAAGGCGCAAGGCGAAAGGAAAGAAAAACCACGGCTTTGGCCGCTCCTCGGGCCCCGTGGATCCTTGATCCTTGCGCCTTGTTCCTCAGTCCCCGTCTTCGGGCCGGCGGGTGCTTCTGCGTTCGCGGTGAACCACGCGATACTCGACGTCGATCATGCCGTCGTCGGCCCGCTTGCGCTTGCCGGCACCCAGCCAGCGACGCACGGTCAGCACGATGAAGCCGACCACCGCCAGACCCATGGCAATGGCCAGGAAGAACAGCCCGAGGATGAAGCTCAGGGCAAGAATACCGATGCCGGCCAGCACCAGTCCAAGACGGACCAGCGGATTGGTCGGTGGCTGATAGAATTGTCGCCAGGGATCCTGCATAACCGAGTGAGACTCCGTGAACGCCCCCGTGTTCCTTTGCCAAAGTGATGAACTGACCGATGGTCGCTACCGCGAATTCACCGTCGACGCGACCGACGAACCCGTGTTCCTCGTCGCCACCCGTTATCGTGGCGAGCCGCGCGCCTGGCACAACGTCTGCCCCCATCAGGGACGTGCACTGAACTTCGCGCCGGACCGCTTCATCACGGACGATGACGGTCGCCTGGTGTGCTGTGCTCATGGCGCGGTGTTCGAACCCGACCAGGGACGCTGCATTTCCGGCCCCTGCCAGAATGCCGAACTCAAGGCCGTCGCGCTGTCGGAAAAAGACGGACAGCTGTTCGTCGAACTGTAACACGCCCGCGAGCCCTCTCTCTCGCCACACCGCCCCCACCGGATACTGCACACCAGGCCGCCACCGGCCAGATGCGCGCGGCGGCACGGAGACCGTGGCATCCGTGCCGCGCCCGGCGCTGGATTATTTAGTAAATCTCCGGTGTGAAGCGGTTGCGGAACATCACATCCGCACGGCCGGCGCTGAGGCGCAACTGATCCAGCCATACATCGAAGGGGGCGTCCTCTCCTTCCGCGGCAGTGACCCGGTAGGTCACCTTGGCCGACTGCGCCTGGGAAGGCAAACTGCCCCGCGCCGCACTCAGCGACTGCCACTGCCCGGCGGAATGACCGACGGCCTCGGTCGCCTCAAGCGACTCGATGGCGTCCCCGGCACAGTCGGCCTCGCCATGGAATGTGGCCTCGGCAGCGATCAGCGGAGCGGGCCCGAAGGCCTGGTTGACCAGTATCCCGGCTGACAGGAACAGGCCGTCAGCTCCGCCGTCGACGGCCACGCACTGACTGAGCTCATAGCTGGCCCCGGTGCCTTCCTGGTGCTGTACACGCGCCGAACCGGAGCTGACAAGACCATCCTGATCGCCCCCCGACCAGCGCAATTCGCCGGACTCGGGATCGAAATCCGTCGTCCACTGCCCCAGCGTATCGTCGAGGTTCGGGTTTGCCAGGAAATTGGTCGATGCCACCTCGAACTCAAGCACGTGATCCGTGCCGGGCTCGGTGTCGCCGATCAGCATGTTGTCGTCGAAATCGCGGATCGTCCCGCAGACGACGAAACGGTAATGCCCGGCCGGCAATCCGGTGGCACCGGCCGGCACGACCACCGCCCGTGAACTGGCTGCCTGATAGCTGACCGACGACAGATCAATGCCGTGATCGTCGCTGCAATCGGGACCGTTCGGGCCAGCGGGAGCGTCAATCGGGAACAACCGGTAATTGTCCGGATTGTTGGCGGAATCCTCGGCGCCACCGGCAGGATCAGTCCGCAGGCCGCGCGAGAACTCCGGAATGATCTGCGTGATCGTGGCCTCGGTCGGCAGGGGTTGTCCCAGGTCACCGTACTCGGCGCCGTGCGAGGACAGTACTCGCAGAACCCGGGGTGGCTCGGCCGGCAACTCACCCTCGCCGAAGGCGAAGAACTGAGCGTCGTCGAACCAGGCCTCGATCGGAAACGCCTCGCCCTGGGGAAATTCCAGGTGCAGGGCCAGCAACGCCGATTGTGCGCCGGCCACCGCACCCGGCGACACCGAGGCACTCATCGGCAGCCAGGCGCCGTCAGTATCGCCGTCGATGCTGTTGCTGACGAACTCGCCACCCAGGCCGGACTCGCAGCCGGACTGTTCGAAGAAACTCATGCTGACCGAAGCCTCCACGGGATTCGGATCACCGATCTCGTCGACAATGCGGGCCCGTGCCTGCAGCGCATGGCCGGCCAGCACATCCGGGTCCAGCGACACGCAGCGGCTGATCACGTAGCTCGACGGGTCGTCGACATCGACCGCGATTCGGGCGGCGCCAGACGTTGCCGCCCCACCGGCGTCGGTCTCGGGATCGACCTGAACCTGGGCCGACGGGCTGGCCACCCAGTTGTCGGCCGCCAGCGGCCGGTCGAAGTTGGGATTGGGCGCCAGGTTGGTCCAGGCCACACCGAAGTCCAGCACATGTGCGCCACCGGGTGCGCCGTCGCCGGATCCGTCAAGCTCGTTGCCATTGAAATCTTCCAGCCGGTCACAGGCAACGAGGGTGTAATCGCCGGCGGCCAGACCGGTTTCCGAGCTCAGCTCCAGCACTGTAGTCTGCACCTCGGCCAGGTAGAGCGCGTCGGCAATCAGACCCGAAGCGGGCTGTTCACAGGCGTCGACAGCATGGATCGAGTGTCCCGCCAGCAAACGGAAGTTGTCGGCAAGCCCGGCAGAGCCGGCCCCGTCCTGGGCCATGGGCTTGTCGAAGCGCACCATCAGCTGCGTGGTCGCAGCAACCAGCGAGTCGCCGGACTGGATCTCATCGCCCTCCGGCGCCGCCACGGCGGAAACGGAGAAGACCTGCGGTGGCGTCACGTCATCACCCACGCCAAAGGGTCCGATGGACTGGGACGGACCGGCGTTTCCGGCCACATCGATGGCGCGGATGTGGAACCACCACAGACCGTCGTCGAGTGTCGCCGACAGCGCAGACAAATCTCCCGGCGCGAGATCGATGACGGTATTCGGCCCGGCATCCGGGCTCTGGTTGAACACGTAGCTGTAACCAGCCAGACCGCTGGCCACGTCGCCCGGATCGACGGCCTCGCTCCAGGTCACTTCGATGACATTGTCCGGAATGGCCGGCGCGCCGGCTTCATGCGTCGGACTGTCGAGATCGAACGGACCTTCCGGTGGTGTCGCATCGATCCAGTAGGGTCCGCTGGAGACGGTCTCGGCGCAGTTGCCGGCGTTATCGCAGGTGCGCAGATGGAACCAGTGAGACTGTCCGTCTTCCAGCGGCTCGCTGGAAAGGCCATGCGGATCCGCCCCGTGCGCCACATCGATGGACTCGTCGGGCTGGGCATCGCTGTCTTCGCTGAACGTCACCGAGTAACCCGCCACGCCGGAACCGAATCCGTCGCCGGACGCGTCGGGGTCGACGGCACCGGACCATGTCATCTCGATGACCGGATCGTTGTGCCAGGCTTCAATCTCGTGACTGACGCTTTCGATGCCGGGGTTGAGCGGTGCGAGCAGGTCGCGTGCGAACACGGAAATGGCCTGATCGAAACGGGCAACCACGTAAACATGAGCCTGGTCGGGACTGACTGCCACGCCCGATGCACCCCACAGGCCGTTGATGCCGGCCACGTTGTTGC
>SLIA01000263.1 GCA_007135935.1 Wenzhouxiangella sp.
AAAACGCCATGGTGACGATCGTCACCGCCGCCGACGAGATCCGCCGCGGCGACATCATCCAGCGCCACATGTTGCGCACCACGCCCTGGCCGCGCGACGCCGTGCCCGCCGGCGCATTCCAGCAGATGGCCTCGCTTCTGCCCACCGACGGCCAGCAGCCCCGCCGCGCCATGCGCGGCATGGTCGCGGGCGAGGTGATCCTCGACGGCAAGGTCTCGGAGTTCGGGGGCCGCGTCACCATCTCGCAGACGCTGAGCCCCAACCACCGGGCCGTGGCGATCAGCGTCAATGCGGTCAGCTCGGTCGGCGGCTTCGTCACCCCCGGCGATTTCGTCGACGTGCACCTGACCCGCAATGTGCGCGACGAACTGGTTACCGACACGATCCTGCGCAACATCCGCGTCATCGGCGTCGACCAGGCGGCCGACGAGATGAACGACAACCCGCGCGTCGCCCGCACCGTCACGGTCGAGGTCACCGCCGAGCAGGGGCAGGTCCTGGCGCTGAGCCAGCGCGCCGGCTCGCTGAGCCTGGCGTTGCGCACCGCCGATACCGACGACAGCATGCCCCTCGAACGGCTGCGGCTGAGCGATCTGCTGCCCGAACCCGTGGTGGAGCAGGCCGCGCCCGAGCCGCGTGCCGAAGCGCCCGCGCCGGCTCCGGCGCCCCGCCGGCGGACGGTCATCATCAACCGCGGCACCAGCGACAGCCAGGAAGTGACCCTGCGCTGACGCCTCCCCGCCACCCCGTCCGCCCGTTCCCCTGACCCGAGTGCGCCCATGTCCCGCAACGCCCCCCTCCCCGCCGCCGCTCCCCGCCCGCTCGCGCGCTTCGCGCGTGACGAGAACGGCGGCATCCTGGTCTTCTGGGGCCTGTTCCTGGCCGTGGGTTTCGGCTTCGTCGCGCTGACCTTCGACATCGGTCGCGTCGCCAACACCCAGTCCGAGCTTCAGTCCTTCGCCGACCAGGTGGCGCTGGCCGCCGCCGGCGAGCTCGACGGACGCTCTGACGCGATCGACCGCGCGACGGCTGCGGCGAACGGCCTGATCCGGCGCCGGCAGACCTTTGGCGACGGCGACCCGGACATGGGCGCGGGCGACTTTACGCTGCTCTTCCTGACATCGCTGCCGGCAATCGATACGACACCCGTTACCGGCGGCATCGACCCGGCAAACGCTAGCGAAGCCCAGCAACAGGCGGCCCGCTTCGTGCAGGTGACAGTGAACCGGCGCACTGTCCAGACCCCCTTCGCTGCCGTCAACGCCACGCTGATCGGCCGCGCCGGCGCCAACGTCCAGGCCCAGGTCGGCGCCACCGCCGTGGCAGGGGTGTCCGGCTGGGCCTGCGACATCACGCCGCTTTTCTTTTGCGTGCCCAGCCCCGACTGGCGGGTCGGCGACCCCGCCGACCCCGCCAACAAAATCGGCGATCAGATCCTGTTGCGCACAGGCGGGAATCAACCGAACAACACGCAAAACGAAAGGGATAGAGACCAGGCGTTCTGGCAGCCGGGCAATTTTGGCTTCCTCAATCCGAACTCTTTGCCGGTCGATCCTGATGGCCCCTGCAAGAATCGCAGCGGGGCGAACTTGTACCGGTGCCTGGTGGGCGCCGAGCGAGCGGTGACACAATGCCTGCAGACCGATGGCGGGATCGACACGCTGACCGGCCAGCGCCAGGGACTTGTCCGGGCGTTCAATACCCGCTTCGACATGTACGACGGACCGATGAACTCGGAGACCGGTAATTCCGCCTTTCGTCCTGCCCCGAATGTCCTGTCCGACAGGTGGGAACCCTCCAGCGGCCAAGCCAGCCAGGACCCGCCAAACCTGCCGCGCGACAAGTGCATCGAGGCTGAGACCTGCCGTTTCGGCAACAACGACTGGGATCGCGATCTTTACATCGACATGTTTCATGGCGGTGACTGGCCGCCTGCCGACTACCAGCCGCTACCGAATGAACTGGACCTAAGCACGATCGCCAAGGGATCGATCACACGTTACGAAATGTATCTGGCCGAAATAAATGCGGCGCGGAATCGGGGTGGAGACTGGAGGCTGCTCACCTCCGACGATTTCGACGACAGCGACTACGGGGCACCGCATAATCACGACGACGCGTCCAACCCCCAAGACCTCGACCCCGCGCGCCGCACCCTCGTCGCCGCGGCGGTTGATTGCCAAAGCGAAGAATTTCAAGGTCAGAGCACCATAACTCCCATTGAATACGTCAGGCTCTTCATGACCGAGCCGGTGAGGGAAATGGGCGGTAACGACAAGGGCGCCATCCTGGTCGAGGTGGTGGAATCGGCCGGCGGCCTCGGTTCGGGTTCGACTTCCGGCATCTTCCGCGAACTCGTCCAGTTGTTCCGGTGAGACCGATGCGCGCATTCCGCCTCCAGATACTCAGGTTCCGGCGCAACCAGTCGGGCGCCGCGCTGGTCGAGTTCGCGATCAGCCTGCCGCTGATCCTGATCGTCGCCTTCGGCATCATCGAGTCGATGCGGCTCCTGTGGTCCTTCCAGGCGGCCGTCGCCGGGGTACGCGACGCCACCCGCTACGTCGCGCGCGCCGCCCCGGATGATATCTGCGCCACCAGCGGCACGACGCAAAACTGGGACCCTCAATTGAGCAGGTCACTTTTCAATATCGTCAACACCTCGATCACCGGCGCGGCGATCTTTCCGGCCGGGATTACGCTGGAGCGAGTGACGGTCGACCTTGGCTGTCTCCCAAACCCCGACCTGCGGCAAACAATAGTCCCGGTGGCGACGGTGACCGCCGATCTCACCATGCAGTTCCCGTTCAGCGCTGTCTTCCGCCTGGCGGGCGGCAACGGCTGGGGCACGATCAACACCTCCGTCGTCGAGGAAGCCAGGATTTACGGCCTATGACCCCGCTCGCCCCCCTTCGCCGCCGCCTCTCCCCGGCGCGTCGCTTCCTGCGCGAGGAGGCCGGCGCAGGACTGGTCGAGTACGCGCTGGTGATCCTGCTGTTCCTGACCCTGCTGTTCGGGATCATCGATTTCGGCCGGCTGGGCTTTGCCGTGGTCAGTGCCAACAAGGCCAACCAGATTGCCGCTCGGATCGCCGCCGTCCGTCCGCCGGCCTGTGAGGGAAATT
>SLIA01000226.1 GCA_007135935.1 Wenzhouxiangella sp.
CGGCCATGCAAGGCCGGGCTACTCCAACATCAACCCCACCGAGTAGGCCGGCGCTGCGCCGCCGGCGATCCTTGCCACCCGGCCATGCAAGGCCGGGCTACTCCAACATCAACCACACCGAGTAGGCCGGCGCTGCGTCGCCGGCGATCCATGCCACCCGGCCGTGCAAGGCCGGGCTACTCGAACGCAACCACACCGAGTAGGCCGGCGCTGCGCCGCCGGCGTTCCACCCGCAATCTCGAAGACACAGGAAACTCCGGCGCCCGCTTTCAGTCCCAACCGGCGATACCATCCAGCCATACCCTCAATCATCAAGGAGAAGACATGAGCCGACATTTCGACCAGGGGCCGGGCCTTTGCGAGCAGGCCGACGAAGCCACGCGCGATTACGTCTTCAACCAGACCATGCTGCGCATCAAGGACCCCGAGCGCAGCCTGGACTTCTACACCCGTATCATGGGCATGCGCCTGGTCCGGCGACTCGATTTTCCGGAGATGAAATTCACGCTCTACTTCCTCGCCTATCTCGACGATGACCAGGCCGCCAGCGTGCCGGACGACGACAGCAAGCGCACCACCTTCACCTTCAGTCGCGAGGCCATGCTGGAGCTGACCCACAACTGGGGCAGCGAAGACGATCCCGATCTGCAATACCACGACGGCAACGCCGAGCCTCAGGGATTCGGACATATCGGCGTGGCCGTACCCGACGTCTACGCCGCCGCCGAGCGCTTCGAGAAGCTGGGCGTGGCATTCGTCAAGAAGCCCGACGACGGCAAGATGAAGGGTCTGGCCTTCATCAAGGACCCCGACGGCTACTGGATCGAAATCCTGCAACCGGACATGATCGAGAAACAGGGCGGCTGACCCGGCCGTGCAAGGCCGGGCTACTCCAACATCAACCACACCGGGTAGGCCGGCGCTGCGTCGCCGGCGTTCCATGCCACCCGGCCATGCAAGGCCGGGCTACTCGAACGCAACCACACCGAGTAGGCCGGCGCTGCGTCGCCGGCGATCCATGCCACCCGGCCGTGCAAGGCCGGGCTACTCGAACGCAACCATACCGAGTAGGCCGGCGCTGCGCCGCCGGCAATCCTTGCCACCCGGCCATGCAAGGCCGGGCTACTCCGACTGCTCCAGATGGTCGCGCAGTCGCTCCACGCTGTCACGATCCCAGCCTTCCGGCTCGATGAGCGCATGCCATGCATCGAGGTAATCGCCCACGGCATATTCATGGCCATAGCCGCGCGGCGAGCGTCCCGCCCCCATGTCGGCGGCCAATTGCAGCATGGTCACCACCGGAAACCAGCGCAGGTCATCGGACACGTCCGGACCGCGCGGCTCACGCATCCAGTCGGGCTCGCGAAAGAACGAATCGGGCGAGAAAAAGGTGATCGGATCGCTGGCGTATTGCAAAAAGGCAATGCGAAAACCGCCCCAGTCCGCGCGCCCTTCGTCCAGCCCGCCAAGCTGATTGGCGAACCGGATCACCGAGTCATCGCGAAACCGCGGCAACCACTCCGGTGATTCAGGCCGACGCTGCTCGGTGGCGCTGCGCCAGGTATCGGCGCGAAACGGCGGCCCGCTCCACAACGCCCCGTCGAAGGGATCGTTGATGACGTCGTAGAAATCGAACGAGCGATCCGAGTTCATCGCCCCCAGGCTCAGCCCGAACAGGAACAGCCGCGGCCGTTCCTCGGGCGCCATCTCACTCCAGTACCCGTAAACGGCCTGGAACAGCGCCCTCGCATTCTCAACGCCATAAGCGCCCTCTTCCACCAGCGCCAGCGGACTGGGCAGGTAGGAATACTGCATGGTCACGCTGGCGATATCGCCACGCATCAGGTATTCCACCGGCTCCATCGCCGCCGGATCGACCCAGCCGGTCCCCGTGGGCGTGACCAGCACCAGCAGTTCGCGCTCGAAGCCGCCGACGCGGATGAGTTCTTCCAGTGCCAGCGCGGCACGATCTTCCGGTTCGTCGGCGGCATTGAGCCCGGCGTAGACCCGGATGGGTTTTTGCGCCGGCTCGCCGACCACCGAGGCGATATCGGCCATCTCGGGGGTCTTGCCCAGAAAACGCCGCCCCTGGCGTCCCATGGTGTCCCAGTCAAGCAGGGAATCGGGGCTGCCGGTGGCCAGCGGGTCGGTCGGTGCCGGCAATTCGGGCTCGATCAGCGCATCCAGTTGCTGGTGCGAGAGATCGGCGCTGCGCAGGAAAAACGAGAACAGCACGCCGTCGACCACCGCCCAGAACAGCCAGAAGGCCAGCAGCAGACCGACCACGTTGGATACGTGCACCGGCACCACGCGCTCGAGCTTGCGCGACAGGAACCGAAACAGCAAGGCAAACAGCTTGCCGAGCGCCCAGGCGAGGAGAAACACCAGCATGGCCACCAGGCCGATGACCACCAGGCGGGTACCGGCCAGCTCTTCCATGCCCATCAGCGCGCGCACCGAATTCTGCCAGCGCCCGGCCTGCCACAGGAAACTGATCACCAGCAGGGTGCAGAACACCGCGGCGGCAAGCTTGAGCACATACTGCACCCGCTTGGGCGGCGACGGCAGATAGAGGTAGCGCCACAACCACACCGACAGCACACCGATCAGGTAACCGGCCGCCATGCCCAGGCCCGAAATCACGCCCTGGATCAGGTCATCGCGCGGCAGCAGGCTGGGGGTCAGCGACAATGCGAAGAACAGGCTGCCGAACAGCAGCCCGATGGTCGAAAAGTATCCCCGAAAACGCCAACGGCCCGGGGTTTCGCCCTGCGAATTCATTCCCCGAGTATAAGCCGATCAGGTGAGCACCCGGCCACCCGGCACCGAGTAGGCCGGCGCTGCGTCGCCGGCGATCCAACCACCCGGCCGTGCAAGGCCGGGCTACTCCGGTGCAATCGCCAAACACGGAGTAGGCCGGCGCTGCGCCGCCGGCGATCCAACCACCCGGCCGTGCAAGGCCGGGCTACTCCGGTGCAATCGCCAAACACCGAGTAGGCCGGCGCTGCGCCCCCGGCGTTCCATGCCCCCGGCCATGCAATGCCGCCCCCGTGACGTTCCGCCCTTGACCACGAAGGCGGGCTGCGCTATCAACAACCACAGGCAATGGCACCGGGAATGACCACATGAATGATCACGTGACCCCGACCACCAACGGATTGGCCATCGTCAGCCTGGTCTTCGGCGTGCTCGGCTGGACCCTGTTGCCGTTCATCGGCATGATCCTCGCGATCGTCACCGGCCACATCGCGCTGGGCCAGATCCGCCGATCCGACGGCATGGAAACCGGCGAGGGACTGGCTATCGCCGGGCTGGTGCTGGGCTACCTGGCGCTGGCCGTGGGCTTCATCATCCTGTTGATGATCGCCTTCGGTATCAGCCTGCTCTTCTTCCTGGCCTGAGATCGGGATTCCTGCATTATCCCTGCTTCTCATTAACAGTGACTTCCGGCCCTTTGGCCACGGCAGCCGCCGCCTGCATAATGCGCAGCAGACCTGATGGAGAACTCGGCAAGTGAGTGCACCGGCCATCGAAGCGAAAGGACTGGTCAAGCGTTTCGGCGAAACGCTGGCCGTCGACGATGTGGATCTGGTCGTTCCCGCCGGCCGGGTACTGGGCCTGCTCGGGCCCAACGGCGCCGGCAAGACCACCACCGTTCGCATGCTCGCCACGCTGACCGAGCCCGATGCCGGCCAGGCATGGGTGGGCGGTCACGACATCGTCGCCGAAGCGCACCAGGTCCGTCGCCTGATCGGCCTGACCGGCCAGTTCGCCTCGGTCGATCAGCGCCTGACCGGCTCGGAAAACCTGATGCTGATCGGACGGCTACTGGGCCAGTCCCGGCAAACCGCCCGGCAACGAGCCGGCGAATTGCTCGAGCGCTTCGAACTCACCGACGCCGCCGATCGCCCGGTGCAGGGCTATTCCGGCGGCATGCGCCGGCGCCTGGACCTGGCCGCCAGCCTGGTCGGCAACCCGCATATCCTGTTTCTCGACGAACCCACCACCGGCCTGGACCCGCGTGCCCGCCGCCAACTCTGGCAACTGATCGGCGAGCGGGTCAGCGACGGCACGACCGTATTGCTCACCACCCAGTACCTGGAAGAAGCCGACGCCCTGGCCGACGACATTCGCGTCATCGACCACGGCCGGGTGATTGCCGGCGGCAGTCCCGAAGAACTCAAGCAGCGCATCGGCGCACGCACACTGGAACTGCGCCCCGAAAAACGCGCCGATCTCGCCGCCATTGCCCGCATCATGACCGAACTGACCGGCACCGAACCGGAACACCACGGCGGCCGACTGAGCGTACCGGCCGCCGACTCCCGGGTCATGCCGGCGCTGGTGCGCAAACTCGATGAAGCGGGCATCGCGCCGGCCGAATTGCAGTTGCGCTCGGCCACGCTCGACGAAGTATTCCTGGCCCTGACCGGGCATCCAGCCGAGTCGCACGACGAGAACCCAGAACAGGAACAGGAGCAAACGCCATGAGGCCGGCAAGCGGCCCCGGGCTGGTCCAGGGCATCGAGCAGACCTTCAGCCTGGCCTGGCGCGCCATCGTGCAACTCAAGCGCAACCCGTGGGAGCTGGGCGACTACAGCTTCCAGCCCATCCTGTTCCTGCTGCTGTTCGTCTACATTTTCGGCGGCGCCGTCGCCGGCTCGGTCGATGACGCGCTCACCTACATGCTGCCCGGCATCGTGGTGATGAACATGATGTTCGTGACCGTCTATGTCGGCCATGGCCTCAACACCGACCTGACCGGCGGCTACTTCGATCGCCTGCGCGCTCTGCCGGTGGCGCGCTGGGCGCCGCTGGCCGGGCGCATCCTCGCCGACCTGGTCAAACAGGGCTGGTCCATCGTCCTGCTGCTGGGCCTGGGCTGGCTGATGGGCTTTCGCATGGAAGCCCCGATCTGGGGCCTGGCCGGTATGGTCGCACTGGTGCTGATCTTCGCCCTGGCCTTTTCCTGGCTCTCGGTGCTGGTCGGCGTGGTCGCGCGCGACCCCGAGCACGTACAACTGTTCGGCTTCACCGCGCTGTTCCCGATCACCTTCGTCAGCAACGTGTTCGTGCCGGTCGAAACCCTTCCGGGCTGGCTGCAGGGCGTGGTCATGGCCAACCCGGTTTCGATCCTCACCGATGCCTGTCGCGGCCTGCTGCTGGGCGGGCCGTGGATCGGTCAGGCCCTGATCACACTGGTCTGGGCGGTGGTGCTCACCGCCATATTCCTTCCCTTGTCGCTACGCGCGCTCAGACGACGGCTGAAATGAAATGACGCGCCCCCAGCAGTCGTTTGCCAACACGGTGTCAGGCACGGCCCCTGAGCACCATCAGTCGCCGCTATTGACCAATGGCGGCAGATACTCCAGAAAATCCAGAAAACGATCGGTCTCCGGGTCATAAGCCATCGAATTCGCGATCATGCGCGCGCCGACAAGGCGTTCCTCGAAACGAACCCCAAGCCACTGGCCGAGGTAACCGTCATGGTGAGCGCCGACCACCTGGTCGTTTGACTGCTCCAGGAGCCAGATCAGCCCGATTCGTTCGGAGTGCTCGCTACCCGGCACGAAGCTCTGCTCGAACCATTCGGCCTCGATGAGCTGCTCGTCCTGCCAGCGGCCACGATTCAGGACCAACTGGCCGAGCAAAACCAGATCGCCGGCGGTCAGGTGCAAGCCGGCCATGCCCACCGGATTGCCAGCCGGATCCGCTCCCCAGTTGAAGTTGTCGATCCCCAGCCGCCCGAACAGATCCTCGGCCAGGAACTCATCCAGCGGCCCATCGATAACCTGGCCGACGATACCGCCGAGCACATTGGTGGCATTATTGCTGTAGACCATCTCGGTGCCAGGCTCGAACTCCAGCGGTGCATTGAGTGCGAACTGCACAAAGTCACCGCTCTGGTAGATGGGAGTGGCAGGCTGGCCCCGGTCCACACCCGAGGTGTGGGCGAGCAGGTGACGAATGGTAATGGCAGCACGCTGTTCATCTTCAGCCCACTGCGAATAGAAATGGTGGACGGGGGTGTCGGTGGATTCCAGTTTGCCCAAAGTGATCAACCGCCCGATGACCAGGTGCAATACCGCCTTGGTCACCGACATGGCATGGACCGGTTCAGGCTGGTCGCCACGATACCACTCGCCGACCAGCTCACCGTCGTGCATCAAGGCCAGAGACGTGGTGTAACTGGCCTCCGCGGCCTGGAGCAGTTCATTAAGCGCATCATCATCCACGGCATCCATGCCGGGCCCGGAACGAACCAGTTCAAGCGGCTGGCCGCGCATCTCGGAGAGCCTGCGTTCGAAATCATCAAGGATGGTTCTGGCCCTGGAGCTGCCCTTGCGGGCCAGCAGCATCGACATCTCACCTCCGGGAAGATTCGCCGTGCCCTCCATCTCGTCGCCGGCAACCCTGGCTTCCAGTACCACCGCTCCCTGTCTGGCCGTAACCGAAATCACCCCGTCTTCAAAGTCGACTGCGTCGGCAGGGATTCGCCCTCCACCCTCTTCAACCGGTATGAGGATGCCTTGCAACGCATCGCCTTCATACGCCAGTTCCAGCTCGAAGTGCTGCTCTCCGTCTGTGCTCTTGAACATGCCCACCCATTGCCCTGCCAGCGACGATTCCTCAGAGCTTTCGGCGTGGGCGGCCAGCGCTGCACACAGGCAACAGACCAGGCAAAACACTCGTCCAGTCATGACGCACTCCTCAATCAGAAGGAGGGTTCATGCTCTCATATGCAACCACCAGCAACATGTGCCAAAGGTCAGTACCTTCGATGCACCCCCAAACCTCTAACCGAGCGCCACCAAACCCTACCGGCAATGCTGCCGACTCTGTCATCCATGCAACCTGACTCGACAGGCCCTCCGTTCAGCCAGAATACCCCGCCCCCGGCTCGCTGACCTGCTCGGGTCGGCAATGACGACGCAGCCAGTCGGTCAGCTCTTCCTCGTTGACCGAGCCATTGGCCAGGCCGAGGAAGACCTGATAGCGATCCGATAACTCACCCATCATGTCCCAGCCATTAAGCAGCAAGAACGCCCGGCATACGACATAGGCCGTTCTCTTGTTGCCATCGACAAAGGGATGATTCCGTGCCAGCCCGAAAGCGTATGCTGCGGCAAGTGCGGGAGCATCGACTTCACTGGCTCCATAAGCCGCCAGCTGCCTGGGTCTGGCCAGTGCCGATTCGAACAATCCGCGATCACGCACTCCGGACGGGCCACCGTGCTCGGCAAGCTGACGATCATGAATGGCCTCGGCCAGTTCCGGCGAGATCCAGATCCAGTCGTTCATCGTTCACCCCCTGTTGTCACTCCGCCAATTTGCGCAGCAGGTCGCGATCCTCACGCATGATGCGTTCAGCCACCTCCATCTGCCGAGCCAACTCCGGGTCGAACGGCGTGAGCGTGATGCCATCGGGGGTTTCGAGCACCATCAGTTCATCACCACGCTGCACGCGCAGTTTTTCCAGCAGTTCCCTGGGCAGCACCACCCCGGTGGAATTGCCGATTGCAGTGAGCTTGAGCTTGCGGGTCATGAAAAGGTCTCCGGCCTGAACGAGACTTGATTATAACACTCGTTATAACATCTCGCCAGATCATGACCATTCCCCGGCGCAAAAAAAAACCGGGACCCCGCAGGGCCCCGGTCGTCCGGTTTGAGGCTATCGAGTAGCCCCGGATTCAGCCTTTTACTGAATCATTTCGGTCAGCTGCTGCTGCAGCTCGGGATCGTTCTGGATCGCCATGGCGATGCGGTTGAACGATTCCACATCCAGACCGGCATCTTCGACAGCTTCGGTCATCTTCTCATTGGCTTCGATCTGCAGCTCGTGGGCCTCTTCCGGATCGTCCACGCCCTGCAGACGGGCCGAGAAGTCCTGCTGAATGCTGGAGATGTCAGTCTGGGCTTCGGCGAACTGCTGCAGCTCCTGCTGGGAGACATCGGTCTGCTCCGGTTCGGCCGGCGGCGGAGCTTGGTCGTACTGCGCGTACACGGCACCGCCGAGGGCAAGAGCAATGGAGAAGGTCATCAGGGTAATCAGTTTGCGAAGGGTCATTGCGTAACTCCTGTTGTGTTGCGAGAAAAAACGTTGCGGGGATATATAAGCAAGTCTCGTGCCAATCTCGCAAGTCGCTGATTTTCCGTGCGGGCAAGTCAAAATGCCCACCTGCAGGGTCAGTCGGATGTGTCAATCTGGCGCATGTGCCTTCCCTACCAACGTCCTGACACTCGCCATCACCGATATCGAATAGACTGTTGAAATCCCGCTACCACCAACAAGACACCGCCATGATCCAGCGCATCCTCGCCCCCCTGCTTCTCATCCTGTTCATCAACCCGGCCTGGGCCGAACCGCGCACCGGCGAGCTGGAATGGGAAGCCATCTGCCAGACCACCGTCTGTCGCTGGACCGGTCATGACGGCGTCTTCGAGGCCAGGCTCGCCCCCGAAGCCGACCGTGCGCTTGTCACCGTCAACACGCCCGATCAACAGGGCCTGTTCCTGCTCGACATCGAAAGCGGCGAGCTCGACCACCTGGCAGACGGCCATTCGCCCTACTGGTTCGCAGACGGGCAACGCATCGTTTACGTGGCCGACAACAACCTGCACATCCTGGATCTGGACGAGCGCTCGGCCCGGGCGTTGACCGATGATCCCGACGATGTACGCCAGCCGCGCCCCTCTCCCGATGGCAGCCAGGTGCTGTTCGCCAGCGGTCGCTCGGGCCACCAGGACCTGTGGCTGCTCGACACCGACGGCGAGTCCGAACCGCGCCAGTTGACCGAACAAGCCATGGACATCGACGAACTTCGATTCGGCCATGCCTGGTCGCCCGACGGCAGCAGCGTGGCCTTCATTTCCAACCGCGCCGACTACTGGGAAGACGACCTGTGGCTGGTCGATATCGGATCCGGTCAGCCCCGGCAACTGTCATCGAGCTTCATGGCCCGCGGCATGCCGGCCTTCAGCCCGGATGGATCGACCATTGCCGTCTACGGCACCGACAAGGCCGGGTTCTGGTACCTGGATCTGGCCGACATCTACCTGGTCGATGTCTCCGGCGAGAAGGAGCGGCGCATCGACATGCAGCAGACCGCCATGGAAGTCGGCGCCCCGGCCTGGTCGGCCAACGGCGATGAACTGTTCTTCCCGGCACACGAGCGCGGCGAACTGGAGCTGTGGCGCGTGCCCGCACAAGGCAGCGTGGCCACGCGCGTGACCAACATGGGCGGCGTCATTCACGACTTCGACGCCAGCGGCGGCGGCGAGCAATTCGCATTCGTTCGCTCCACCTCAACGCGTGGCCGCGAACTCGACCTGATCGCTCGCGACGGCGGGGCCGCTGAACAGGCAACGACATTCGCAACCGACTGGCAGGACGTGCAGGAGCCGCGCGAAATCAGCTACCGAACCCGCGACGGCCTCTACATCCAGGCCTTCAAGTTCCTGCCCCCGGACTTCGACCCCGAAGAACACTACCCCACCGTGGTGCAGGTGCATGGCGGCGGCACCAACTCCTACTACAACGGCCTCAACCTGGTCGAACAGCGCCTGGCCCGCCAGGGCTACGTCGTGCTGGCGGTCAACTACCGTGGCGGTTCGGGTTTCGGACGAGGCTTTCAGGACCTGGCCGTGGAAGACTGGGCCAACACCCAGTCGCTGGATGCCGCCGACGCCGCCCACTGGGTGCGCCGCCAGCCCTGGTCCAATGACAAGGTCGGCATCTACGGCTACAGCTACGGCGGCATCATCAGCCTCGGCGCAGTCACCCGCGATCTCGATGCCTTCGACGCCGCCGTGCCCATGGGCGGCATCTACGATTTCGCCGACGCCTTTGACAATGCCGACCGCCTCGGCCGCCTGTTCACCCGCGAAGGCCACCGCGGCAGCCCCGAAGACAACCCCGAGGCCTACCGGCGCAGCGATTCCGTCGCCCGGCTCGAACAGGTACGCACCCCCATCCTGATCATGCACGGCGAAGCCGACATCCGCGCCCCCTTCCGCCAGTTCGAACTGGTCGTCGACGCCCTGGAACGCTACGACCGCACCCACGAAGCCGTCAGCTACCCCGACCAGCCACACCAGTTCACCAACCCGGCCGACCGCGTCGACATGTACACCCGCCTCGAAGCCTGGATGGACCGCTGGCTCCGCCCCGACTAACGACCAACGCAGACCTGGATTGTCCCCAACCCGTAGGCCGGGGTTGCATCCCCGGCGCAACCAGCGTATCAATGACACCAGCCCGGATAATTCATGAATTATCCGGGCTAGGGGACAAAACACCACCCATGAAGGGCAGCACCAACAACAGCGCTTGGCCGCACTTGGTCAAGCCACTTGATTTGACAAAAATTAACCCACAGGTTAAAAATGAAGCTCCTTAAGCTGGACCAAGGGCAATTCACCGTTCACGCAGTCTGCGACGAGCGGGGAAAACCGGCTCTACTGGAGTTCCTGGAAGGGCTGGGTGCCAACTTGAAGGCCAATGGTGTCGGGATGATTCAACTACTGAAACGTTGTGCCCAGCACGGTCCGCCGAAAAACTCCGACCTGAAGCATCATCTGGGCGACGGCATTTGCGAATTGCGAAAAGGCCAGCTCAGAGTGCTGTACTTTACCGACAAGGGGCGCGTAATCATTTGCTCACATGGCTTGATCAAGAAAACGGGCAAGGTTCCCACTAAAGACATCAATCGAGCCAACAGGGCTCGTGACCGATACTTGAATGCCCGACACTTGAACCAGCTGGAAATACTGGAGGAAGATGATCATGGTTAGCAAGCGTTTTCAGAACCTTCTAAAGAAGGCCCGCAAGACGGATGATTACTGGATCGCTGATGCCCAGGTGGAATTTACCGAAGGACTGCATGACCTCATGCAGCGCCGCAACGTCAGCAAGAGCGAACTGGCACGGCGAATGGATACCAGCCCAGCCTACATCACCAAGGTGATGCGCGGCACTACCAACTTCACCCTGGCCACCATGGTTCGTCTGGTGCGCGCTCTGAATGGACGTCTGCACCTACGCGTCTGTGCGGAAGAAGACCGCAGCCAGTGGCTGCACGATATTCACGGACATCGACCAATCCGTCCGGGCATCCCTCATCAATCTTTCCGGGAAGTCCCACTTTCGCACAACGATAACCAGTACGAAACGGCTAATGACAATGAAGCCATCACCGCTACAGCTTGAGCACTACTTTCTGGCAGAATCTCACTGCAAGGCCAGCCCTGAACCGCCCGGTGACGGCCATGAATCCTGGGGGGCAGCCGATGCCGAGAAATTCAAGACCGAGGTCAGAATGTTCCAGGGCGAGGATGACCCCACAACGTTCCAGATTCAGCTGAGCATCGAAACAATCGATGACCTTGGCCCGGATCTGCCCTACGAAATCCGTCTGCATGTCATCGGCTATTTTCAACTCGACCCCGAGTTCGAGCACAAGGACCTGGAACATCTGGTACAAGTTAATGGAGCCTCGGTACTGTATTCAGCCGCCAGAGACTTCGTGCTGACCCTTACCTCAAGAGGGCCTTGGGGGCCCCTGATGCTGCCGACTATCAACTTCCGCATTGGCCCTAGACCCAAGGCGGAACCGGACGATCCAGAGTGATTGTAGAGCTGTCGGAAGGACTTAAATGAATGACTCAAGTGGAGATAAGCGCCAGACCAGCACTGAGGCCATCCATGAGTTCATCACCCGCTGGCAAAACACCGGCGGCAAGGAACGCGCCAACTACCAGCTCTTCCTGACCGAACTCTGCCGGCTCCTCGACCTGCCCGGCCCGCAGCCGGCCAGCGACGACCCCGCCGAGGACGAATACGTCTTCGAACACCGCGTCGACATCCACCACCCCGACGGCAATATCAGCCGGGGCTACATCGACCTCTACAAGCGCGGCCACTTCGTGCTCGAAGCCAAGCGCGTGACCGAAGACCACGCCTCCAGCCGCTGGGACAAGGCCATGCTGCGCGCCGCCGCCCAGGCCGACACCTACATCC
>SLIA01000084.1 GCA_007135935.1 Wenzhouxiangella sp.
GCGTCAGGGCGCAAAGGTCTGCACGTCGATGGCAGCAGACTGGGCATCGCCCTCACCGAAGCCCAGCTCGAGATAGTCGTTGACCAGCCACAGACGAAGCTGGTTGGTATAGAACGGGCTGACCATCACCCCGCTGCGACCACCCGGAATGACTTCGCTGACATTGGGCGATCCGGGAGTCATCTCGGCCACCGTGCGCCGGGCAGCGCCGGCCGAGAACATGAACCCGTTGAGGCTGTCTGCGCGCGAGCTGTGGCCGGAGGCATCCACCACCTCGAAGCCGCCGGCGCGGGCAACACCCGGCAGGCCCTCGTCGAGATCGCTCAATCCGCCACCATTGGGCACGTTGAACGGGTCGGCACCCAGCGGATGGGCGAACACCACGCGATGCAGTCGTCCCCAGCGGTAGTCGTTCTGGTCGGTGGAATTGCCGAATGCCGGGGCGAACTCGTCACTGGCCAGCAACTCCAGGGTGCCGGCCAGGCTGGCCAGCAACACCGTATCACGGGCGGTGGCCATGTCCGGCGCGCCCTCGACATTGAAGAACGGAATACCGGAAGCGCCGACTCCACCGCGCTCGGGGAAGCTCGCCAGCAGGTTGTAGAACGCACGGAAGGCATCACGCGATCCCGGCAACTGGTCTTCCAGCGCAATCGCGCTCAGGGTCGCGTCGATGGTATTGCCGATGGCCTGCCCGCGCCAGACCGAGTAGATGGTCGCGGCGATGGAATGGGCGACCTCTTCCGGAGTCGGCTCGGTACCGCCCATCGGATTGCCACCGGGGTCGAAACCTTCGGTCAGGCCGGTCGGCGTGGAAAAGTCCCACTCGGCCAGACGGCCAATGGCTTCCTGGATGCCCGGGTCCAGAGCGAACTGGGCCAGGCCGGGCCAGGCTTCTTCGTCGATCGCGTTCTCGAATGCCGCCAGCAAGTGCGGCACCACCAGTTCGGCATCGAACATCTGATTGTTGGCCTGCAGCGCCTTCATGTCCTCGACCGTGATCGGGCCGGACTCGAGCAGATCCTGCAACACGCGGTCGACACGCGCCATGCGCAGTGACGAGTAGCCGGGGTTGAGGTAATAGATGCCGTTGCCACCCGGACGCAGCTGGCTGAGCGGGTTGTTGTCCAGCGTAGTACCGACCGGATCGTTGTTGGCGTTGGCGATGTAACCGCTGTCGGGGTTGATGACATGCGGCATCTCTTCACGCGGCAGCGTGGCGTAGGGGAAACCGCGCGGCGAATGCTCGTTGGCGGGCAGCCATTCGTGATCGAGCGCACCACTGCCGTCGCGCAGCAGGAAGGGTGGCACGTCGCCGTCGACTCTCATGTCCTGGAGGTCGGCACGCAGCGGAACCCCACCGGTGGTGAAATAGGCGATGTTGCCGTCGACATCGGCATAGACCACGTTCTGGGATCCGAACACCCAGTTGGGGATGGCGGCCTGGAATTCCTCCATGTTGCTGGCGCGCTCGAAACCGCGCAGCGTGGACAGCTCAAAGGTCGCTCCCCAGCCGGCATACTGCACCGAGATTCCGGCACCGGCTTCCGGCTGGGCAACGATGGGACCATTGTTGCGGCGCGGCACGATGAAAGTGATGCCGCCGGCGTCGTAGCCGACGTTGGCGCGCGTGACCGAGTCCATTTCGCCGTTATCGAAATCGTTGACGAAGTAGCTCTGGAAGCCATAAACCAGCGGCTCGGCCTCACCCTGGTAGAGGGTGTGCGTGGGCAGGCCGTAGGCATTGACCAGCAGGTCTTCCTGGTACCAGTCGGTCACATCGACGTTGTGGTTGGTCAGGCCCCAGCACAGGTGCAGGTTGCAGCCGAGCAGGGTCAGCGGCGTGCCCGGCAGCCCCACCCCGCTGACGACACGATCCTCATCGCGAATCACGATGTTCTCGTTGACCATGACCGGCGGAATATCGAGCCCGAGATGCGGATCGTTGGCCATGACCGGATATCCGCTGGCGGTGTGATCGCCGGAGACCACCCACCAGTTGCTGGCCGCACGGTTCTCGGCATTGCCGATGGTGTTGCCCAGGATGGGGATTTCCCTGACCCGGTCGAGATATGAGCGCAGCCCTTCGATCACACCCTCGTTGACCTGCGGCAGGTTATGCCACTTCACGCTTGGCGAGCGCGTGGCCGCGCTGTCCGACTGCGGGCTGGCGCCCTCGCCCGACGGAACCGGAATGATGCCGGCAGTCTCGAAGAAATCGGGGACGGTAAGGCGGTCATCGGAAGGCTGGCTGCGGATCATGTCCTCGAAATACAGCGCCAGGCCATCGAACCCGGCCACATCGCCCACGCCCTGGTAGGTACCCAGGCGAATCGTGCGGTCGACCACACCCGAATCGAACGAAAGCTGGAAGGCCACCAGCTTGCCAATCACCAGCGAGTCGACCGGCGACCAGGGTTCGACGGAGGCCAGTTCGAGGACGCCGTACTCCGGCGGCAGTTCGCCGGCGGCGAGGAAGGCATTGACGCCGTCGGTGTAGGCCTTGACCCAGTCCCTTTCGTCCTGCGACAGGCTCAGCCAGGTCCTCAGGGCGCCGCGGCGCAGGCCGAGGGTGCGCAGTTCGATATCGGTGCTGATGGCATCGGCACCGAGCAGTTCGGCCACCGTTCCCGATGCAACCCGCCGCAGGTAGTCCATCTGAAACATGCGGTCGCGCGCGTGCAGGAACCCCCGGACGTAATTCACATCGTGCTCGGTTTCGCCGACGATGGTAGGAATGCCGTTGGCATCGGTAAAGACCTGGACCGAGTCGGTCAGCCCGGGCAGTTGCTGGGCCTGAAGCGATCCGGCCAGCAACACGCTGCCGAAGAAAAGTGAGAGCTTTTTCATTGTTTATCCCCGATTCTGACGAGAATCCCGATTATTACACAGATGGTGGCAGTACCCGGAATGCCCGGGGAGGAGGCTCTGACTATCGTTGCGCGGGCGCGTATAATACGGGCCCGCCTCGACGCGTCCGGGAGGTCTCCCGGCGCCGGGTCCGACAAGAATCATTCAATTTTGAGGAGTCAACATGGCGCAGACTGTCGCCGCCTTCAAGGTGGACTATTTCCAGTTCCTGAAGCCAGACGGCAAGCTCGTGGAAGAC
>SLIA01000296.1 GCA_007135935.1 Wenzhouxiangella sp.
AGACCATTCCGGCTTCCGAGCCGCGCGGCATGGCCGCCGGGGCGGCGGTGACCGCGGCCGGCTGGTGGACCGGCGCCGGGCTTCCCGGTGCCGGCGCCTTCTGGATCGCCGGCACGGCGCCGGGGGGCTGGTCGAGCGCGTTCCATTTTCTCGCCCTGGTCATGGCGCTGATCGTTATCGTCACGCTGCTGTTTCTGCCCGAACCGGAATCCGACCGCGAGGCACAGCAGGCTGCCGACGAGGCGCGGGTGCGCGAGGCGCTGAGCAAGCGCCGCAAGCCCGGTCGCATCAGCACGGCAATGGCCTGGTTCACGGTCACCGCCATTCTGCCCTTTGCCGAGTTCGTGCGCCGCAATGGCATCCGGCTCACCCTCTCGATTCTCGGCTTTATCGTGCTGTTCAAGATCGGCGAGGCCTTCATGGGCCGCATGGCCGCCGTGTTCTACCGCGAGATCGGCTTCAGCCACCAGGAGATCGCCCTGGTCAGCGGGGTCATGGGCTGGTTCACCATGACCCTGTTCATGCTGCTCTCGGGCGTGATCAACGTGCGCATGGGGATCTTCCGCGGATTGCTGATCAGCGGCGTGGCCATGGCGCTGGCCAATCTGGTCTACTCGGTCATGGCGCTGGTGGGGCCGAACATGGCGCTGTTTGCCTTTGCCGTGGTCGCCGACAACTTCACCACGGCCTTCTCCACCGTGGCCTTCGTCGCCTTCATTTCCTTTTTGACCAGCCAGGTCTATACCGCCAGCCAGTATGCCGTGATGGCCTCGATGGGCAACCTGAGCCGCACCTCGCTGGCGGCGGGCAGCGGCTGGCTGGTCGATGCGCTGGCCGGCAGCTGGGCGATGTTCTTCTTTATCACCACCATCATGGTCACCCCCAGCCTGGTATTGCTGTGGTGGATTCGCAAGCAGCTCTACGAGCAGCTTGGCGAGGTCTTCTACAAGCGCAAGGAGTAAGGCGCGGCCTCAGCCGGGCAGGGCCGCGCTGCCGGGGGGCAGGATTCCGTCAGGCTCAGTCCACCGCCGGCGGTGAAGGCTCTTCGTCGTTGTCTTCCGCTTCGCGCCCAAGCCTGCGCTGCATGCGCGGGCTCAGGGCCTCGGGCCGCGCGGCCTCCAGCTGCTCGAGCTGGGAGGCATCGAGTGTTTCTTCCAGTGCCATTCGCCAGTCACGATTGGCCGCCTCCAGTTTGCCGCGCAGTTGCTCGCGCTGCTCTCTTGCCTCGGCTGCACCGTCCCCCGGTTCCCCGGTCCGATCGCGTGAGAGTTGACGGCGCAGCTCGACCATCTGCCGGCGCCCTTCACTGCGGGCTTGCCGATGGATGGTGGCGGCTTCCTCGATGGCGACGATCTGCTGGTCATCGAGGCCCAGTTCCGTGACCATGGCCTCGTCGCGCCACCAGTCGGTTTCCGGTTCGGTCGCCGCACGCGGCCGGTCACGCCGGCCATCTTCGGCGCCAGTCCGGCGGTGTTCGCGCATCTCCTCGCGCAGCCGTTCGCGTCGCTGACGCACTTCCTCGAGCGCATCCTCATCGTCGCGCGTGGCGGCTTCCGGTTCCTCCACATCCGTATCGGGCTGAAGCTCGGGCTCGGCAGGGGCAGGATCGGGTGGCGGCGGCTCTTCAGTGCCGCAAGCGGCCAGGGCAAGGATGAGCACCAGGTAAAAAGGGATGAATCGCATGCAATACTCCTGGAAGATCAAGGCTCCGGCGATTTTGATGCCAAAGCGTGGGTGATTGTTCCTGCCAGTATCGGGGCACGGGCACCAGTGATGGGACGGGTATCCACCGCGCGCGAGGCGAGCCGTTCGCGGGCCAGCCAGGCGAACAGCACCGCTTCGACGAAATCGGGATCGATGCCCGCGGCGGCTGTCGAGACCACTTCCATTTCCGGTAAGTGGTCGGCCAGCCGTTGAAGCAGGTCGCGGTTATGCACACCGCCGCCGCACACCAGCAGTTGCCCCGGCGGTGGTTGGTCGTTGCCCTTCAGCGCTTCGGCCACGCTGCGGGCGGTCAGCTCGGCGAGTGTGGCCTGGATGTCGGCCGGTCGATCCCGGGCCCAGTCGGGCAGGCACCGATCGAGCCAGTCCCGACTGAAATGCTCGATACCGGTGCTCTTGGGGGGCTGGCGGGAGAAGAAGGGTTCGGCGAGCAGCTCCTGCAGCCAGGCCTGGTCAACACGACCGCCGGCCGCCCAGCGCCCATCGATATCGAAACGACCGTCGTGATGACGCCGGTACCAGTCGTCGAGCAGGCAGTTGGCCGGCCCGGTATCGAATCCCTGCACTCGGCCGTCGGCAGGCAGCAGGGTCAGGTTGGCGATTCCCCCGAGATTGAGTACGGCGACGGTTTCACCACCGCGACGAAACAGGGCGTGGTGCAGCAGGGGGGCAAGGGGCGCCCCCTGGCCGCCGGCGGCAACATCCGCTCGGCGAAAGTCGGCCACGGTGGTAATGCCGGTCAGCGTGGCAATGCGGTGTGGGTCGCCGATCTGCAGGGTGTGTGGCCGGGTGGCGTCGGGACGGTGCAATACGGTCTGGCCGTGCGAGCCAATGGCGGCTACCGCTGTCGGCTCGATATTGGCCGCTGCGATGATGTCGAGTGCTGCGCGACCCAGGGCATCGCCAAGATGAGCATCCAGGCTTGCCAGCGCAGCGGCGGGAAAGTGGTCGGGGTCGGCGCGCAACACATCGAGCCTGTCATGCTGGCAGGATGGGAATGGCAGCGTGGCGGCAGCAATCAGGTCGGGCTGGTGGCGGCCGAAGTCGACCACCACGGCATCGATGCCGTCCATGCTGGTGCCGGAGATCAGGCCGACGTAGAGCTCGCGTGCAGTCTCTTCAGCCAGGCGGCGCATGGCCGGCATGTGCTCAACAGCCGTCGGCCGACTTCGCACAGCCTTCTTCGGCGCTGGCCAGCATCAGGGCGGGCTGGTCGACATCGTCCAGGCGGGCGAGCAATGGCTGGCCCGTGGCGCGGAACTGATCCATCAGGTCGTCGGGCAGGGGGTCGGCCGGCGGCAGGTCGACGGTGCGCGGGTTGCGATGGGTTCCGTTGACCAGGAATTCGTAGTGCAGGTGCGGGCCGGTGGCCATGCCGGTGGCGCCG
>SLIA01000261.1 GCA_007135935.1 Wenzhouxiangella sp.
GGCCACGGCCAGGTCACAGCAGGCAATCAGCCCGACGCCGCCACCGAAGGCATGGCCGTTGATGCGGGCGATGGTCGGGCAGGGCAGCTGGTCGAGCTTTCTGAGCATGGCGGCCAGGCGCTCGGCATCCTTGCGGTTCTCGTTTTCGGTGGCTTCCGCCATGGCGCGCATCCAGTTCAGATCGGCGCCGGCGGAAAAGGAATGTCCTTCGCCGGTCAGAACCAGGACGCGGGCTTCGTCGTCGATCCGATCGAACACGTCGGTCAGCTGAGCGATCAGCTCGGCGTTGAAGGCGTTGTGCACTTCCGGACGGTTCAGCGTCAGCGTCGCCACCCCGCGGTCGTTGGTGGTCAGTGTCAGTAGTTCGGTCATTGGCTATTTCCAACGTCGTTTGTTTAACACGAAGAACACGAAGGATGGCACGAAGGGCACGAAGAAAAAAAATCAATGTACGTAACGTCGTATGCCATCGCGCAGCTTCTTCGTATTGAAGTTAATGAGCAGTCCTGTCTTTACCCTTGCCAGTCTCATGTAGGTCAGTATTTGCGCTTCATGGACCGGCTGGAACCTTTCGATACTTTTCAACTCGACAATCAGTGTGTTGCCGACCAGCATATCGATCCGATAACCGCAGTTTATGTCCAAGCCCTTGTATTCGACTTTTACCGGGACCTCCAGGGCGACGGGAATCCCAGCCTGTTTGAGATCCTGTGCCAGGCATTGCGTATATGTGGACTCAAGCAATCCGGGTCCCAAAGCATTGTGCACATCCAGCGCACAGCCGATTACCTGTCTTGAAAGATCGTCGAACTCAATTCTTTCCTTCGTGTCCTTCGTGCGCTTCTTCGTGATCTTCGTGTTATCCATGCTGTCCTAACCAAGGCTCCACTACATTCGGAAGACGCCGAAGCGGTCGCGTTCGATGGGCGCGTTGGCCGAGGCGGCCAGGGCCAGGCCGAGGACGCGGCGGGTGTCGACCGGGTCGATGACGCCGTCGTCCCACAGGCGCGCGCTGGCGTAATAGGGATGGCCCTGGTGTTCGTACTGGTCGCGGATCGGCGCCTTGAATTGTTCTTCGTCTTCGGCCGGCCACTCCTCGCCGCGGGCTTCAAGCGCGTCACGCTTGACGGTGGCGAGCACGCTGGCGGCCTGTTCGCCGCCCATCACCGATATCCTGGCATTCGGCCACATCCACAAAAATCGCGGCTGGTAGGCGCGCCCGCACATGGCGTAGTTGCCGGCCCCGAACGAGCCGCCGATGACCACGGTGAACTTGGGCACGTGCGAGCAGGCCACGGCGGTGACCATCTTGGCGCCGTCGCGGGCGATGCCGGACTGTTCGTATTTCTTGCCGACCATGAAGCCGGTGATGTTCTGCAGAAACACCAGCGGGATGTTTCGCTGGTTGCACAGTTGGATGAAATGAGCGCCTTTCAGGGCTGACTCGGAAAACAGGATGCCGTTATTGGCGACAATGCCGACCTTGTAGCCGTGAATGCGGGCAAACCCGCACACCAGCGTGGTGCCGTAGCGGGCTTTGAACTCGGAGAATTCCGATCCGTCGACGATGCGGGCGATGATCTCGCGTACTTCGAACGGGTAGCGGGTGTCGTCGGGCAGGATGCCGTAGAGGTCTTCGGGCGGATGGGCCGGGTCGACGGGAGAGCTTTCCGGTTCCATCGCCGGTTTCGGGCGATTGAGGTCGGCAACCAGATCGCGCGCGATGGCCAGGGCATGGGTGTCGTTCTCGGCAAAGTGGTCGGCCACGCCGGACAGCCGCGTATGCACATCGGCCCCGCCCAGGGTTTCGGCATCGACTTCCTCGCCGGTGGCGGCTTTCACCAGCGGCGGACCGCCGAGAAAGATCGTGCCCTGTTCCTTGACGATGACGGCTTCGTCGCACATGGCCGGCACGTAGGCGCCGCCGGCGGTGCACGAGCCCATGACCACCGCAATCTGCGGGATGTTTTTCGCCGACAGTCGCGCCTGGTTGTAGAAGATGCGACCGAAGTGGTCGCGGTCGGGGAAGACCTCGTCCTGCAGCGGCAGGAAGGCCCCGCCTGAGTCGACCAGGTAAATGCAGGGCAGGTTGTTCTCCAGCGCGATTTCCTGGGCGCGCAGGTGCTTCTTGACCGTGATCGGATAGTAGGTGCCGCCCTTCACGGTGGCGTCGTTGGCCACCACCATGCACTCGACACCGGCGACACGCCCGATGCCGGCGATCACCCCGGCGCCGGGCGCGGCATCGTCGTACATGCCATTCGCGGCCAGCGGGGCGACTTCCAGGAAAGGACTGCCGGGATCGAGCAGCGTGCGCACACGCTCCCTGGGCAGCAGCTTGCCGCGGTCGAGATGCTTCTGGCGCGAGCGCTCCGGCCCGCCCAGCGCGGTCTGTTCGAGCTTCTCGCGCAACTGTTCGGCCAGGCCGCGATGATGCTTCTCGCGAGTGACAAAATCCGGATCCTTGCGGTTGATCTGTGTGTCCAGCCGCGGCATGGGGGCTCCCTGATGGTCGAATCGGGCACATTGTAGCGGAGGTCGGAGGTCGGAGGTCGGAGGTCGGAGGTCGGAGGTCGGAGGTCGGTGCCTCGGTGCCTCGGTGCCTCGGTGCCTCGGTGCCTCGGTGCCTCGGTGCGTCGGTGCGTCGGTGCGTCGGTGCGTCGGTGCGTCGGCGGCCATGGTGTGGGGCGTGTCGTCCCGGAATCGGCGTGAGCCGATATCCGGGACCTCGCAGGCCGGGCATCTGCACTGCCGCCCCGCAAGCCCCTTGAAGTGCGAGGTCCCGGACATCGCCTTCGGCGATTCCGGGACGACAAATCTCAATTACACTGCGGAACCACACCCCGCACCCCTGAAAACTGAAACCTGAAACCTGAAACCAACCCCTTGTTGCCACGCGTGCCGGGAACGGGTTACAATTGCGGGCTTGATGAAAACCGGCGATCGGGGCTTTTGCACAAAGCCCGGCCTGGCGGCTGCCGCCAGTGGGTTTTCTGGAAAAGCCCGGTCGCCCCGACATTTGATTTTTTGGAGTATTTGCAACAATGACTCTGACTGCAGAACAGAAGAGCGAAGTGGTTCAGGAATACCAGCTCTCTGA
>SLIA01000152.1 GCA_007135935.1 Wenzhouxiangella sp.
AGTGGCAGGAAGTGCTTCAGTTCGACGCGGTGGCGAGGCCTTCAGCACTTCCTGCCACTTGGGGCCGACATGCTGTGCCAGCGTCATTACATTGCATTCGACTTGCCAGAAGTCTGTGATTCAAACCATTTCGAGAAAAGATTTGCAATCCAATGAGTTATGGGAGTTTGATGGAACGGCTCGGGATAGCCGCGCGCCAGGCGACACGCAGCCTGGCAGCACTTGATGGTGAATGTCGTGCGCAAGCGCTGCGCCGGTGCGCCGTGGCCATCCGTGATAACCAGGCTGACTTGATGGCTGCCAACAAGCAAGACCTGGAGGCCGCCCAAGATCGCGGTCTGTCCGGTGCCATGCTTGATCGCTTGGAACTGACAGCAGAGCGAATTGCCGCCATGGCCGACGGCCTGGAGGCCATTGCCGACTTGCCCGATCCGCTGTCCCGGGTGCTGGCCGAGTGGAGCCGGCCCAATGGCCTCAGGATTCAGCGGGTAGCGGTTCCCATCGGCGTGATCGGAGTGATTTACGAGAGCCGGCCGAACGTCACCGCCGACGCCGCCGGCCTGTGCCTGAAATCCGGCAACGCGGTGATCCTGCGCGGCGGGTCGGAAGCCGTTGCCAGCAACCGGGCCATTCTGGCGGCATTGCATGAAGGTCTGGAAGCGGCCGGTGTCGACCGGGCGGCGGTGCAGATGCTGCCGACCCAGGACCATGAGGCGGTCGGCGCCATGCTCAGGGCGCATCAATGGCTGGACATGGTGGTGCCGCGCGGCGGCAAACGTCTGGTGGCCCGGGTGCAGGCCGATGCGCGCGTGCCGGTGCTGGCACACCTGGACGGCAACAATCACCTCTACATCCACTCTTCGGCCGAAGCGGAAATGGCGGTGGCGGTGGTGGCCAATGCCAAGATGCGCCGCCCGGGCATCTGCGGTGCACTGGAAACGCTGCTGATTGACCGCAAGGCGCTGACACTGTTGCCCGCACTGGTTGATCGGCTGACCGAGCTGGGCTGCCAACTGCGTGGCGATGAAACACTGTGTGATCTGGATGAACGCCTGATTCAGGCTGGCGAGGAAGACTGGGCGACGGAATACCTCGATGCCATCCTGGCGATGAAAGTGGTGGATGGGCCGGATGAGGCCCTGGCGCATATCGCACGCTACGGTTCCGGTCACACCGATGGCATCATCGCGGCCGACGAGGCAGTCGCCGCATCCTTTCTGGCGCGGCTCGACAGTGCAATCGCGGTGCACAATACCTCGACGCAGTTTGCCGACGGTGGCGAGTTCGGTTTCGGCGCCGAGATCGGCATTGCTACCGGTCGTTTGCATGCCCGCGGGCCGGTGGGCGTGGAGCAACTGACCACCTTCCAGTACCGGGTCTTCGGCAGCGGCCAGACCCGGGCATGACGGTCACTCGTGCATAATTCACCGGCTGGCCGGTTGCCCCGGCTCCATACCCAAACCCAACGTGATTTCCTTTCAGATGAAGATTTCCATTAGCTTTCAATTGGTTGCAGTTTTCTTCCTGGTGTTGTCCGGTATTGTGAGTGCGGAAACGCCCGTGCCCGAGCGGGCCATCGAGCCCGAAAGTGCCGTGACCACCGAAGACCACGTCACCATCGATGGCCAGCGCATTCGTTACGAGGCCACCGCCGGGACCCAGCCGGTCTGGGGCGAGGAGGGCGAGGCCGTGGCTTCGCTGTTCTACGTCTACTACCGGCGCACCGATGTCGAGGATGTGGGTGAGCGACCGTTGGTGTTTTCATTCAACGGCGGGCCGGGCTCGGCCTCGGTCTGGATGCATGTCGGCTATACCGGGCCGCGGTTTCTTCGGATCGACGACGAGGGCTATCCCGTTCAGCCTTACGGTGTGATCGAGAATGAGCACTCCATTCTCGATGTCGCCGACATCGTCTATGTCGATCCGGTCAATACCGGATTTTCGAGGAAAGTGGGCGAAGATGTTGATCGCGATCAGTTTTTCGGTGTCGAGGCCGATGTCGAGTACCTGGCCGGGTGGATCGAGAATTTCGTGTCCCGTCATGGTCGCTGGACCTCGCCGAAATACCTCAAGGGCGAGAGCTACGGCACCACTCGCGTGGCCGGCCTGGCACGTGAGCTTCAGAGCCGGCACTGGATGTTCGTCAACGGCGTGATCCTGGTGTCTCCGACCGGGCTGGGCCTGGAGCCGCCGGCGATGACGCCGCGCTCGGAGATTCTCAAGCTGCCGTATTACGCGGCCACCGCCTGGTATCACGAAGCGCTGGAACCCGAGTTGCAGGAACTCGACCTCTACGATCTGTTGCCGCAGGTCGAGCAGTTCACGATTGACGAATACCTGCCGGCGGTCGCTCGCGGCGGGTCACTGGACAGCGAAACTCGCGAAGAGATCGCCGAGCGGGTCGCTCGCTACTCCGGCATCGACACGCAGCATGTGATCAATCACAACCTGACCCTGCCGGTGAGTTTTTTCTGGAAGGAGCTGCTGCGTGAGCGCGGCCTGACGGTGGGTCGGCTGGACTCGCGCTACCGTGGCATCGACCGCATGGACGCCGGCGAGCGCTACGATCACGACCCGGCCCTGACCGCCTGGAATCACGCGTTCACGCCGGCCATCAATCATTACCTGCGCGAGCACCTGGGTTACGAGACCGACCTGAAGTACAACATCTTCGGGCCGGTCCACCCCTGGGACCGCGACAACGACACCACCGGCAAGGACCTCCGGCGCGCCATGGGCGAGAACCCGTTCATGCAGGTGCTGGTGCAATCGGGTTACTACGACGGAGCCACCGATTACTTCTCGGCCAAGTACGTGATGTGGAACATGGACCGCAGCGGCAAGGTCGGCGACCGCATGCGTTTCGAAGGCTACCGCAGCGGCCACATGATGTATCTGCGCCAGGAAGACCTGGCGACCTCCAACGAACACATCCGCGAGTTCATCCGCGAATCGATGACGGGCGGGGAATCAGCCCGATACTGACCGGACCGGATACCTGAGGACAACTGATTGATGTCGGACATGCTGATCGACAGACGCGATCTCGACTTCCAGCTCTACGAGGTGCTCGATAGCGAATCGTTGTGCGAACGTGAGC
>SLIA01000107.1 GCA_007135935.1 Wenzhouxiangella sp.
AGCATCGGCATCGAGCTGGTGCATCGCGGCCGTTGGCCGGACTGGTTCGATTCAGGCCATCAGGACTGGAGCGATCCGTATCCACACGAACAGATCGCGGCGCTGATCGAGTTGCTCAACGCGCTGGTCTCGACACTGCCGAACCTGAAGCACATCGCCGGTCACGACGAACTCGACACCGACTGGATTCCGGCCAGCAACGACCCGGAAACCCTCATCCGCCGCAAACTCGACCCCGGCCCGACCTTTCCCTGGCCGAAAGTGCTGTCTGGAACCGAGCTTGAACGACTCCGTATGTAGCCAGAAAAGCAAGTAACATGAAGGACACGAAGAGTGACACGAAGAACACGAAGAGAAAAACAAGAAAGTTCTTCACTTCGTGCCCTTCGTGCCCTCCTTCGTGATCTTCGTGTTACAGCTTTTATGTCAAGCCGGTTTCAGCGCCGCGGTGACGATTTCTTCGACGTCGGGTGACAGACCGGGCTTGGCGGCGAGTTTTTCCAGTTCGGCTTTCATCATGCTGCCGCGCTCATCACCGTAGGCCTTCCAGCGGTTGAATGCCGTTGCCAGGCGTGCGGCGACCTGCGGGTTGAGCTCGTCGAGTTCGTTCAGGGCCTCGCCCACGACCCGGTAACCGGCGCCGTCGGCGCGGTGGAAGGCGACCGGGTTGTGCATGGCGAACATGCCGATGACGGCCCGCACCTTGTTGGGGTTGGTCATGCGGAAGGCCGGGTGACTTCTGAATTCGGACAGTTGCTCGACCGTGTCGCCATGCGGCTTCATGGCCTGGACGGCGAACCACTTGTCCATCACCAGCGCATCGTCCCGGTAGCGGTGCTCGAAGGCTTCCAGCGCATCATCGGCGCCGTCGTGCCCGGCCAGCACCAGGGCGCGCAGCGCGGCCATGCGGTCGGTCATGTTGTCGGCCGAGTCGAACTGGCCGCGGGCGCGCCCGGCACCGCTTTCCAGACCGGCCAGCGCCAGCACTTCCAGGCAGCGGTTGCGCAAGGCGCGCTTGGCCGTCTCCTGGCCGTCGCCCGACCACGGTCCGGTCGGCGCCAGCGCATCGACTCGCTGGACCAAATGCGATTCCAGCGCCCCGGCCAGACGGGCCCGCAACTCACTGCGGGCACGGTGAATGCCCTCGACATCGACCGGGTCGCGGTCCTGTGCCAGTTCGTTCTCCGACGGCAGCGACAGCAGCTCGGCGGCCAGTGCCGGATCGATCGTGTCGTCATCGAGCACGGCCCCCCAGGCCTGCTCGAGCAGATCGGTTTCTTCGGGCAGGGTCCCGTCGACGATGGCCCGGTCGAGCAGGCGCTCGCTGAGCCGACGCATGGCCTGGTGACGATTGACCGGATCGGGATCGAAACCGGCCAAGCACGCCAGTTCCTCCGCGCTCCAGTCGAACACCAGCTTCACGGGCGCGGAGAAATCCCTGAGCAGGGACGGCACGGCGTTGTCGGGCAGGTCGCGGAAACGGAATTCGGATTCGCTCTGGTCGAGCACCAGCAGCCGGGTTTCCGGCCCTGCTTCGTTCTCGCCGGCCAGGGTGACGGGCAGCGAACGGTTGTCGCCGTCGAGGAATCCCACCTTGAATGGAATCATCAGCGCGCCGATGTCGCGGTTGTCGGGATGCTCGGGCAGCGACTGGGCCAGGGTGAGCACGGTCTCGCCGCCCTCGCGCCGGATCGAGGCGCGCAATACCGGGGTGCCGGTTTGACGGTACCAGCGCTCGAACTGTTCGAGGTCGCGGTCGTTGGCATCGGCCATGGCGGCGAGGAAGTCGTCGCAGGTCACCGCCTGGCCGTCGTGGCGTTCGAAGTAGAGCTCCAGTCCCTTGCGAAAACCCTCTTGGCCGAGCAGCGTCTGGTACATGCGCACTACTTCCGCGCCCTTTTCGTAGACGGTGGAGGTGTAGAAGTTGTTGATCTCGACATAGCGTTCGGGACGCACCGGGTGGGCCATTGGCCCGGCATCCTCTGGAAACTGGCGCGCCTTGAGGCCGGACACTTCCTGGATGCGCTTGACCCCGCGCGAGCGCAGGTCGGAGCTGAATTCCTGGTCGCGGAACACGGTCAGCCCTTCCTTGAGGGTGAGCTGGAACCAGTCGCGGCAGGTAACCCGGTTGCCGGTCCAGTTGTGGAAGTACTCGTGACCGATGACCGACTCGATGGCCTCGAAGTCGGCGTCGGTGGCGGTATCGGCATCGGCGAGCACGTAGCGGGCATTGAAGATGTTGAGGCTCTTGTTCTCCATCGCACCCATGTTGAAATCGTGGGTGGCGACGATGTGGTAGACGTCGAGGTCGTATTCCAGCCCGAAGCGCTGCTCGTCCCAGGCCATGGCCTGCTTGAGACTGGTCATGGCCCAGTCGAGCTTGGGCAGGTTGTCGGGCTCGGACCAGACCTTGAGCTCGACCTTGCGGCCCGATGCCGTGGTGAACTGGTCTTCGAGCACGGCCAGGTCGCCGGCCACCACGGCGAACAGGTAGCTGGGCTTGGCGAAGGGGTCTTCCCAGAGAGTGTAGTGGCGACCGTCGTCGAGCTCGCCGGACTCGATGCAGTTGCCATTGGACAGCAACACGGGGAAGGCTTTCCGGTCGGCCTCCAGCCGCACGCGGAAGGTCGCCATCACGTCGGGCCGGTCCGGGTACCAGGTGATCTTGCGAAAGCCTTCGGCCTCGCACTGGGTGAGCAGCATGTCGCCGGCAGCATACAGCCCTTCCAGGGCCGTGTTGGCCTCGGGATGAATGCGCACGATGGTTTCGACTTCGGCGGTATCACCGTCCAGAGCCAGGCTGAGGGTCTCGCCCTGCACCGAGTAGTCGTTACCGGACAGCTTGCGGCCATCGACCATGACTGCCTCGGTCTCCAGCCCGGAGCCATTGAGCACGAGCTTTGCCGACGCGTCGTTACTTTCAGGGTTGCGCCGCACCGTCAGCCGTGCGTGGACACGTGTCTCGCTTCGATCCAGCTGAAAGGACAGATCGGCCTGGTCGACCAGCCAGTCGGGCGTCCGGTAGGCGCGGCGTTCAATGGCGGGACGGCGATCGGCATGACGTGCGGACATGACACTCCTTTTCGAGTTGGTGACGAATGAGACGTATTATATGAGGCTGCTGTCAGCCCTTTTCACGTCCACGGAGGCCCCATGCAATTGTGGATCCTGCGCCATGCCAAGGCCCGACCGGCGCTGGCCGACGAGTGGGACCAGGACCGTCCCCTCACTGAAACCGGTAACAATGATGCCGGCAGGCTGAATGCCTGGTTGAAAAATTGCAGGCGACCGCTGCCCGACCGGGTGCTGGTGTCACCGGCGAAAAGAACACGTCAGACCGCAGAGAAGGTGCTCGATGGCCTGGAGATGCCGCCACCGGTATTCGAGGACCGGCTCTGGGAAGCGGGCGATGAGGCTCTCGCTGCCATCCTGGCCGATCCGGCCAATCAATGTGAGCGATTGCTCCTGGTCGGCCACAACCCGGGGCTGGAATGGCTGGTGCGCTGGCTGACCGGTCAGCGCCTGACCCTGGGACTGCAGCCGGGTGCGCTGGTGATCGTGAACCTGTCGCCGCCGCCGCAAGCCGGCAGCGGTCTTATCGAATCGGTCGTTCAGCCCACCGACCTGGTATAGGCGGCCGCCAGTGCTTCCAGGCCGGCCTGGTCCTCGGCGCTGAAGCGCCCCTTCACCGGGCTGTCGATATCGAGCACGCCGATGAGCTGGTCGTTCACGATCAGGGGCACAACGACCTCGGAGCGCGAGGCCGGGTCGCAGGCAATATGCCCCTCGAAGGCATGCACGTCGTCGACCCGCTGGGTCGAGCGCGTCCTCGCGGCCGTGCCGCACACGCCCTTGCCCAGCGGAATCTGCACGCAGGCCGGCTGCCCCTGGAACGGGCCGACGATGAGCTCATCGCCTTCGAGAAAGTAAAAGCCCGCCCAGTTGACGTCCGGCAGGGCATTGAAGATCAATGCGCTCAAGTTGGCGGCATTGGCAATGCGGTGGCGCTGACCGGACATCAGGCCCTCGGCCTGCTGGACGAGTTCGTTGTAGTTGGTGGCGGAGTGGGACATTGGGGGTCTGTGGTCGGTGGTCGGTAGTCAGTGGTCGGTAGTCAGTGGTCGGTTATTGGTTATCTGTTATCTGTGGTCGGTTGGCTTACGCTTCGACTTCCGAAAGACCAGAATGCGGTTGTTGGCCGGCATGGTGATGTCGGCCATTGGTGACAGGCCGTGGGATTGGGCGTGTCGGGTGATCTCCTTGCTGTCGCGCACGCCCATGTCGGCATCGCGTGACCGTAGCATCTGGTCGAACCGTTGGTTGCTTTCGGCGGTGTGTCTGCCGCCGTCATGAAACGGGCCGTAGATGATCAACTCGCCGTTTTCGACCAGGCCGGCGGCGGCGCGTTCAATCAGTACCGGGGTATGCGACCAGGGCATGATGTGCAGGGTGTTGGCGGTAAAGATCGCATCGAAGGTCTCGTCGGGCCAGTCGCCGAATACATCGAGCTCGATCGGGTTCGGCATGCCATCGCCCTCCTGGTCGATACGCGCGCTGAGCAATGGCAGGTGCTCGGGTAGCTCGCTGGCTTGCCAGACAGCCGCCGGCAGGTGGCGGGCGA
Source organism: Wenzhouxiangella sp. (assembly GCA_007135935.1). Taxonomy (GTDB): domain Bacteria; phylum Pseudomonadota; class Gammaproteobacteria; order Xanthomonadales; family Wenzhouxiangellaceae; genus Wenzhouxiangella. Next base: position 4,622 of record SLIA01000107.1, read on the forward strand.
AGTAGACGGCGTGCTGACCGGTGCCCGCTCCGATTTCCAGGACCCGGGCCGAGGCCGGTAAGCGGTGCTGCAACACCTCGAGTATGGGCTGCTTGTTGCGCTCGGCCGCCGGCGAGGCGGGCAGTTCGGTGGCCGCCACCTCAGTCGGCTTCCAGCAATCGACGCCGCAGGCGCGCGACTTCAGGCGCCAGCTCAGCGCGAGAAGGGTGCCGGCCGTTGCTGACCTGCTGGCGCCCGGCAATCCAGACCTGGTCGATCAAATCCCGTGCTCCGGCAAGCACCAGCGTGTCGAGCTGGTAGTCGGCATCAAGGCCTTCGAGCAGGGGGTGAGCGGCATCGAGCACGACCCAGTCGGCGCGACGTCCGACGGCCAGTTCGCCGACTGGCTGGCCCAGCGCATCGGCGCCGGCGCGGGCCGCGTCGGCCCACAATCTTCGCCCCAGATGCTCGCCCTCGTCGCACAGTACGTTGCGCTGATTCAGTTGCAGGCGCTGCCCCCAGTCGAGCAGGCGCAGTTCGCCGGCCGCGTCGGTGACCAGGTTGGAGTCCGAGCCGATGGCGAAGCGACCGCCTTGGTCGACGAAGCTGCGAACGGGAAAGAGCCCGTCGCCGAGATCGGCCTCGGTGGTCGGACACAGCCCGACAACCGCATCGCTGCGGGCCATGAGGGCAATTTCGTCGTCCGATGCATGGGTGGCATGGATCAGGCACCAGCGCCGGTCGAGCTCGACATGTTCGGCCAGCAACTCGATCGGGGTGCGGCCGCCATGCCGGCGACACTCGGCCACTTCCGCGGGTTGCTCGGAAATGTGCAGGTGGACGGGACCGGAATCGATGGCCGCGAGCATTTCCGGCAAATCGGAGACTTCAACGGCACGCAATGAATGCGGCGCCACGCCGACGCGGTGGACACCTGGGCCCATCTGCTCCCTCAGTCTGCCGACCAGGCTGGTCAGCTCGTCTAGCGTCATGCCAAAGGGGCGCTGCCGTTCGGCCAGCGCCTGGCGACCGAAGCCCGAGTAGCGATACCAGACCGGCAGCAAGGTCAGCGACATGCCCGCCGCATCGGCCGCTTTTACAAGGCCGGTTGCGGTCTCGAGCGGTTCGGCTCCGCCGAGCCGGTGCGGATAGTGAAACTCGCCGGTGACGGTGTATCCGCCTTCGACCAGCTCCATGAAGGCGAAAGCCGCCAGTGTTCTCAGTTCATCGGGCGAGAGCAACCCCACGGCGCGGTACATCTGCTCGCGCCAGGTCCAGAAACTGTCGGCTCCCACCGCGCGATAACCGGTCAGACCCGCGATCAAGCGCTGATGGATGTGGGAGTGCACGTTGACCATGCCCGGGATGACCGGCCCGGGCAGGACGGTGGCGCCGGAGGCACTCGCATCCACTTCGATGCCGACGATCATCCCGTCCTCATCGACGGTCACCAGACAATTGCTCGCCCAGCCATGCGGCAACAGTGCGCGGCTGCAATGGAAGGTTCCGGCATTCATCGCGGTTGCCACTCGACGAGGTATTCAATCAACGAGCGCAGCCAGGCTTTCAGTGGCGCGGCCCGCTGCTCGTCGAAGTGCTCGGGACGGGCCTCGTCCATGTAGCAGGACTGGGCGATCTCGAGCTGCAATGCGTGAATGTCGCGGTCGGGCTGGCCGTAGTGGCGCGTGATGTATCCGCCCTTGAATCGGCCGTTGACCACGTGGCTGAACTCGTCTTGCTCGCGCAACAGCTGGGCGACGCCGGCCTGCAGGCTTTCGGCACAACTGCGACCATCGAATGTCCCCAGGTTCAGATCCGGCAGTTTGCCTTCGAACAGGCGCGGCACATGGCTGCGGATCGAATGGGCATCAAGCAGGATGGCAAAACCGTGCTGCTTGCGGATGGCGTCCAGTTGGCGTGCCAGCTCCGCGTGATACGGTCGCCAGTAACGCTCGATTCGGCGTTGCACCTCCTCATCATCCGGCGGCTCGTCCCGATAGAGCGCTTTGCCATCAAAGGTCTCGGTGGGCACCAGCCCGGTGGTCGGACCCGCATACAGCGGCTGGTCGTCCGCACCGCGGTTGAGATCGATGAGGTAGCGGGACAGACGCGCCCGCATGACCGACGCTCCCAGCTCGGGTGCGAAATCCAGCAAGCGATGAACGTGCCAGTCGGTATCGATCAGCTTGCGACCCCGCGGGTCGAGCCGCTGCTCGATATCGGCGGGCAACGTCTCCCCGGCATGGGGGATGTCAATGAGAAGCGGGGTCTGGCCGGCGGAGAAATCGTAGAGCATGGGACTGCAATCGATGGGGGTCTTCCAGAAAAACGGGCCCGGCATTGCCGGGCCCGTCATCATCGGTCACCGAACGGGATGAATCAATCGTCGCCGTTGTCTCCGTTAGCGGGGCAAATCGGCGGCGAGATCATCGCATCTCGCAGGTCCATGCCCACGGCCAGGAACGTAGCCTCAGGGCTGCCCGACGGCGTGGTGAAGGTGCACTGCCCGATCCGCGGGAAATCATCGCCTTCACAAGCTGAGAGACCAACGGCAACCAGAGCAGTCGCCCGGCCATCCTCACCAGTAACGCCCGGCTGCTGTTGTATTTCGAGTATGCCGCCGTCAGCCTGGCATTCGCCTGAAAGGTCCACACCGCTGATCGGGTCACCTTCGGCGTTCCTCAGAATCAACAGAACCTGCACAGTCCGGATATTCGGTGACATGTCGTTGTACCGCGAAGGCTGGATGTCCAGCGTGGCTGACCCCGGGGGCACGATGGTGACGTCGGCCACGGCCTCACCAACATGGAAGCGCACGACAGACTCTTCACCATCGGGCACCATGCCGCTGGTGGTCATTTCCGTGACGACGCAACCGTCGCCGTTGGCACCTGTTGCATTGGCCGTGGTCGTCGGCATGGGCTCGCCATCCAGCGATCCATTGGCCGGCCCCTCGACGACACCGCCGGAAACCGCCACCTGGTTGACCGGAGCACCCAGTCCATCGGTCAGGCACAACTCGATATTCACCGTGGAATTGCCCTGTACCTGGGACGGGGCTGCCGACAGCAACAGCGGGGCAACACCCGGCAGTCGAATCGAATTCACATCGGCCACAGTCTTGGTACCGCCGGATTCCACCCGATTGCCCTGCGCCCAGACCACGGTCGGGCGGCCAATGGCCTTGATCGGATAGGTCAGCTGCACGGTTCCCCGGCCCTGATCGCCGAGCGTGACACTGCTGTCGATCACGCCCATCTGTGCACGACCCACGACCCAGGGAATCACATGACCGTCGTCGACGATGCTGCCGCTCTGGTCATTGGGATTGAACGGCTCGGAGACGCGCAGGGTCTGGTTATCGATCACCGACTCCACCTGACGCACGGCTTCATGTTCCCGGTTGCCGGGCACCGACTTGCCAAACAGGGCGAGGGTGTCGCCAATCTCGACGGAATCATCGACCGCATTGGGATCGTCGAGGAATCCGACCGGCGGCTCCTCCACGCTGAACAGATCGCCACCCTCGGCCGGATTGCCGTCGCCACCGGAGAAAACGAAGTAAGACGGATTGGTCTGGGTCAGCGGCGCATCGATCTTGCCGAAATTGACCGTGGTACCCGGCAGTACCGGGTTGCCGGTCTGATCGACACCCTGGGCCGTTACGGTCACCGAGTAGGTGCCGTCTGGATCAGGCGGAATCAGCAGCCCCGTATCGTCGTCGAAATCCAGCTCGGCCGAGGTTTCGATGTCCGTGGTGGCCCGATTGACCAGCAGGGCATTGACCGACGGCTGCACCAGTTCGAGGCTGAACAGTCTGCCGTCGCCGACCTGGACCGTGGTCTCGGCAGTCAGCGGATCGGTCATTTCATTGTCGACGTTGTTATCGGCGCGGTCGACCGTGGCGGTGATCTTGTGTGAGCCGGTGCGCGTGCCGGAGTTGAGCGCAAAATTGGCCACGCCGTTGAGGGTGCGCACATTGATGTCCGTGCCCGAAACCGAACCGTCGGCGCCGGTGCCAACCAGGCGGGCGCCGCTGTTGGCCGGCGCCTCGAGCTGGAGGCGAACATTGTTGTAGCTATGCCCGTCGCCCTCCGGATCGGGAACGGGGTTGCCGCCGGAGTCGCGCACATCGATCGACAACGACTTGCTGGTCGAACCGCCCGAACCCTGAATGTAGACCGGGTCGGGCGAGACGCCGAAGTCGAGCTGGGCCGGCAGGAAGTCGGCCGAGTGATCGATGATGTCGATGGTGATTTCGGCGGAGTAGACCTGATCGTCGCTCTCGTCGATATCAAAGGCAGCGGCCGATAGCGTGGCCGTACCCGGGCTGTCCTGACTGTGCACGAACAGCGTGCCCTGACCGCCCTGAACCAGTACGGGACCGGTCCCCCACAAAACATCGAAACCAGCGAACTCGAACTCGGGATCGGCCAGGGTCGAGAACAGCGCACTGCTGTTGGGCGTGATCGTCACCTGCGCGGTGTGGCGGTCATCCTCGTCGAGGCGCACGATGCCCGGCTCACCGTCCGGGCCCAGGTAGCGAATACGGTATTCGGCGACATAAGGCGATCCCATGAAACTGGAGGCACCGGCCTTGTTGGCCGGAATCTCGCTGGGACCTTCGATCGACAGCCTGGCGGCCCCGTCACTGGCTTCGATCACGGTCAGCGACATGCTGGTCGAAGTCTGGCCTCCACTGGGCGCGCTGCCAGATGCCGTCAGGGTCACCTCGCCCTGGTTGGAGCCGGAGACAAACCAGAAACTGGCGGTGCCGCCACTGGTCGGCGAAGTCGCCTGACTGCCATAGTCGTCGGGATCGTCAATCGGCGCCACCACGCCGCGTCCCGAGCTGCTCGACGACAACGTCACCTCGGTGCCATCGGGCACCGGACGGTTGTTGGAACCCCGGAACTGCACATTGACCTGAACCGTGTAGTCCATGGCCGGGTTGGGCCGAAAGTACTGGCCCTTGGCCGGAACGGAGGTGGTTTCTGCGCTGATGCTCATCGAGGCGCTGCCGCCCTCTCCGAATGAATCCGACGAACTGCCGCCGCATGCCGCCAGCGCGATCGCCGCGGCCGAGACTAGGAATGTGCGGAATGCTTTCATGGATCGTGTTCCCGATTGATTGCTGTTATTTGGCATGGCTATGCTTCGCTCCAGTCCAGGGCGGTCAGTCGATCGCCACGCGATCGTCGAGAATCTGCGGGGTAACGAAGATCAACAACTCCCGCTTTTCATCGTTGGTGCTGCGCTGGCGGAACAGGCGCCCGATTCCCGGCACGTCGCCCAGCACCGGTACCTTGGTGGCCGTGAAATTACGCTCTTCCTGGTAGATTCCGCCCAATACCACGGTCTGACCGTTCTCGATCAGCACACGGGTTCCAAGCTCTCGGGTGTCGATCGACGGGATGTTGTTGAAGATCTCGCCAACCGTGTCCTGCTTGACATTGAGCGTGAGCTGAACCCGATTGTCCGGTGTGATCAGCGGCGTGACACGCAACTCCAGCACGGCTTCCTTGAACTCGACGTTGATGGCACCTGCCTCAACGCCCGCCTGGCGCGCTTCGTACGGAATCTCCACACCCTGCTGGATGAAGGCCTCGGCCTGATTGGCGGTAATCACCCTTGGCGTCGAGATGACCTCGCCGCGGCCTTCGCTCTCCAGTGCCGACAATTCCAGATCAAGCAGGAAGTCGGCAGCGAGAATGCTGAAACCGAGACTGCCGGCCGGATCGGCCACCGGCAGGTTGACGTTGAGACGATCTCCCACCGATGGCATGTCAACCGGCGTGGCCGAACCGCGCCCCTCGCGGCGATTGGCCAGCGCGCTCTGGTTGATCTGATCCAGCGCGGTGGAGGAAGACGATGTCGAGTACAGGTTGCCACGCGAATCCTGGCGTGCCCCGGTCACCCCGAATCGCACACCGAGCTGGTGGTTGAAGTCGTGACGGGCAATGACAATGCGCGATTCGATCAGCACCTGGCGCACCGGACGATCCAGCTCGGACACCAGATCGCGAATCTCGTCGATGCGCTCGGTCGTGTCGTTGACCAGCAGGGTGTTGGTCCGCTCGTCGATGGTGACCGAGCCACGCTCGGACAGCAGACCGGCATCGATGCGATCATCGGCATCGACGGCCGATGCGGCCCGAATGAGTTCGGCCAGTTCACTGGCATTGGCATAGCTGACCGGAATCATCGCGGTCCGCAGGGGCTCCAGCGTCTGGCGTTCGGCCCGGGCCCGCAGGATTTGCTGCTCGCGCTCGGCAATCTCGGCGGTCGGCGCAATCCAGATCACGTTGCCGGAGCGACGCATATCGAGGTTCTTGGTCTCGAGCACGATATCCAGCGCCTGGTCCCAGGGCACATTGGTCAGGCGCAGGGTCAGGTTGCCGGTCACCGTGTCGGACACGACAATATTGAGGTCGGAGACATCGGCGATCAGCTGAAGCACCGACCGCACCTGGATATCCTGGAAGTTCAGCGTGATGCGCGAGCCTTCATACTCACGCTCCTCGAAGAAGGTCAGCTCGCGGTCAACCGGCTCCTCGGCCGGCGGTCTGCCCACCTCGACAACGACCTGATCGGCCGTCTGGTAGGCCAGGTGCTCGTAGGCACCGGATATGTCAATGTTGACCCGCACGTTTTCGCCCCGCTGCTCGGGTGTGATTTCCTGGACCGGAGTGGCAAAGTCGGTGACGTCGAGCCGCTGGAAATGCTCTTGCGGCAGGGTCGTGTTGAACAGGGTCAGTCGCAAGCCGCCGGCACGCTCATTGACCGAGATATTGACACCGGGCTGGTTGAGATTGACCAGCACCCGGCTCTCGCCTTCAGGGCCACGACGGAAGTCGAAACCGGACACCTCGAAGGCTTCGCCGGGGGCAGCCGCGGGGGCATCATCGCGTGCGGCAACGGCAGCCGTCTCGGATTGAAGCACGAGCGCCACCTGGTTGCCGACGACTTCGACTTCGTAAGGCGTGGGGCGAGAAAGGTCGACCACCAGCCGCGTCCGGCCACCGGCACTCAGGGCGGTATAGCTGCGCGCAGGTCCGGAGTCGACGGGAACGCGTGCAGAACTGACCCGGGAGCTCGTATCGGGCAACTCCAGGACGATTCGCGCGGGCTCGTCGGTCGTGAATACGCTGGGATCCCCCAGTTCGCCTTCGACATCCAGCAGGAACCGGATCTCACCAGGACCACTCTCCACCTCGATCCCGGTCAGTTCCGCTGCATGCGTCGCCGAAGCCAGCCAGAACAGCCCGACCAGAACCGCGACGATCTTGACAGTGCTGTCCATCGCCCATCTCCCGTTCGTCACCCGTGAAGTGTTCAACATGATGTTCATTCCTAACA
>SLIA01000312.1 GCA_007135935.1 Wenzhouxiangella sp.
CGAACAGCCAGCGCATGTGTTCGGCATGATGCATGGGGTTGATCGAGTACTCGATCGCCTCGCCGTCGGCCCCGGTGGTCTCGAAGGTATGCCCGCCGAGAAACACGGTGATCAGCCAGGCCGCCGGCAGGAAGAACATGAAGATGATGACCGGGTCGGGAATCTTGCGTCCGATGCGCTCGACGGTTCTGACAAAGGATCCGGTGCGGGCCGATTCATTCATTGCATTGCTTCCCCTGGCTGGCAGACATGCCCTTTCACGAAGGACCGACAAAGCGCCGGAGTATAACCGGGCCGCAGGCGGGATTCGAACCAGGGGAATCATTTGCCCGATTCACCGTCCAATATCAGCGTGTGCTCATTTTGCAGGGAAGATGTGATCCTGATTCGACTGACCTTGCTCCTGTCGGGGCTGGTTCTGCTCGTGCCCGTGGCATCGGCCAGCAGCGAGCACGAGCTGCGCGAACCCTTGCGCCAACGGCTTGAACTGCTGCACGAAACCGGCATGGTGCGGGTCGCCGACAGCCGGCTGCTGGCCCCCGGACCGCTGCATTCGCTGTATGAAGCGAATGCCTGGCAACCGCTGTGGTTCCAGGGCCTGGAGGCCATCGAACAGCTCGAACTCGTGCCGGCCACGCTGGATCTGGCCGCCACCCATGGGCTCGACCCCGATCATTACCATCGCAACGCACTGATCAACGCCCTGAAGCGACTTCAATCGGCCAATGCCTCGAACCCTGTTGAGGCGCTGATCGATGCCGAGCTGCTGGCAACCGATGCCCTGCTATCGCTCGCCCACCATCTCGCCGGCGGTCGTATCGACCCCGAATCCATCGACCCGGAATGGTTCATCGAACGCGAGCAGCCGGAACTGAAGACCTCCGTCATCCGCCATGCCCTGGGCAACAAGGAGGGGCGGGAGTTGCTTGAAAGCCTGCTGCCGGGCCATCCGGCCTATCACCGGCTGGTCGAAAAACTGGCGCTCAAGCGCGAGCTGGCCGCCAACGGCCAATGGCAGGTGGTCGAAGCCGGGCTTCCGCTGATCCGCGCGGGTGAGCAGGATGAACGCATTCCGACCATCCGGCGGCAGCTCGCCCACCTGGACGATTCGCTCGACGTCTCGCCCGATGCCGACCCGCAGACCTACGATGAGCCGCTGGAAGCGGCCGTGCGCCATTTCCAGCAACGCCATGGGCTGATCGTCGACGGCATCATCGGCCCACAGACCCTGGGGGCGCTCAACGTTCCCCCCGCGGCTCGTGTCGAGCAACTGCGGGCCAACCTGGAACGCTGGCGCTGGTTGCCGCAGTCGCTGGGCGAGGAATACATTCTGGTCAACATCGCCGGTTTCGGCATGCAGGTGGTCAGCAACGGCGAAGAGGTCATGCGCCAGCGCGTCATCGTCGGCCAGCCCTACCGCCGCACGCCGGTATTTACCGGGCGCATGAGCTACCTGGTACTCAATCCCTCCTGGGAGGTGCCGCACCGGCTGGCCGTGCGCGACCAGCTTCCGCGCATTCGAGGCAACCCCGACTATCTCGACGAGATGGGCTTTGCCGTGCTTCAGGGCTGGGGCGCGGAAGAACGCCGCGTCGACCCGGCCGATATCGACTGGGACAGTCTCTCGCCGCGCAACTTCCCCTACCGGCTGCGCCAGGCACCCGGGCCGGACAACGCCCTGGGCCGGGTGAAATTCATGTTCCCCAATCACCACAACGTCTACCTGCACGACACGCCCGCACGCGGCCTGTTCAAACAGGAAGAACGGGCCTTCAGTTCGGGCTGTATCCGGCTGGAAGCGGCCGAGGAACTGACCCGCTGGCTGCTTGCCCGGCGCTCGGAACTGATGAGCGAAGAGCGCATCGAATCAACCTGGGATCACGGTCGGGAAACGACGGTGCGGCTCGACCGCCACCTGCCGGTCTACCTGCTCTACTGGACCGCCTGGGTCGGCGACGACGACCAGGTCCACTTCCGCCGCGACATCTACCAGCGCGACCAGCGTCTGATCGAGGCGCTGAACACGCCGCCACCCAATCCCGAACACCCTGACGCTACTACCCTCACGAGAGGAAACGACGCTTGAGAGCTCTCATCACACTACTGGCCGGCGGCCTGTTCGCCACCGGCATCCAGGCGGCCGGGCCCGATTTCGACCCGGGCACGCTGGATTACGACATCAGTTTCAACGGCAAGCGCATCGACTGGCAGGAATTTGCCTTCTTCGTCATGCCCGGACAGGAGCGCGAGCTGACCCTGCATCTGCCCGACGGTGCCAGGGCCGACGTCATCGCCGGCGGCGGCGAGCTGCAACGCCTCGGCCCGGCCCGGTGGTTGTGGACGGCTCCGGACGAGCCCGGCCTGGTCCACTTCGACATACAGCCCGAACAGGCGCAACCGGCTCGCCTGAACGTCATCGTCATGGTGCCGCTGGCGCAGGTCGAGAACGGCTACCTCAACGGTTACCGGATCGGCCAGTACCCGGACAAGCCGCTGAGAGGCAACCCGGTCTACCTGCCACCGCCCGGGTTGATCGAGGTGTCGCCGGAGCTGGCTGACCTGCCGGTTTCACCGCACTTCACCCTGGGGCAGTTCCTGTGCAAGCAACAACCCGATCACTGGCCCAAGTACCTGGTCCTGCGCGAAGCGCTGGTGGCCAAGCTCGAGATCATTCTGGCCGAGGTCAACGAGCGCGGCATTCGCACCGACAGCTTCCACGTCATGAGCGGTTACCGCACGCCCTGGTACAACCGGACCATCGGCAACGGCCGTTACTCCCGTCATGTCTGGGGCGGGGCGGCCGATATCTTCATCGACACCAACGGCGACGGGCGCATGGACGATCTCAACGGCGACGGACGCAGCGGCTTGCGCGACGCGCGCTTGCTGCTGTCGATCATCGACGACCTCTACGAGACGAAACGCCTCGAGCGCCTGAAAGGGGGGCTGGGACTGTACGGCCCTCGCCCACATCGCGGCCCCTTCGTGCATGTCGACGCCCGTGGACACGAGGCACGCTGGTCCCTGCCCTGACGATTTGTGCCGACCTGTGCCGCGTCGTTGCCCGCAAACCGGCGCGGCGCGCAGGCAAAGTGGAGGAACGAGACCGGTTCAACGGCCGGCTTTATGAATAGCGACAAGCACCTGCCTCTTCTGGCGCAGAAATTGCATCGTCAGGGGCATGAATGCCGTCACTCATGAAAACGCTTGTCCACGGGCCCGGATTCTCTTCGTCGACGACAGCCGACTCATGCGCATGTGTGCGCGCAAGATCCTGGGCAACAGCTATGACCTGCTCCTGGCCGAGTCGGCCGAGGAGGCCTGGCGACTGCTCCAGCACGATGACCAGATCCAGGTTCTGTTCACCGACTTGCAGATGCCCGGTCGCAGCGGCTTCGAGCTGCTTGACCAGATTCGCAACAGTGAAGCGTCGCATCTGGCGGAATTGCCGGTGGTTCTGGTCACTGGCGCCGAAGAGCGCGAGGAGATGCGCAAGCGCGCGCTCGAACACGGCGCCACCGATTTCATCACCAAGCCCTTCCAGGCCTCGGAGCTCACGGCACGGGCCAGGGCACATGTCGAATCGGGTCACTCGCGCCAGAAACTGCGGGTGCTCGAGCGCGATCACCACCTCGACCGCGCCACCGGGCTGGGCAATCGCCGCTACTGCGAGCAGCGCCTGACCCAGGCCATCAGTTTCGCGGCCCGGCACGAGCAGTCGCTGACCCTGATGCATCTGCGACTTGAGGGACTGGCCCAACTGCTGGCCGACCTGGGCAACCCCTATGCCGAACGCGCGCAACAACGCATCGGCGACATGCTCGCCGGCTGCATCCGCAGGGAAGACACCGTTTTCCGCACGGGCGAGGAAAGCTTCACCTTCCTGTTGCCGGCCACCGACCGAACCGGTGCCGGCACGCTGCAGGAACGCTTCCTGCCCGACCTCGATGCCCTGGGGCTGTCAGGCAACGGGCACTCTCTGGAAGTGACCTGCCGTTTTCATGTCCAGCCCATCGCGCTCAATGCCCGAATCGATGCTGCAGACATACTGGATGAAGGGCTGTCGGGGAATGTCGGCGAACCCGCACCGGAAACGAAGCAGCCGAGCGTTCCAGAGACGAATTCACCGGGAATCGACGAGGCCCTGCAGATGATCGAGCGTGGGGAAAGCGAGCAACTGCACCGCCACCTGCCGCATCTGCGAAAACGACTGGCACCGCTGCTGGCCTTGCTCAAGGCGGAGTGAATGGCATGCCCTGATTCAGTTGCGTCGACTCCGGTCGCCGGAGTCACGATCCCGCCGCTCTTCGAGAGCGGCCGAAGCCTCTGCCCCGGCGCGCAATACCCAGCCGGTGACATCGACAAACAACGCCACCATCGCCTCCTCGAAAGCGAGCACAACGGTATCCAGCGACCGATCCGCCACTGACTGAATCTGCGCGAATGAATCTGCCGCCATGACGCGACCGGTCGGCTGATGCACCAGGTTCACGCGCACTCGCAACTCGACCTGCAGGCTGCCGCTGCCGTCGTCAACGACCTCGAAACTGCGGATTTCACTGGCCAGCCCGAAGCGTGAACGCATGCCCCCGGCCCGCCCGACTCCGGCAAACCGACCGGAATCTTCCAGGGTCTGGATCAGCAGACCGTGCACCATGTCCGGCATGCTGTCGAGCCAGGCCGCTTCCGGCCAGGGCTGCAGGCGCGAGCGCGATACCCGCACCAGCACCCGATCGGAGTCGCGCATCTGATCGGCAACTGGCCGCTGCACGAGCACGGCCCAGTCGACCTCGGGCCAGTCCGCCTCAACGGCAGGATCGAGCTGCGGCGCGATGATGCTCACCGACCCGGGCGAGCGCGCCAGCATGCAGCCTCCCAGCAGGGGAATGACAAGCGCCAGGGTCAAAAGACGTGTCAGGCGAAGACGCGATGGGATGTTCACTGCGGTCGATACTCCTCTGGCTGGTCGCCTCCGAGCAGGAAGCGGGTCGGGTGGCGCTCGAATCGACTGCTCAAGCGCGACAGCTCGCGCAACAGTTGGCGAAACTCCTGCACCGCCGGCCCCATCGGGGAGAGCACCTCGACGCCGAACTCGCTCATGGCGGCCTCGTTATCGGCCAGCACGCGATCAATGCGCCTCGATGCCGTTTCAAGATGGGCCATGGTGCGCGCCAGGTCGTCGGACAAGTCCGGCAATCCGGACAGGAGGTGCTCATCGACACCGGCCAGGGCGTTGCTCATCTCGTCGATGAGCCGCTGCGAACGGCCGAGCACGCCAGCCAGGCTTTCGCTGCCCTGGTGCAGATTGCGAATGGTGTCGGCGATCAGGTCGCTCTCGTCGAGTATCGCCTCGGACAGCCGGTCGAAATTGTCGAGGGTGTGCGATACCCGTTCGGCATTGTCCTCGCTGAGGAAATCGAGAAGGCGCAGCATCACCTCGCTGGCCATCGAAGCGATATCCTCCGAGGCGTCGATGAGTTTCTGCAAGCCTGACTCCTCGGCCAGGATCTGCGGCGGCTTGCGGTCCGGGCCAGGTTCCAGCGCCGGGCTTTCCGGGCTGCCACCGCGCAGCTGAATGAAGGCCACGCCGGTCAGCCCCGACACCGTCAGACGCGCCACGGTGTCTTCACGCACCGGGGCATCGGCCTCCAGCCGGATGCGCGCGATCACCTTGCTGGGATCGTCCGGCGCCAGTCTGAGCTCGCGTACGCTGCCCATGTTGATGCCGTTGTATTGCACGGTCGATCCCGATGACAGGCCCGTGACCGGGTGCTCGAAGACCACCTCGTACTCCTTCCAGCTGTCATCGGCGGCGTAACGCGCCGCCCACAATCCGACAACCAGCAACATGACCAGCCCGGCCACGGTAAAGGCACCAATGAGGACGTGATTGGCTCGCGTTTCCATATCGTTCAACTCCCGGCCCGACCGGCCTGCCTGGCGGCACGCGCGCGCGGCCCATGAAAGTAATTCTGAACCCACTCGTGCTCGAAATCTTCCACTTCAGACAACGGGCCGCTGACAAGTATCCTGCCGTCGCCAATCACCGCCACGCGATCGCAGATGGCATAAAGCGTATCAAGATCGTGGGTAATGAGGAATACGGTCAGCCCCAGCGCCTGGCGCAAGGTGACGAGCAGCTCGTCGAAAGCCGCCGCGCCAATCGGATCGAGCCCGGCGGTGGGCTCGTCGAGAAACAGCAGTTCCGGGTCCACCGCCAGGGCGCGCGCCAGGCCGGCGCGCTTGCGCATGCCGCCGGACAACTCCGAGGGCAGCTTCGCGCCGGCGGCGACCGGCAGGCCGACCATGCGAATCTTCAGTCGCGCCAGGTCGCGCCTGAGCGAATCCGACATGGCCGGATAATGCTGCTTGATCGGCACCTCGACGTTCTCGCGCACGGTCAGCGAGGAAAACAGCGCCCCGTCCTGGAACAGCACGCCAGTGCGTCGCCTGAGCAGGCTGCGCCCCGACGCCCCCTGGTCGATGCGCTCGCCGAGCACCTCGATGGTGCCGGCCTGCGGAGGCCGCAACCCGAGTATGGCCCGCATCAGTACCGACTTGCCCGAACCCGAGCCCCCGACGATGCCGAGAATCTCGCCGCGTCGAACATCGAGATCCAGCCCCTGGTGCACCACGGTGGATCCGAACTGGTTGCGCAGTCCGCGCACTTTCACCACGCTCTGTACCGACTGCTCCGGCGCGTTCACCATCCCATCTCCATGAAAAACACGGCGGCCAGCGCATTGATGACGATCACCAGCGACATCGACTGCACTACCGCACTGGTGGTGTGCTCGCCGACCGACTGCGCGGTGCCGGTGACCTTGAACCCCTCCAGACATCCGACCAGGGCGATGACAACCGCAAACAGCGGCGCCTTGACCAGGCCGACCAGGTAATGACGCAGGTTCAGGGTTTCGTGGATTCTCGACATGAACAGATCGGGCCCGATATCGAGCGAAAATGCCGACACCGTCATGCCCCCGGCCATGCCCGAAAGCGTTGCCGCCGCGGCCAGGATGGGCAGCATGACCAGCAACGCCACCAGCCGCGGCATGACCAGCAGCACGAAAGGGTCCAGCCCCAGCGTGCGCATGGCGTCGATCTCTTCACGCGACTTCATGGTGCCGATCTGGGCGGTATAGGCGCTGGCCGTGCGTCCGGCCAGGATGATGGCGGTCACCAGCACCCCCATCTCGCGAAAAAAGGCGATGGTGGTCAGATCGACGACGAACAGCTCGGCGCCGAACTCCTTGAGTACCGTGGCGCCGAGGTAGGCAATCACCGCGCCGATGAGGAAGCTCAACAACATCACCAGCGGCAAGGCGTTGAGCCCGGTCTGCTCCATGTGGTGGATGGTCGAGGTAATGCGCCACCGGCTGGGGCGGAACACGGTGCGCAGGAGCGAGCTGACGCCCAGCCCGAGAAAGCCCAGGAACAACTTGAAGCCGCCGCCGAAACTCGTGGTGACCTCGCCGATATGGGCGAGGAAACTCACCCATGCCGGTTCGGGATCGGGCTCCGGTTCGTCCGAGCCGGAGGCGGCAATGACGGCATCGACCAGCGGGCGATGCTCGTCGCGCAGGACAATCTCGGCCGGCTCGATCCCCATCCGTTCGGCCAGTTGCACCAGCACGAGTGCACCCACCGAGTCGAGTTGCTCGACAGCGGTGGCGTCCAGTCCGCTGGCGTCGTCAGGCAAGGCCGCAGTCGAAAACCCACGCCCGCCCACCGCGTCAATGCGCCAGTCGCCCGTGGCCGCCAGCCTGCCGGATCGTTCTGGGTCGGATTGGAGATCGGGCCTGTCGGTCATGCACAACGCCGGAATGCAGGTGGAACTCAAGCCAGAAAGCTCCGCCGATTATGGCACGGCCGGCGTCATGATCGACGCATGGTTACAGTCACATGGTTCGAACAACATGGTTCCAACAATAATGAACCGTGAGCCTGAAAGGCCTGAACGCAAAACCGGCAGCGGCCCAGGCCGACTGCCGGTTCAATTGCGGGCCGTGAGACTCGCTGGCTCAGAACGCGTAGATGGTGGCGAACTGCAGCCGGTTCATGTTGCCGGAATCCCCTGATTCGATCTCGCGGCGGGCGTGCTGGTACTCCAGCCCGAAGCGAAGATGGGGGTTGGCCTGATAGATCAGGTTGACATGGGCGCTTTCGGCGCTTTTCGTCACGTTCATCCCGGTCAGATCGGTGTCGTTGTCGGCACTGAACGCCGACAGGGTGAAGTTCGAACGCCAGCGATCATTCCACAGGTGACGGTAAGACAGGAAGCCGCCATAGGCATCGATGGTGTCGAGTCGACCATCGGCGTCGAGCACGGCTTCGTTGGCCGTGTTGAGCCCCAGGTAACGACCGATGCCCGGTCCGCCCGAGACCATCCAGCGGATGTCGTTCTGGCCAACGTCGAATCTTCCCGACAGGCTCAGCGCAAAGGCGGTTTCGCGTTCCCGGCCATTGACCCCGTCAATACCCAGTTGGCGCCCGAGCGCGGCCACCGAGAACTGGCCCCAGTCGGCATCGTGGTTGTAGCGGGCCACGAGATCCGGAATCGACGCGGTATCGGTGACGATGCGCGCCCCGCCACCGAAGGGCGTGACCGTGGTTTCGGGGTTCTCCAGTGCGAACTGCCAGGGGCCGTTGGTGTATCGAAGCTGGGCCTGGCGCACGAAAATCGTGCCTTCGGCCGGTCCGATGAAGTCAATGTTCTCCGGCAGGGCGCCGACGTTGAAGAACGTCGTCCAGGTCTGACCGGCCAGCAGATCGTTCCAGCGCAGGAAGGCATGCCGGATGTTGGGGCTGGTCGTATTGGTCAGGCGCTCGTCGCCGCCCGTACCCGCCGAAAAGTCGAATTCCAGATGGGCCTGCAGGTCGTCTTCGGGCCGCTGCACATCGAAAATGAATCGTGTCTCGCGGATATGGGTATCGAAGTCCGTCGCCGAGGTCTCGCCACCGACGGGAATGGCGGCGGGCACGTGGAAATCGCGCAGGATGGAATTGGGCGGTGCCGACCCGGCGCTGTAGCGGCTGTACATCATGTCGTGCTTGATGAAGCCGGTGAAGTTGAACTCGGTGCCTGACGGTGTTTTTTCGGCATCTCGCGCTTCGAGCGCCGCCAGCTCCTGGCGCAATTGCTCCATTTCACCGCGTACGGCCTCGTCTTCGGCATGCGCCTCACCACGCTCGTCGAGCAGCTGCTGCACCATGCGCTCGAGCGACTCGATGCGCTCTTCCAGCGCACGCTCGCGCTCGCCCGGCGATGCATCGCCGAAAGCCGGCGCCGAGGCGAGCAGCATCACCAACGCCATGATGCCCAGGTGTCGTGTAGCCATAAGGTTTCTCCCGTTTTGTTCCCGAGTGCGGACTGTCTGGTGTCCGACTATGCGAGGTTTCACGGGCATCGACCATTGGCGATTGGTCTATTAGACGAAGGTCGGAGTAGTGCGGGGAGCGGGGGTGGTTTCTGGCGAAAGCCCGGGCGATCGGTCAATTCGATGCGGATGGCTTGGAGAAGGTTGAAAGGCAGCAATGTCGTGGCGATTCGAAACCTTCTTCCACCTTTTCAGGCCGGGTGGTGTGGGTCGCGGTGGAACAGAGGCGGTCCGGACGCCGGCAACCGGTCAGCCGTGCCATCCGCAACGATTGCGCCTGTCGAGGTCAGCGCATCTCGCCAACACCCCAGCCTGATTTCAGTGGCACCAGAACGCCTCCGACACCCGAGCAGCCAACACCGCCGAAGACCGCCGGCGGCCCACCGCGACCCATACCACCCGGCCCGCCCCCCACACCCCTGGCGGTAGACCAACGTCGCATTGGGCCTCACAACCAGAGCCTGCTAAGATCGAACACAAACAAACCAAGGGCTGGAGTGAGCGTAAAGATCATGGCCAACGAAAAGACCTATCCCGTACCCGATTCCATGAAAGATGCCCTGTACGACCGCGACCGCTATCGCGAAATGTACCAGGCCTCGATCGACGACCCGGAAGGCTTCTGGGCCGAGCAGGCGCGTGAACGACTGGACTGGATCAAGCCGTTCAGCAAGGTCAAGGACGTGTCGTGGAAAAAGGATGACCTGCACATCCGCTGGTTCGAGGACGGCACCCTGAATGTCACCGTCAACTGCCTGGACCGGCACCTGGCCGAACATGGCGATGAAACCGCCATCATCTGGGAGGGCGACGACCCCGACGACGATGCGCGCATCACCTATCGCGAGCTGCACGAGAAGGTCTGCCGCCTGGCCAACGGGCTGAAGGACCAGGGCGTGAAGAAGGGTGATCGCGTCACGCTCTACATGCCGATGATTCCCGAAGCGGCCGTGGCCATGCTGGCCTGCGCGCGTATCGGCGCAGTGCACTCGGTGGTCTTCGGCGGCTTCTCGCCCGAAGCGCTGGCCGGTCGCATCGTCGACTGCGAATCGTCGGCGGTGATTACTGCCGACGAAGGTATTCGCGGCGGCAAGAAGGTGCCACTGAAAAACAATGTCGACAAGGCACTGGCCAGCGACGAGGTCACCACGGTCGACAAGGTCGTGGTAGTCAAGCGCACCGGTGCCGACATCGGCTGGACCGAGGGTCGCGACGTCTGGTACGAGGACATCAGCGCCAACGCCAGCGCCGAGTGCGAACCGGAAGAGATGAACGCCGAGGACCCGCTGTTCATCCTCTACACCTCCGGCTCCACCGGCAAGCCCAAGGGCGTGCTACACACCACCGCCGGCTACCTGCTCTACACCGCACTGACCCACGAGGCGATCTTCGACTACCGCCCCGGCGAGGTCTACTGGTGCACGGCCGATGTGGGCTGGATTACCGGTCACAGCTACATCGTCTACGGCCCGCTGGCCAACCGCGCCACCACGCTGATGTTCGAGGGCGTGCCCAATTACCCCGACCACTCGCGCTTCTGGCAGGTGGTCGACAAGCACAACGTGAGCATCTTCTACACCGCGCCGACTGCCATCCGCGCGCTCATGCGCGAGGGCGACGAGCCGGTGAAGAAGACCTCGCGGAAGTCCTTGCGCATCCTCGGCACGGTGGGCGAGCCGATCAATCCGCAGGCCTGGGAGTGGTATCACCAGGTCGTGGGCGAGAGTCGCTGCCCCATCGTCGATACCTGGTGGCAGACCGAGACCGGCGGCATCCTGATCTCGCCGCTGCCCGGTGCGACCGATCTCAAGCCCGGTTCGGCCACGGTGCCGTTTTTCGGCATCAAGCCGGAGCTGCGCGATACCGAGGGCAAGGTGCTCGAAGGCGCCACCTCCGGCGCGCTGGTCATCGCCGACTCCTGGCCGGGGCAGATGCGCACCGTCTACGGCGACCACCAGCGCTTCATCGACACCTACTTCGCGACTTTCGATCAGCTCTACTTCACCGGCGACGGCGCCCGTCGCGACGAGGACGGCTACTGGTGGATCACCGGGCGCATGGACGATGTGCTCAATGTCTCCGGTCACCGCATGGGCACTGCCGAAATCGAGTCCGCGCTGGTGGCCCACCCGGATGTCTCCGAGGCCGCCGTGGTCGGCTTCCCGCACGACATCAAGGGCCAGGGCATCTACGCCTACGTGACGCTCACCGCCGGCGTGGAAGCCAGCGACGACTTGCTCGGCACGCTCACCCAGTGGGTGCGCGAACGCATCGGCCCGATCGCCAAGCCCGACTTCATCCAGTTCGCGCCGGGCCTGCCCAAGACCCGCTCGGGCAAGATCATGCGACGCATTCTGAGAAAGATCGCGGAAAACGACTACGGCAACCTGGGCGACACCTCCACACTGGCCGACCCGGGAGTGGTTGATGACCTGATCGGCAACCGCAAGAATCGTTGACCAATCATCGTGCATCGTCAAAAGCGGCGACACGAAGGACACGAAGAAGGGCACGAAG
>SLIA01000274.1 GCA_007135935.1 Wenzhouxiangella sp.
AGGTGGCCCCAGGTTTTATTGCCGCTTTGAGCGGCTCACAAAATTAAAGCCCCCGGCTTTGCCGGGGGATATTTACTGGGTTAATGGGTTAATGGGTTAATGGGTTAATGGGTTAATGGGTGAATGGAACAGGTTCAAGGGTCACGGTTCAAGGAACAAGGATTTCTATCTTTCCGTCCTTGCGCCTTGTGCCTTGCACCTTGTTCCTTCGTTTAATCTTCAGCGTTAGGATTGGCATTATGTCGGATTTGTTTTCGCAGCAGAACCCGGAAGACGAGGATGCAAGCGCTCCGCTGGCGGATCGGTTGCGGCCGAGGGCGTTTGACGAGGTGGTCGGCCAGGATCACCTGCTTGGTGCCGATGGTCCGCTGCGGCGCATGGTGGATTCGGGCAAGGTGGCCTCGCTGGTTTTCTGGGGGCCGCCGGGGACCGGCAAGACGACGCTGGCGCGGTTGCTGGCGCAGGTCGGCGATCTGGTGTTCGTTCAGATTTCGGCGATTTTTTCCGGTGTTGGCGACCTGAAGAAGATCTTCGAGGCGGCCAGGATTCGTCGCGCCAACGGGCAGGGCACCTTGCTGTTCGTCGACGAAATCCACCGCTTCAACCGGGCCCAGCAGGACAGCTTTCTGCCGCATGTGGAGGATGGCACGATCACCCTGGTCGGGGCGACCACGGAAAATCCCTCGTTCGAACTCAACGCCGCCCTGCTCTCGCGCATGCAGGTACTGGTCCTGCGACGCCTGGACGAGACGGCGCTTGAGGACCTGCTCAAGCGTGCCGAGAAACACCTCGAGATTTCGCTGCCGCTGACCGGCAAGGCGCGCGAAATGCTGCTGGCCATGGCCGACGGCGATGGCCGCTACCTGCTCAATGCGGTCGAGACCCTGACCGGGCTGACCGCAGCCGATGAACGACTCGATGAGACGACGCTGGCGCGATTGCTGCAGCGGCGTGCGCCGGCCTATGACAAGGATCGGGAGGAGCACTACAACCTGATTTCGGCGCTGCACAAGTCCCTGCGCGGATCGGATGCCGATGCTGCCCTCTACTGGCTGGCGCGCATGCTGGTCGGCGGGGAAGACCCGCTCTACATCGTCCGGCGCCTGATCCGCTTCGCTTCGGAAGATATCGGGCTGGCCGATCCACAGGCGCTGGTCCAGGCGCTGGCCGCACGCGAAACCTTCGAGGTGCTGGGCTCGCCGGAAGGCGAGCTGGCCATCGTCCAGGCCACGCTGTACCTGGCCACCGCACCCAAGTCCAATGCCGTCTACAAGGCGCAGAACGCCGCCACGGTGGCCGCCAGGGAGACGGGTTCACTCGCACCACCAGCGCACATTCTCAATGCCCCCACGACCCTGATGAAGGAGCTCGGCTACGGCAGGGATTACGTGTACGATCACGACACCGATGAGGGTTTTTCGGGCCAGAACTATTTTCCCGACGAGATGCCGCGCAGCCAGTTCTATCGACCGGCCGAGCGCGGCTTCGAGCGCGAGATCGGCAAGCGGCTGGCCTGGTGGGCGCGCCGGCGCGGCGGTTGATCCGGTTGGTTCCGCAAACAGGCTTTCTTGTTGTGAACTCTATCCCTATAATGGGAGTAGGAGATTCATTTATCCGGGGGTTTAGAGCATGCCGCGTGACAAGGAACTTTTCGAAGCACTGACGGAAGACACGGTCAAGCGGGCCGAGGAGATGTGCGCCTCGCTTTCCACGACCCTGGGCCTGGAGCGGCGTGGACAGACCACCTACTATCAGGGTGCGGTTTCCGACATGACCACCAACAGTGGTCGCTTCACCAAGGTCACGGTCGCCGAGACCGGCCGCGAACGCAATGTCACCGTGATTTCCGACGCGCCGTTGTCGGAGACGCGCAAGGCGCTACTGGTCTACCGCATGGCGCCGGGCAATGACATGAAATACATTGGCAGCATCGGCGAGCCACGCAGCGGCAATCGTCAGGATGACGAGCCGGGCCAGCAGTATTTCGCTCGCTTTGATATTCAGCAGGACGTGCGCAAGGGGTCCCCCAAGTAGCCTCGCATTCCGCCGGGGATTCTCAGTAGTCTCCCCGCGCATGTCCAACCGCCAGCACTTTCGCGCCATGAATTCGGCCGTTGCGTATTTCTTCCAGCGCCTGGTTGGCCTCCTCCAGCGCGTATACCTGCGTGAGCGGGCGCAGTTGTGTGTGCGTCGCGGCCAGTTCGAGGAATTCGCGTATGTCGCTGCGGGTCACGTTGGCGACCGACCGGATCGAGCGCTCCATCCACAACTGCTTCGAGTAGTCCAGTTCGGCCAGCAGTGACCGATCGGCTTGTTCCTTGCTGATGGCGTTGATGATCAGTCGCCCGCCCGGCGCCAGTTGGTCCAGGGCCGCCATGACCGGTTCCCACACCGGTGTGGTATCGATGATGGCATCGGCCGGATACGGTGCCTTCGCGCGGGTGTCGCCGGCCCAGGCCGCACCCGACTCCAGTGCCTGGCGGCGTTGATCCGGGTTGCGTGCCCAGACCAGCACGGGGCTGTCGGGCAGCAGGATGCGGGCAAGTTGCAGGACCTGATGGTTGGAGCTGCCGAATCCGGTCAGACCCAGAACCTGCCCGTTGGTCAGTTCGCACAGGCGCAGGCTTCTCAAGCCAATGGCACCGCCGCAAAGCATGGGCGCTGCTGTTACATCGCTGATCGGGTCGGGAATGGAGTGAGTGAAAGCCGAGGGCACCGTCATGTACTCGGCGTAACCACCGTGGACGTGACAGCCGGTGCCGCGAAAGTCGACACACAGGTTTTCCCGTCCTTCGCGGCAGCGGTCGCAGGTGCCGCAGGCGCTGAATATCCAGCCCACGCCGACGCGGCTGCCCACGGCTGGAGCGCCTTCCGCCCCGGGCCCGTGGGCCGCGACGATGCCGACCGCCTGGTGACCGGGCACAACCGGCAGTCGTGCCGCCACCCGGCCGTCGATCTCGTCGAGCTCGGTGTGACACACGGCACAGACATGAACCCGGATCAGTACCTCGCCGGATTTCGGTTCCGGCATCGGCAGGTCGACCGCGCGCAGGGGCGGATCCTTGTCGCCGGCAGCTTGCACCCGCTCGAGCAGCATGGCGCGCATCAGGCTTTCAGTTCCAGGTGGAGTTCGATGGTCCCGAGCAGGCGGCGTCGATCGATCCAGCCGACCACGCGCTCTCCGTCCATGACCGGCAACTGGTTGAGGCCGCGCTCGTTGATCAACTGCAGGATTTCATCGGCCCGGCTGTCGGAGCCCACGTGCACCAGGTCGTCTGTCGGCGTCATGATGTCGGCGACAGTGGTTTGCGACCATCTCTCGCGCGGCAGCTTGCGCGCGTCCGACAGTGTGACCAGGCCGATGATATCGTCGCGCTTGCCGACGAAGTGGGCCCGCAACCCGTCGGCCAGCATGTGATCGTGGACCCACTCGTCGACCGGGGTGGCCCGCGGCACCAGCGGCAGGTCCTGATCGGCCAGGTCGCGGGCCCGCAGACCGTGAAGACGCTTGCGCAGGCCGAAATCCCGACCGCTGGCCTCGGCCATGTTGAGCAGGAACCAGGCAATGATCATGATCCACAGCCCGCCGAGCAGGTTGCCCATGGCCAGCATGCTCCACAGGCCCACGGCAAACAGGCCGTAGGCCACCAGCCGGCCGCCCATGACCGCCGCACGCATGCCGAGTGTGGCATCGCCGGTAAATTTCCAGACCAGTGCGCGAAAGACGCGGCCGCCGTCTAGCGGAAAGCCCGGAATCAGATTGAACACGGCAACGATGAGGTTGATCAGCCCCAGCCAGCTCATGGCCACCGACAGCGGTTCGCTGATCGCGGCTGCCGGCAGCGCCAGCAGCAGGAAACCGGCGGCCAGCGCGAAACTGACTGCCGGCCCGGCGATGGCAATCCAGAACTCGTCGTTGGCCGACTCCGAGTCCTTGCTGATCTGCGCCATGCCGCCGAAGATGAACAGGGTGATGGCCTTGACCGGTATGCCGCGCCGAATGGCGACAATGCTGTGCCCCATTTCATGGGCGAGGATGCTGGCAAAGAACAGCAGAACCGTGCCCACGGTGGTGATCAGGACAACCGGCACAGACCAGTCCGGATAGGCCTGGTTGAGCCCGGCGCCCAGCGAGACCAGCAGCAGCACGAAAATGATCAGCCAGCTGATGTGAATCTCGATGCGGATGCCACGGATGTAGCCCAGCACCAGAACGGATCGGAACATGCGCACACTCCACGAGGGTGTGCGTCGATTCTAGCGCACCACCTCTCTTGAGTCGGTGTCCGCTTTCTGCCCTGAAAAGGTGGTCAGCACGATGATCAGCAGCCAGAGCGCACACAGGAAATCGATGGCGGTGGAGCCGTAGTAGATGCCGCCCACACCGATGAAGTGCGGCAGCACCAGCATGACCGGGGCATACAGCAGCAACTGGCGCGAGATCGACACCGTGGTGGCCTTGCCGGGTTGCTCGATGGCCGGCAACAGCGCCAGGGCCGTGAACACGATGGGCAGCACCGGCAGTACCAGCACCAGGACACGGAAATGGTGCAGGTCGGTGGCACTGAAGGTCGCATCGGGCAGCATCAGTCCGAGCACCGGGTCGGGGAACAGGTTCATCAGTCCCCAGATCGGCACGATCATCAGTGCGCCGGCGGCAACGAAAGTCCAGTAGTGGCGCTGTACCTGCTGCCACTGCCCGGCACCGTAGTTCATGCCGGCTACCGGCTGGAAGGCGCGCATCAGGCCGAACAGCGGGGTGATGATGAACAGCAGCAGGCGCCAGGCGGCGCCGAAGAAGGCGATATCGTGTTGGTCGCCGATGCGGGCGAGCATGTTGAACACCACGATGGCCTGGACCAGCCCCATCGAACTCATGATCATCGCCGGCGTGCCCAGGCGCACGATGCGCGCGGTCAGTTGACGCGGCAGGCCGACAAAGCGCGCATCGACCGGGTAGCTGGCCTGCCCGAGCAGGTAGCGGCGCCAGACCAGCAGGCCACCGATGGCACCGCCGATATTGGTCGCCCAGGCCGCACCGGCCACACCCCAGTCGAATACCACGATAAAGACGGGCGTCAGCACGATATTCGCGGCCAGGCCCACGCCCATGTAGCCCGCGGCCAGCTTCATCTTGCCCTCGCCGCGCAGCAGCATGTTGAGCGTCATGCCGGCGATGGCGCCGATGCCGCCCAGTGCCGAGGCGCGCAGGTAACTGGCGGCGATGGGGACCAGTTCGTCACGCGCGCCCATGCCGTAGACCAGTGCCTCGGGGAACAGCCCGCCGACCAGTGCATAGATCAGCGCCATGACCGCGGCAATGGCCAGTGCCGTGCCGGGCAGGCGGCGTACGACATTCTGGTCGCCGCGGCCGATGGCAATCGACAGTGCCACGCCGCCGCCAATGCCGGCCAGCGAACCCAGTCCCAGCGTGATCTGGGTGACGGGGTAGGCCAGTACCGCGCCGGCCAGGGCCTGTTCGCCGATCAGCTGACCGATGTAGATGGCATCCATCACCGTGTTGAGGCCGAACGCCACCATCACGGCCACGGCCGGCCAGGCCATGTGCCAGACCACCCGCCATGGATGTCCATTGAGAATCAATTGCGCGTGAGGGTCGTCGCGGTCGCGCACCGAGGCATTCTGGCTGTGTTCCTGTTGCATGGCGCGATCAGCTTCCCGTTCGCAGGATGCGCACCGGTGGCGTGCGCAGCACCGAGCGGTTGCCCAGCCAGCCGCTGCCGACGATCAGGACGGCAGAAGCGACGAACCCGGCCGTGAACAGCCACAGCGAGGGCTGGTAGCGAAACTCGAACAGCTCGGTGGCCAGGAACCAGCCGGTGATGCCGGCCCCGGCCGTGGCCAGGGCCGCGGCGATTAGCGCCATGGTGCTATATTCCACCAGCAGGCCGCGCAGGACCATGCGGTTGTCGGCCCCCAGTGTGCGAATCAGCGCCGCCTCGCGCCGGCGCTCGTCACGGGTGGCCTCCAGGGCGGCCAGCAGCACGACCAGCCCGGCCAGCAGGGTAAAGAAGAACACCACCTGGGCAGCCTGGCTGACCCGCTCGATGATCTCGGTGATCCGTTCGATGATCACGCCGATGTCGATGACCGAAATGTTGGGCCAGCTGCGCGAGATCTCGCGCAGCAATCCGCTGTCGGCATCGCCGAGATGGAAGCTGGCGATTTTCTGGTGCGGCAGGAACTCGCCGGCATCGGGCGTGAGCAGGATGAAGAAGTTGACGTTGAACGAATTCCAGTCCACCTCGCGGATGCTGGTCACCGTGGCACTGAAGCGGCGCGCGCCGGATTCGAATGTCAGTTCGTCGCCCAGGCCGGCCCCCAACCGCTCGGCCCACATCGCCGCCAGGGAGATCTCGCCGCTGGCACCGGCAGTGAAGAACTCGCCGGCGACGATCTCGTTGGCCGGTGGCAGCTCGTCGATCCACGACACGTTGACCTGGCCGGCCATGCGGTCGTCGGGTGGGCGCTCGCCGTTGATGGCCACCAGGTTGGCATTGGCCATCGGTCGCATCTGCAGGTTGACCACCCCGGCCTCGCTGAGTCTTTGCTCGACGGCGCTGGCCTGGTCGGGCTGGATATTGACCAGGAAATGATCGGGCGCGTCTGCCGGCAGGCTGGTTCGCCACTGCTCGAGCATTTCGGCGCGCACGATCACGAGCAACAGCAGGGCCATCAGCCCCAGCCCGAGTGCCGTGACCTGGACGATGCCGGCACCGCGTCGCCGCTGCAGGCCGGCCAGCCCGAAGCGCCAGGCCGCGCGCGCGCGACGCGCCAGTCGGCCACTGGCCAGCATGGCCAACCAGCCGAACAATGCCAGGCTGCCGGCCAGACCGGCGCTGGCGCCGAGCACGATCAGGGCCAGGCGGGTATCGCCCAGCTGCATCACCGGAATGGCCAGGGCCGCGCCGACCGGCAGCAGCCACAACAGCCGCGAAATGCCGATGCGCGTGTCCAGCGAGCGGTTGAGGATGCGCATAGGCGGCACACCGCGCAGGTTCAGAAGCGGCGGCAGGGCGAACCCGGCCGCCAGCAGCAGCGTGAACACGCCGGCACCGGCCAGCGGCCCGAAGCGCACCGGCGGCAGGTCACTGCCGGGCGCATCGGCAAGAGTGCGCGCGATCAGCTCCTGGGCGACCAGTCCCGCCGTGCCTCCAATCACGATGCTGACCAGAACCAGCCACAGCAGCATGAGCGACATCGCCGTCATGATGCTGCCACCTTGTGCACCAAAGGCCTTGAGCAGGGCCACCAGATCGCGCTGGGCCAGTGAAAAGCGCATCGCCGAGAGCAGGATGGCCACGGCGGCCAGGATCACCGCGGTCAGGGCGGCCACGCCCAGGAAGCGCTGTGCCTGGGTCAGGGCCATACCGGTCTGGTCCTCGGCATCGGCCACGGTGATCAGGTTCTGGTTGTCGTCCAGGCGCGGCTCGACCCAGCGTGTGAACTCGTCCACCGCCGACTCGCTGCCGGCCACGAGCAGGCGGTAGCGCGCGCGGGCACCGGGGCCGAGCAGTTCGCTTTCGAGCAGATCGTCGATGTGGACCATCATGCGCGGGGCAAGCATGAAGCGGCTGCCGCCGCGGTCGGGTTCGAACAGCACGGCGCGGTCGATGGTCAGTTCGCTGTAGCCCAATTCCGTGCTGTCACCAATTTCGGCATCCAGTGCACGCAGGCCGCGCGGTTCCAGCCAGGCGGTCCCGCGCTCGGGCAGGTGGGCCACGGCCTCGTCGGTGCCGTCCAGGTCTGCCGAGAGGCGCAATTGCCCACGCAGGGGATAACCGCCACCCACACCCTTGACGTCGATGAGCTGGCTTTCCTCGCCGACGAACACCGCGGTGCTCATCAGAATGATCTCGCCGGTTGCCAGCCCGAAATCCTCTGCCTGCTCGAAAAACTCGCGTGGCAGACGTTCGCGCCCGGCCACGATCAGGTCGGCGGCCAGCGCTTCCCCGGCCTCGCGCTCCAGCGCCCGCCCGACCCGGTCGGTAAACAGACTCACCGCCCCCAGCGCGGCCGTGGCCACGATCAGGCCGGCAGCCAGCATGACCAGCGCGCCCGAGCGGCCCTGGCGGGTGAGGAGGCGGAATGAGAGGGAAATCGGGTTCATTGACGAGGTTCGAGGTTCAAGGCGAAAGGTTCAAGGCGCAAGGCGCAAGGATTGTCGCTGGCGAGGATTGATCCATATTTCTGGTTTCATGTTCTTTGTTCCTTGTACCTTGATCCTTGTGCCTTGCCCCTTGTGCCTTGCGCCTTGATCCTTCTTCACCCGGTGACCGCCTTTTGGACCAGTCGGCCGTCGACGATTTCCTCGATGTGGTTGCAGCGCCGGGCCAGTTCCAGGTCGTGGGTGACCAGGACCAGGGCGGTGTCGTGGTCGCGGTTGAGCTCGAACAGCAGGTCGGCGATGGATTGGCCGGTTCGACGGTCGAGGTTGCCGGTCGGCTCATCGGCGAACAGGATGGCGGGGTTGCCGGCGAAGGCCCGGGCGATGGCCACCCGTTGCTGCTCGCCACCCGACATCTGCCGCGGGTAGTGATCCAGGCGATGATCCAGCCCCACGCGAGTCAGCGCCTGCGTGGCCCGGTCGCGAACATTGTCAAAGCCGGCGATTTCCAGTGCCAGCATGACGTTTTCCAGTGCGGTCAGGCTGGGCAGCAGGTGAAAGGACTGGAAGACGAATCCGACCTGGCGGCGGCGCAGCGTGG
The DNA here is from genome assembly GCA_007135935.1 of Wenzhouxiangella sp. GTDB lineage: Bacteria > Pseudomonadota > Gammaproteobacteria > Xanthomonadales > Wenzhouxiangellaceae > Wenzhouxiangella. The sequence goes on from SLIA01000274.1 coordinate 8,730, forward strand.
CCCGCTGGTCTTCGTCAAGCGACTTGAGATCGGCATCGGTCAGCCGGATGTCTCCCGATGTCGGCAGTTCGAGTCCGGCCAGCAGACCGAGCAGGGTGGTCTTTCCGGAGCCTGAGGCACCGACAATGGCCAGCGTTTCGCCTGCGTTCAGGTCAAGGGTGATATCTTCCAGAATCTGAAGTCGCCCGCCGGGCGCATCGACGGCAAAGCCGACGTGATGGCAAGAGAGGATTTCCCGGGTTGATTGGTTCATGGTGAAAATGTCTTCCAGATTGCTCTTTGCGCTGCTCATGCTGGGCCTGGCCGCCTCGGCCCTGCCGCTGCATGCCGGTACCGTGCTGGTCGTCGGTGACAGTCTGTCAGATGCCTACAACATGCCGCGTGAAGTCGGATGGGCCCATCTCTTGTCCGAGCGCCTGGGCGATGACCTTGACGTGGTCAATGCCAGCATTTCGGGCGAAACCACCGCCGGGGCCTCTAGCCGTATCGACGACTTGCTTGAAGACTATCGCCCCGACGTCTTGCTGATCATTCTCGGCGGCAACGACGGCTTGCGCGCGCTCAGCCCGCGGCAGATCAAGGACAATCTTGCGGCGATTATCGAAAAGGGCAAGACCTCGGGGGCAAAAGTGGCGCTGATGCAGATCCGGATGCCGCCGAATCTCGGGCCGGCCTACGTGCGTCGTTTCGAGGCGGTCTATCCGGAACTGGCCGAGGAATACGATATTGCTCTGGTGCCGTTCTTCCTCGATGATCTGTTCGACCAGCCCGGCATGATGATGGCCGATGGCATTCATCCCACTCCGGAAGCCCAGCCTAAGATGCTCGAGCGGCTGTGGCCGGCACTCGAACCCCTTTTGCCGGGCGTGGATGCGGCTGATTCATGAACGAGCATATGGCGGATTCGACCGAACCGGTGATTCTTTCGGCTCGTCCCGAACGCGATGAATACTGGTTTCGAGAGGGCTGCCATATCACCGAACTGTCGAACTCCGCATCCGACGAATCCGTTTCGATCGCGCGGGTGCGTTTGCCCCCGGGCGGGCAGACACGTTGGCATGCGCTGACCGGCACGGTGGAGCGCTACGTCATCCTGGCCGGAACCGGCGTGGTCGAAGTGGGGGACATGCCGGATCGGGTCGTCAGCGAAAACGATGTGGTGATCATTCCTGCCGGCATTCGACAGCGCATCCGAAACCCGGGTCAGCATGACCTGGAGTTCCTGGCCATATGCTCGCCGCGTTTCCAGGTGCAGAGTTATCGCGATCTGGAGTAGTCGAGGGGGGAGTGGGTATTTCTGCATTCACTTCTGTACCGCACCCATTGAATCTGCGTTCCTCCGCGTTCATCTGCCGTGGAATCAACCAGGGCAGGGCATGGCTGAGAAACATATCTAAACAGGTTTCCGTTTATCATGACGTCAGACTTCAGGCGACCATCAGGAAAAGGGAACGGATTCGATGTCGGAACGTGAAATCATGGAATACGACGTGGTGATCGTCGGCGCCGGCCCGGCCGGGCTGGCCTGCGCCATTCGTCTCAAGCAACTCAAGGATGATCTCAACGTCTGCGTGATCGAAAAGGCGGCCGAAATCGGCGGTCACATCCTGTCCGGCGCGGTGATCGAGCCCGAGCCGCTGGATGCGCTGATCGAGGGCTGGCGCGATGACCCGCCGCCGATCTGCGTGCCGGCCGGTCGCGACCAGTTCCTGAAGCTGTCGAAGACCGGCTCGCGCAAGCTGCCCACGCCGCCGCAGCAGAAGAATCACGGCAACTTCATCGTCTCGCTGGGGGCGATGTGCGCCTGGCTGGCGCCCAAGGCCGAGGCGCTGGGTGTCGACCTGTTTCCCGGCTTTGCCGCCGCCGACCTGTCGTACAACGACAACGACGAGGTCCAGGGCGTGATCATCGGCGATATGGGCATCGACAAGGACGGTAATTACAAGGACACCTACGTTCAGGGCATCGAGATTCGTGCCGCCGTGACCGTGCTGGGCGAAGGTTGCCGCGGGCACCTGTCCAAGCGGGCGATCGGCAAGTACAAGTTGGATGCCGACTGCGACCCGCAGACCTACGGTATCGGCATGAAGGAGCTGTGGCAGTTGCCCGAGGGGCGCGTTGAGCCCGGTCTGATCCAGCATACTGTGGGCTGGCCGTTGCCTGGCGAAATCTACGGCGGCAGCTTCGTCTACCACCTCGACAAGGATCGCGTGGCCGTGGGGTTTGTCTGCGGCCTTGACTACCAGGATCCGAACTTTACTCCGTTCGAGGCCTTCCAGCAGTTCAAGCACCACCCGATGATGAAGGAGCTGCTCGATGGCGGCGAGATCCTGTCGGCCGGCGCGCGCGCCCTGGTCGAGGGCGGCTACCAGTCGCTGCCCACCGTCGAGATGCCGGGCGCGATGCTGATCGGCGACTCGGCCGGTCTGCTCAACGTACCCAAGATCAAGGGCACGCATCAGGCGCTGAAGTCGGGCATGCTGGCTGCCGAGCACCTTTCGGAAAAGCTTTCGAGTGATGGGTTTGACGCCCGCTTGCGCGATTCCGACATCGTCGCAGAGCTCAAGAAAGTGCGAAATGTTCGTCCCGGTTTCAACAAGGGCCTGTGGCGGGGCATGACCACCGCGGCCATCGAGACGGTTTCAGCCGGCAAGCTGCCCCGCACGCTGTCCAACCACGCCGATCATGAGCAGTTCCGCAAGCTCGACGAACAGGGCTTCAAATACGATTTCGTCGAGCGCGACCTGCCACCTCGCGACCGCCTGGCCTCGGTCTATTTCGCTGCCACCGCGCATGACGAGGACCAGCCGGTGCATCTGAAGATCGTCGAGCCGGATGTTTGCTTCACGCGCTGCGAGGAGGAATACGGCAACCCCTGCACGCGCTTCTGTCCGGCCAATGTTTATGAAAAGGTCGAGGACGAGAACGGCAAGCGCATCCAGATCAACGCCGCCAACTGCGTGCACTGCAAGACCTGCGACATCGCCGATCCCTACCAGGTCATCGAATGGGTCACGCCGGAAGGCGGCTCCGGCCCCAACTACACCAACCTTTGATGAAGGGTTCAGGTTTAAGGGTTCAGGGTTCAGGGGTGGCCTCGACCGCCTCCCGGGATCCTGTCCTGAACCCTGAAGCCTGAAGCCTGAA
>SLIA01000112.1 GCA_007135935.1 Wenzhouxiangella sp.
AGCTGGGACAAGCGCTACATCACCCTGGCTCCGGTAGCCACCGTGCTCGGTCTGGCTTTCAAGGCGCGCGATCCGGAAGGGCTGCTCGGCGGCAAGGAGCACCTGGGCATCACCTGCGCCCTGATCCCGTCCGACACGCCGGGCGTGGAGCTCGGCGATCGTCACCGCCCCGGCGGCGCCACCTTCATGAATGGCCCGACGCGCGGCAAGGATGTCTTCATTCCTCTGGACTGGGTCATCGGTGGACGTGAACGCGTCGGCCAGGGCTGGCGCATGCTGATGCACTGCCTCGCCGCCGGTCGCGCCATCTCGCTGCCGGCCCAGAGTGTGGCCAACGGCAAGCTGACCAGCATGACCACCGGCGCCTATGCGCGCATCCGTTACCAGTTCAAGCAGCCCATCGGGCACTTCGAGGGTATCGAGGAGCCGCTGGCACGCATCGGTGGCGAGACCTACCGCATGGAGGCGGCGCACAAGATCACCCTGAGTGCGCTCGATGCCGGCGAGAAACCGGTGGTCCTGTCGGCCATCCTCAAGGCCTATCTGACCGAGGCCAACCGGCGCGTGCTCAACGACGCCATGGATGTGCACGGCGGCAAGGCCGTGGTCGAGGGACCGGGCAACTACCTGGCCATTCCCTTTCAGGCCATCCCGGTGGCGATCACGGTCGAGGGTGCCAATATCCTGACCCGGTCGATGATCGTGTTCGGCCAGGGCGCCATCCGCTGCCACCCCTACCTGCTCAAGGAGATGGAAGCAGCCGCCGACGACGATGCGGTGGCCTTCGACCGGGCGCTGTGGGCGCATGTCGGCTTCCTGATTTCCAATGCCCTGCGTACCCCGGTGCTCGGCCTGACCGGGGGGCGCTTCAGCCACAGTCCGGTGTCCGGTGCAACGGCGCGTTACTACCGCCGCATCAACCGGCTCAGCGCGGCCTTCACCCTGATCGCCGACCTGTGCCTGCTGATCCTGGGCGGCAAGTTCAAGTTCAAGGAAAAGCTCTCCGGCCGCCTGGCCGATGCACTGGCTCACCTGTACATGGCCTCGGCCGCATTGCGACGCTTCGAGGACGACGGTCGGCCATCCGATGACCTGCCGGTGCTGCGCTGGGCGGTCGAGGACAGCCTGCACCAGGTCGAGGAAGCGCTCTACGGCGTCTTGCGTAATTTCCCGATCCCGCTGCTCGGCCCCGTGCTGCGCGTCATGGCCTTCCCCTGGGGACGTCGCCATCACACCAGCGACGATCGCAACGGCCATCGCATTGCCCGGCTGCTGCAGGAGGACTCGGCCACCCGCCGGCGCTTGATCGACGGGGCTTTTCAATCGAAGGCCGATGACGGCGCCGGCATCGTGCTCAAGGCTTTCGACGCCGTGCTCAAGGCCGCACCCGCCGAAATGGCCGTGCGCAATGCGCTGAAAGCCGTACCCAACCCGCTCAACGTCGACGAGCTGGCCGCCAAGGCCGTCGAGGCCGGCGTGATCAGTGAGGAACAGGCCGCCGACCTCAGGCGCGCCCAGGAACTGAGCGCGAAGGTCATCGCCGTGGACGAATTCACCCCGGAGGAAAGTGGCGGCCAGCAGAGCCTGGAGCCACCGGTGGCCAAGGCGGGGTGATTTTAGTTGTCAGTTGTCGGTTGTAAGTTGTAAGTCGACTTCGAGTCGCGTTCGTTTACTTATTGCCGGGGGCTTCGAAGGGGTCGGGAGTGGATGATAGGACAACCCAGCCGCTGCCGACTTGCAACTTGCAACTGACTACTTGCAACTGACAGAACTGAACATGACACACGATTTCAAATCTGATCAAGGACAAAAGGAACCCCCAATGACTGACCACAAGCTTCAGGTAAGACGTGCCGCCGTGCTGGGTGCCGGGGTGATGGGGGCGCAGATTGCCGCCCACCTGGCAGCTGCCGGCATTCCCGTGGATCTTTTCGATTTGCCTTCCGATGAGGGCAAGCGCAGCCGCATTGCCGACGAGGCGCGCAGGAAGCTGGCCAAGCAGAAGCCGGCACCGCTGGCCCGCAAGGATCTGGCCGAATTCATTACCCCGCGCAACTACGACGATGACCTGGAACAACTGGCCCATTGCGATTTCATCATCGAGGCCATCGTCGAGCGCATGGACATCAAGCAGGAACTGTACAACAAGATCGGTCCGCATATCGGCGCGGATGCCCTGTTCGTGACCAATACCTCGGGCCTGTCGATTACCGAGCTGGCCGGCGTGGTGCCCGAGGCGCTCAAGTCGCGTTTCTGTGGTGTGCATTTCTTCAATCCGCCACGCTACATGCACTTGGTCGAGCTGATTCCGCATGCCGGCACCGAAGGCCGTATTCTCGATCTGCTCGAAGACTTCCTCACCCGCACCCTGGGCAAGGGCGTGGTGCGCTGCCGCGACACGGCCAACTTCATCGCCAACCGCGTGGGCGTGTTCACCATGTGGTCGACCATGCACCATGCCGAGCGCCTCGGCCTGCCCTTCGATACCGTCGATGCCCTGACCGGCCCGGCCATCGGCCGGCCCAAGAGCGCGACGTTCCGCCTGGCCGACGTGGTCGGACTCGACACCATGGCCAACGTCATCCGCACCATGGACGCCAAGCTCGAAGACGACCCCTGGCATGCCTGGTTCCAGGCGCCCGGCTGGCTGCAGAAACTGATCGAGGCCGGTGCGCTGGGCCAGAAGGCCGGGGCCGGCGTGTTCCGCAAGGACGGCAAGGAGATCAAGGTCTTCGATCCCGAGTCGGGAGACTACCGCGCCACCGATTACAGCGTGCGCGACGAAGTCAAACAGATCCTGGCGATCAAGGATCCGGGCGAGAAACTGGCCGCGCTGGCCAAGTGCGAGTACCCGGAAACCGAGTTCCTGTGGGCCATCCACCGCGACCTGTTCCACTACTGTGCCTATCACCTGGCCGAAATCGCAGAGAGTGCACGCGAGGTGGACCTGGCCATGCGTTGGGGCTATGGCTGGAACAGCGGCCCGTTCGAGCAGTGGCAGGCGGCCGGATGGACGTCAGTGGCCGAACTCATCGACAACGACATTCGTGCCGGCA
>SLIA01000058.1 GCA_007135935.1 Wenzhouxiangella sp.
GGAAAGCAAGGACACCTTGCGCCGATTAGTCCGCGGCGCGCTCATGCGTTTACAGCGTTCCCATCACAAACCGAAGCGTCTTTTTCACGAGACCTACGTCGCCTACATCCTCAAAGATGCGTCGGGTGGGAGTGTGCCACCTAAGTAATAGTGTGAAGGTTGGCCAGTTCAGCTGCAAAAGTCGCACAACGAAACGACCTGATGCCGTCGAATCGGGCGCAACCCAGCCGACCACGCGTCTTTCCGCGGAACACGCGAAGCCGATACCTTCGGCTACGCTTCCTCGGGCTGATGCGCATTGAACAAGATGTCCGAAGGGGAAAGAGCTTTCGCCCCAATCGATTCTTGCACTCGTTGGATCGTATACCCAACACGCTTCATGACCGGAATAATATTGTTCCACGCGCCTTTTGCCACCCCATTCTTCAGGGCCGGCTCGCATACCACCACGCGCCCACCATGGGTGATGATGAGATCAAGACGGAGAGAAGCTGCGCCCAAGCAACTTCGGATAGCTTTTAACTCATCAACATGCTCATTCATTGCCACAAAAAACCGATCCACCGCCAAACGGTAATGCTTTTGGGGGAGATTGATGTCGTCTGCAGTGTAATTATGAATGTTCCAATGCCGGCGGCTGAGCCGCGGATGCGCATAGAAGAGATTCTCCCCAAAAAAATAGGCCGCACCGTTAAGGAACACTCCAATGTCTTGGTGGTAGGCATCCACGTATTCGGTCGCCAGAACCTGCGGCACAGGCATCCGCCCCCCCCGGTTCACGATGCCTCGCAACGCTTCGACAACACCGTTTGCTAGCTTGCCAACCGAGAGCGGCCTCGCATCAGTAATAAACCAGGACGGACTACCATCGTGAATTCGAGCGTATATGCGGTACGCCTCTGCCTTGTCTCTAATCAGAAACAACCCTCGACCGGAGCTAAGCCCGTCCACGCGAAGCAAGAACGGGAGTCCGAGTCTTGTGTCACATTCGTCGAGGTCTGATGGCTCCCTAATCAAGATGTGCTTGGGTATAGCGCGAAAGGCGCCAGCCGTGCCTTTGTATCGATCAAACAATGTCGAGTAAAAAAGGCTTTTTTGGTCGAACAACTCACGGTCTCTCACTAGGTTTGGCAATGCGAGATGGGGGTGGTGATCAAGCAACAGCTTTTCTATTAGGGCCAGACGCGTGCGCTCGCTTCTAGGTGCCCATTTATAACCCCGAAACAATAGTGCACTACAAGTCTCCAGAAATTCGTTCGGAGCAGGAATACTCGAAATCTTAAGTTGACCATCCTCCAAAAGGATATCCTGATGACGCACATGGTAACAAGAGAAATCACTCGATAGCCACGAAAGCAGCGTGGGCAAGCCCTCCACGACCTGCCCCTGGAAAACCATGTTATATGTTTGATCAACATAACACCCGGCATCGGGACCTACACATAGTAGATTTCTTTTCATCGAGCGACTCGACATCTGCAAGAGGTTTCCGATAGCCCAACGGGGCCATCGGCCTTTATATTTGCAACTTGATATCACCTCTCGAGAAAGAAATCGCTCCCCACACGTAAACTCATGTGTTTACCGGCGCTGGGGAGCGATTTGGTTCTCAAGAGGTGCTATCTCGGGTAGCGACAATCTCAGCCTTAAAAGCAAGTGGCAACGGTCGGACGCAGTCGAGTACCGATCACGCACCATATCATTGCACACGGATTTCCCCCACTCGGGCAGGCGGCGCAGTGCCCGCGGACATCCCATTGAGATAGAGTTCCAAGTATGTGTAGCCGGAGTGGTGAACGGTTGGTCCGAGCGAAGCGTCATTTGGATTCCAACCATTGGCGATCACCCATGCGTCGGGAAGACCATCGCCGGAAGTGTCCTCACAGGGAGTGCCCGAGTCCAGCACGGGATGTCCGCCGAAGACCTCCTCACCTTGTCCACTCGGAATTAGCGCGCCGTGGTTATTCAGGTAATCTGCGATCACTCTTTTGTCAGCGGCGTCCCGGTTAGGAACCCAAGCTCCATTGCAATCAAGCCGCCTGGATGCTCCGACAACTGGAAGCAGCTGCGCCTCAAGATCGTCCACGTGTATCACCTTGATCGGAACCCCGGCAGGTGGTAGCGGTTCGTGGCGTCGCCATTCGTTGGGCGTTAGTCCCACGATGGAGCCATTTTCTCGACCCTGTTCGTGCTCTCTGGTGTAAGGCCAGTTATCAGTGCCGGGAGACATTCCACTCAAAATACCACGGTTCCCGGAAACGTAGTGCGATGGAGGCCCGCCCGCCCGTCCTAGTGTGACTCCGTCTACGCTATCCTCCGCCACGAGACCGAATTGCAATTCCGGGTTTGCCCTGCTTTGGCCAAGGTTCGGCCCCGGCTTCCATAGGTTTGAAATCCAATCCCATTGAATCGCGCCTTGGCCGCGCGTTGCCCAACCGCTCCAATTGAAAACGATATTATTGACAAACCGGCCGCGCATTGTGCGAATACGTGGCTGACGATGACCCGCGCTTGCCCAAAAGTTTTTGTGCAGATCGATATCCGACACTACCCATGTTTTGTCTGAGTTGATTAATGCCCCGACTCGCCCATCGACCGGCTCGGCCAAGATACTATTTTGGAGCGTTAGATTGCCCCTAACCCCGCTGCGAGTTGCAAAGTTCTGGTTTTCTCCCCAAAAAATGGAAAGATGATCGAGGATCACGTTTTCACCGCCGGTACTTATGGAGATGTTGTCTTCCTTGCTGTTGACATACCCCCGTCGTAGACGTAAATATCGAATAATAACATCGTGAGTAAGTATCACTATGTCTGGACGCCAACCAGCCGCTCTTCCATCTTCATCTTTTTCGGCTTTGATTTGAATGCCACCGCCGGGGGCTGTCTGCCCGGCAATGGTAATATACGGGTTTGTAATCTCGATCCGGGACTTGATCTTAATGGTTCCTCCAACACGAAACACGACGATGCGCGGTCCAGGGGTCAAACACGCCTCTCGGAAACTACCAGCGCCAGCGTCATTTGTGTTGGTAACATAAATAA
>SLIA01000237.1 GCA_007135935.1 Wenzhouxiangella sp.
CCGTTGTGCTGGAAAGTCCAGCGCTCATGCATGAACGGATGCGAGTTGCTGCGTTGCACCAGCCCGAAATAGGCCGCGCGCAGATGGGCCAGGAACAGCCCCGACTTGATCTGCTCGGCGATATTGACCAGGTTACGGTCCGACCAGGCCGGCCGGAGGTCCCGGTAAAGCCCCGGCATGTTCTCGACAAAATTCTCTCGCGCGAAGCGGCTCTGCACCAGCAGTGAGCGCGAGGGCTTGATGATCAGTTCTTCCAGATAGATTTCCGGTCCCGAATAGGCCAGCCAGCGGCACATGGTGCGCTCCTTTCATTCACGAGTTGTCTGCAAGAAGGATAACGCGCGGCACACCGGAAACTGCTTCCGTATGAATCATACGATCTGCAGGATGGTCAGCAGATCAATCCTCCTCGAACCGGTCGTGGAACAGCAGATCGGCCAGTTCTTCCAGCGTCATGGCCCAGAAGCCGCCGGTGAGGTTCCATCCTCCCCCGGAAAGCTCGCGGCCCTCGGTGGCTTCCCACTGTCCGATCGTCCCCGACAGCTGCCACTGGGGCGGACTCTGGCCGTCATCGGCCAGGATTTCGCCGCCGGAGGCGATGGTGAAACGGTCGATGCAGAAGTCCCCGCCGCAGCTCTCGGCGGAAAGGAAGCCGGTGGCTGCCAGTAGCAGCGCTCCGGTGATTGGCTGAATGATTTTTCCATGCATGATTTGTAATTCCCCACGGTTGTCAGTTGGTGTCGGAGGTAAACCGGGCAACCGGTGAAGCCGTGTCCGACGATACTTCAGTCTGCATCGAGTGGTTCCATCCGCGATTCCAGTGATCACCATTACTGATATGTGTGGCCGGTGCGGCCGTGGCGGCGATCACGGTATCGTGTCTCAGCGCGAAGCTTGACGTTCAGTGCGCTGGGCCGTCTGCGCTGTATCTTACCTTGCAGCCGTAAAATCGCAGGGTGGAGCTGTTCGAGTCGGGATCCCAAAACACACTCAATTGGTAGGCATCCGAGCTGTTGGAGACGGTCTCATTGATGTCGGACATCGTCACGATACGCAGGTCCGTGCTCGCTCCGACGGATTGGCGATCATCCTCGGCGACGATTAGGTAGTTGCCGTCTTGACCATTAATGAGATTCGAGCGCGTAAGACGGGGCCGCATCAACACGTCATCCGTGCTGTGATTGTCGTATAGGTAGCACGAAATCCTATCGATAGTCGCTCCATGGGCGAGCTGAATGGGCGCCGCGAGATAGGTCGAGAAGCCGTCGGAGAGATAGCCGTAGTGTCCGCCGGGGGAACTTAGGCGCCAACCGACATCGCGAGGCTGAAAGGCGCTTACCGGTAGTGTCTTATGGGAAGTCCTCGGGGTGTTGTACTCGTAGTTAAACGCAGAAACCGTGCCGTTGAAGTCCGCGCCGCCGTCGAGAGTGGCTGCGGTGCCGTCGACCTTGGCGGGGTCAATGGCGGCCGCGCCCGAGACTTGAGCGTCGGTAACGGCCCCGGTGGCGATCTGGTCGCTACCGACTGCACCAGCGGTGATCTGGTCGCTGCCGATGCTACCGGCGGCCACGCTCAATGCTTGGTGGGACCAGGGCGAGCCGGTGATTTTCTGGCGCGGTTCGAGAACGTCGCCGGCAACCTCAATTTCCAGCCAGCGCGCGCCGCCATCAAAGGCGCCCGCGCCGAAGTCCAGCTCAACCTGGAACAGACCGTCTTCGACCGGCACGGCCGTGAAGAACTCGGGATCACCGATCTGGTTGGTGCCGGTCAGGCTATCGAACAGGCGAAATTCCATGCCGGGCGTGCCGGTGAACGGCTGGCCGTTTTGCTGGAGCTGGCCCTGGTAGGTAATGGTGGTGTCGGCCTTGAGCGAAAGCGCAAGGGTCGAGAGAAAGATGAAAGTGATCAGCCTTGGCATGCTGTTTTGTCTCCCATTTAATGGTTCCCGGTATGTGCGGTGCGGTTGAGCGATCGACACTTGCCGGTGGCCGGGGCGCGGGCCTCTTGGCGAATTGGTTGCTTTACCCTCTTACAACGATATCCAGCCGAATTTATGCCAGATTCCATCAAATTCACGCTACCACCCGGCATTGAGTGAGGTCAATGGAACCCGTTTGGCTGGGTCGGTTGTTGTCAAATGGGGGACTCGTTCAATCCGGCAACCTCATTCCCGTGAGGTCTTTTTTTTCAGCCGATACAGCCAGTCAAGCGCTTCGCGTGGGCTGAGGTCGTCGGGGTCGATGTCTTCGAGCATGTCGCGCACCGGATCTGCCGGTGCTTCCTGGGCGCGGGACGGGGCGCTGAACAGGCCCAGTTGGGGGGTGGCGGCAGCCGCGGCGTCGTTTTCCAGGCGGTCGAGGTGTTTGCGGGCCTGAGCGATGACGGGTTTGGGGACGCCGGCCAGGCGGGCGACCTGGATGCCGTAGGACTGGCTGGCGGGGCCTTCCCTGACCGAATGCAGGAACACGATTTCATCGCCGTGTTCGCGGGCATCCAGGTGGACGTTGGCGATGCCTTCGTGATCCTCGGCCAGGCGGGTGAGTTCGAAGTAGTGGGTGGCGAACAGGCTGAAGGCGCGTACGTTCAGCGCCAGTTCGGTGGCCACCGCCCAGGCCAGCGCCAGGCCGTCGAAGGTCGAGGTGCCGCGGCCGATCTCGTCCATCAGCACCAGTGACTGGTCGGTGGCGTTGTGCAGGATGTTGGCGGTTTCGACCATCTCGACCATGAAGGTGGAGCGCCCGCGGGTCAGGTCATCACCCGCGCCGATGCGCGAGAAGATGCGGTCGATGGGGCCGATGCGCGCGCTCGAGGCCGGCACGAAGCTGCCGGCATGGGCCAGGATCACGATCAAGGCGGTCTGGCGCATGTAGGTGGACTTGCCGCCCATGTTGGGGCCGGTGATGACCAGCATGCGCCGTTCGGGGTCGAATCGGCAGTCGTTGGGAACGAAGACTTCGTCCTGAACCCGCTCGACCACCGGGTGACGGCCCTCGACGATGTCCAGCCCCGGTTCGCGGTCGATGGTCGGGGTGGTGAACG
>SLIA01000281.1 GCA_007135935.1 Wenzhouxiangella sp.
GGGCTGGGTTTCCTTGTCTGGGTCATTCTGAACTGATCAGTCGTGGGCGCTGGCCGGCCCCTCGGTCGAATCGCCGCCGGCCCGGGGTGACGGCGACTGGCCCGGATAATTCATGAATTATTCGGGCTAGCGAGGTTGCGTCGGCATGAGGGGCCGGGGCCCGCGCTACATGTCGCGCAGGTGGTGGGCGTTGCGCACCAGGCGCAGCTTGTCGTGTTCTTCCAGGGCCGCCAGGCTTTCGAACAGGTCGCGAATTCGGTCGTTGTTGGTCTGTTCGGCCAGGTTGCGGTAGATCGTGACGATCTGTTCATGGAAATCCACCACCCGGGATACGACCTGCTCGATGTTGTCGGCGCGGGCCAGTGCCTCGGCCTCTTCGGCCAGGTCGGGCATTTCGAAGTCCGGGGCGCGATCGAACCAGGTTGCCAGCACCCCCTCGGGGATGTCCTTTTCGAATGCCAGGGTTGCCTGCTTCAGGTGCGCTTCGTGGTCGGCAAGGTAGTCGACGACCAGTTTCAACCGCTGATGGTCCGGATCTTCGGCGTACTGTCTGGCCAGGTCTGCCAGTTGCCGGTGCAGCTCGGCGGTCCAGTCGAGAATGTCCTTTACCGTCTTGTAGCGCATTACGTCGAATCCTGAATCGGTATGGGTAGGAAAGTTTACCAAGGACCGGTGTCACGGGGCGGGAAGGGCGTTGTTAATGGTCGATTCTGGTGGGCAGTATTCGGCGCGCAGGTAATTGATGGCATTGATGTGCATCAAATGTCGATGTTCGCAACGGGAGTATCTTGGATCCTGCCGGCAATGCCGAATCGTCATGGAGCAACACATGTCAATCCTGCCAAGCATTATCCAGCGCCAATTTCCGTCTGTCCGGCAGCTGGTTTTCGTCGTCGCCCTTTGTTTCATGCTGCCGGCAGTATCGGGCGAGCCGTTATCCGATGAGCGTTTTGCGGTCGTGGATGGAGAGCACGCCCGCCTGAGCGACTTTCATGGACAGGTGGTGGTGCTCAACCTGTGGGCGGTGTGGTGTTCGCCGTGCATCATCGAGATTCCTCACCTGGTGCAGTTGCAGCCCGAACTCGAGCAGGTGGGTGCCACCGTGATCGGGCTGGCGGTGGATTCGGGCAGTGCCCGGGCCATTCGCCGCTTCTGGACGCATCGTCTGGAGATCGAGCCGGTCTACCCGCTGTGGAAAACCACGGTGGCCGAGGCCGGCGAACTGTTCGACGCCCGCACCTACCCGACCACCCTGATCATCGACAGAGACGGTCGCATTCGAGAGCACCTGCTCGGCCTGCAGACACGCGAGGACCTGCGCGCAGCGGTCCAGCCCTACCTCTAACATGACCCCGCCTACTGCGACGACAGGGTCATGAAGACTTCGGGCTAGTGGGGATTTGATCAATTCGGTAATCCTCAGCCGCTGCACTGTCGCATCTGCTTCATCAGCCCCACCTGATGTCCCCTTTCGGGGTAGCCGCCAAATCATTTCACGAATTGATGCAGATCAACGCCCTTTAAGATGCATATATGTAGCATGTTTATCAGGCCCGACAGCCAGTTCGCTGGCCGGAAGTTTCCATGATGGATGAGTCGCCATGACCATAGACAGCAAACCCGGAAGCCTGAATGGCATCAGCCGACTGTTCGCGACGCTGGTATTGCTCATGGTCGCCTTGCCTTTGCTGGCCGATGAGGTGGTGACCGGTCAGTCGTTTGAACTCGACGGTGATGCGCAAGCCGGCAAACCGCTTTACCGGACCCACTGCGCCGATTGCCATGGCGAGCGCGGCCGGGGCGACGGCTCCTGGGCCGGAGCCTACGACCCCCCGCCCTCGGACCTGACCCGCGAGGGGCTGGGCGCCGAGCGGCTGTTCCTGGCCACGCGCGATGGCGGCATGGCCGTTGGCATGCGCGCGACCATGCCGGCTTTCCGGCACACGCTAGACGAACAATCCATCCACGACATCGTGGCTTACATCCAGTCACTGGAACATTAGAGACCTCATTAGTAACCCGAAACCCCGGCCGGGCCGGCCGGATTCGCAACACAAGGAAGCAAGACCATGTTGAACAGATACTCACCAAGCACAATGCTGACTGCCACGGCACTTGCCGTGGGCATCGGCATGGCGGCGTTCTCGCCCGAGGCGCAGGCCTGCCCGTCATGCAACGACTCGTTCATGCACGAACTCAAGACCCAGCGCGCCGATACCGCGGTCGGCCGCGACCTGCTGGCCGCCGTGGCCAACCAGGAAGGATTGCCGCTGGGCGGCTCCTCGCAGGCGATCACCGCCAGCGCCGTGGCCGCCGCCCGGGGTGGCGACATCGATCTGGACTCGATCTTCGATGGTGCCGAGTTCATCGAGATCATCAAGCGCGACGAGGCGCTCGATATTCCCTCGACCAGCTACGTGCCGCAGGATGTCGAGCCGGATGTCGAGTTCACCATTCGCCTTGACGAGGGCGAGACCTACATCGGCCAGGGCGTGATCTACGACGGCTTCCTGTCCGACGGCAAGATCCCGGGCCCGACGCTGAAGGTGACCGAGGGCGACATCGTGCGCATCACGGTGGAAAACACCGGCACGATTCCGCACGGTGCCTCCATCCATGCCGCCGATACGCAGACCTCCAAGTACATCGGCGATATCGGACCGGGCCAGTCCAAGAGCGTGACCTTCCGCGCCAACATGCCGGGCGTGTACATGTGGCACTGTGCTCCGGGCGGCCATGCCATCCCCATGCATGTGCTGTTTGGCCAGTACGGCATGATCGTGGTCGAACCGAAGGAGACCAAGTACAAGCTCGAGGAAAAGCTGGGCCACGGTCCGGACCTGGAGCTGTACATGATCCAGCACGAGTTCTATGCCAGCGGCAAGGACGCCATCGAAGGCAATCCCATGTACACCGCCTTCAACGGCAAGCTGTTCCGTTACGTCGAAGAGCCGATCGTCGCCAAGCCCGGCGACTACGTGCGCGTCAACTTCCTCAATATCGGCCCCAACCTGGTTTCGACCTTCCACCTGGTCGGCATCATCTGGGACTTCGTCTACTGGCAGGGTCATCCGGAAGCGTGGATGCCGGGAGGCCAGACCGTCACCGCCGGTCCGTCCGACTCCTGGGTCATCGAGTTTCGCGTGCCGCCCGATGAGGGCGCCTACCTGATGCTCTCGCACGCGGTCGGTTCCACTGCCCGGGGCGCGATCGGGGTGCTGGTGGCCGACGCCGGTGCCGACACGCCCAAGACCGTGCTGGCCGACGGCCCCGAGTACACCGAAGAGGAAATCGAGGAAATCCGCGAGAGTGCCGTGCGGGCCATCTCCCCGTTCGCCCCGGCCGAGCGCCTCAACGGCGTGCCCGCCGAGCCCGATCGCCCGGTCAGCTATGGACCGGAAGTCGACGAGGTGTTCGTGCAGATCATCGGCAACTCCTACTACCCGAAGATCATCGAGATCGAACCGGGAACCAGGGTGACCTGGGTCAACGAAGATGTGTTTACCTACATGGCCGGCGAGTTCTCGGGCATTCACAATGCCGTGGCCATCGACGGTCCCGAACTGTTTGCCACCGGCATGCTCGGCCATGCCGAGGCCGACAGCTTTACCTTCAACGAGCCGGGCGAGTACACCTACATCTGCACGCCCCATCCCTACATGAAGGGCAGGGTGGTCGTGCGCGATTCCGCTGATTGATCGAACA
The DNA here is from genome assembly GCA_007135935.1 of Wenzhouxiangella sp. GTDB lineage: Bacteria > Pseudomonadota > Gammaproteobacteria > Xanthomonadales > Wenzhouxiangellaceae > Wenzhouxiangella. Next base: position 3,706 of record SLIA01000281.1, read on the forward strand.
CTGATCTTTGACTGATCCTTGATTGTTTTTGATTGATCGAGTTGCAGGGGCCGGGTCCATCCCGGCCCTTTGCAATTGCGCTGCGTTGGCAGTCACCGTCCCAATCATGCGAAAATCGATTCGGTCATGCATCCCTCTCGACTCCAACAACCCGAGGAGCAGGCCGGTCTGCCCGGTCTGCTGGCCGCCTTTGCCATCGACTATTTTCGCTGGCTGACGCTGGTGCCCATGGTGTTTGCCTGGGCGTTCCTGGTACTGGTTGTCGTGGCGATGCTGGCGATCAACTTTCAGGGCGATATCGACCGCATGCTGGAACGCGCCGAGCCCTGGGTGGAGCGCTGGCTGGGTCCGGCCGAAGAGGCTGATCAAGCCGAAAGCAACGGCGGCGAGGCTGAAACCATCGTCCTCACCGAGCAGGATCTCAAGCCCTGGATCTACCGCATCTGGATGGTCACGGCACTGGCCTGCGTCCTGCTCGGGCTGGTGCGCAGCTGGCTGTTCGGGCCCTGGCAGCCGGTACCGATCAAGCGCAAGATCCTGCGCGCCGGCCTGGCCGCCGGGATCTGCTCGGTCCTGCTGTTTTTTGCCTGGCTGGCGGGCAGTGAAACCTACGCCGGCTCGGCGCTGGGCTGGATTGCCATGTTCACCCTGTTTCCCCTGCTGGTCTGGGGCATCAGCTCGGCCAGCCTGGGGTTCAGTCACCTGCTCGATCAGATACGCCCGAGCGTGATGCGGCTGGTCGATCGTGCCGCGCTGGCTGTCATGCGCCAGGCAACCGGGACGGCATCGGGCATGAACCGCCGACAATGATCGAGCGAATGACGATCCCCGGCTTCGACGCCATCGTGCAGGCGGCCGAACGTATTGCCGGCCATGCTCACCGCACGCCCGTGCTGACCTCGCGCCACTTCGATCAGCGCTTCGGTGCCGAGTTGTTCTTCAAGTGCGAGAATTTCCAGAAAGTCGGGGCCTTCAAGTTCCGGGGGGCGTGCAATGCAATTGCCGCATTGCCCGCCGAGCAGGGGCAGCGCGGCATCATCACGCATTCATCCGGCAACCACGGCCAGGCCGTCGCACTCGCGGCCCGGCTCAACGCTTACCGGGCCGTGGTGGTGATGCCGGACAACTCCGCCCGGGTCAAGGTCGAGGCGGTGCGTGAATACGGGGCCGAGCCGGTGTTCTGTGCGCCGGGCACGCAGGCGCGCGAGGAAGCCGTGCAGGCCCTGGTCCGACAGCACGGCTATACCTTCATCCCGCCCTACAACCACCCCGACATCATTGCCGGACAGGGCACGGCGGCCAGGGAGTTGATCGAGCAGGTGCCGGATCTGGATATCATCCTGGCGCCGGTCGGCGGAGGTGGCCTGCTCGGTGGCACGGCCATTGCCGCGAAACATCTGGCGCCGGGGTTGCGCGTCATCGGTGCCGAGCCCGCCAATGCCGACGATGCCGCCCGCTCGTTCCGATCCGGCCGGCTCGAACCAGCCTCGCCCGAGCAGACCATTGCCGATGGCCTGCGCACCACCCTGGGGCCGCTCAACTTCGCCGTCATCGCTGCGCATGTCGATGACATCGTCACCGCGTCCGAGGCCGCCATCGTGCGCGAGATGCGCACGGTGTGGGAACGGATGAAAATCATCATCGAGCCTTCCTGTGCCGTGCCGCTGGCCGCGCTGGCCGAGAATGATCTTGATATCGACGGTCAGCGCATTGGCATCATTCTGACTGGCGGTAACGTCGATCTCGATGCCCTGCCGTGGTAGTTTTCTTTGAGGCGCCGACCCGACGGGGAGCCAACGCATGGAAGTCGAACAGCTCGAAATCCGCGACCATCTCGGCCGGCATCCGCCTTTCGACCAGTTGCCGGATGAGTGGCTGGACCGCGTGGCCAATGAAGTCGAGGTCGGCTACTTCAAGGCGGGCGACGACCTGCTGGCGTTCGGCGACGAAGTGAGGGATCTGGGCTATATCCGCTCCGGGGCCGTCGAGATGTTCCGTCGCGATGGTGAACTCTACAACCGACTGGGCGAGGGGGAGCTGTTCGGCCACATGGCGTTGATGACCACCGGCCGTGCCCGCTTTCCCGTCAAGGCACAGGAAGACACGCTGGTCTATTTCATCCCCGCCGCCATCTTCCATGAACTGTTCGACCAGGTCGAGGCGTTTGCCGATTTCGTCGAGGTCGAGGACCGCACCCGGCTGCGCCAGGCGGCGGCCGCCTCGGTTGGCGGCAACCCGCTGCTGACCACGCGCGTGGACCACCTGGTCAGCCTTGATCCGGTCGTCATCTCCGACAAGGCCAGGGTTCAGCAGGCCGCCGAGCTGATGACGCGCGAAAATATCTCGTCGGTCATCGTGGTTGCCGGCGAGCCGGGCGAAAGCGTCACCGCCGGCGACATGGTCGGTGTGCTCACCGACAGCGACCTCAGGCGTCGCGTGGTGGCCGAGGCGATGTCGTTCGAAACGCCGGTCAGCGAGGTCATGTCCACCGGGGTGATTACCGTCGAGCGCGACCAGTTCCTGTTCGAGGCGCTGATGGTGATGCTCAAAGACAAGGTCCATCATCTGCCCGTGCTCGATCGTGGCCGCCTGATCGGCCTGGTCGATCTGTCCGACATTGCCGGGCATGAGTCCCAGTCCAGCCTGTTCGTGGTTCGCAACATTCTCTATCGCAACAGTATCGAGGGGCTCGAGTCGTTGGTCGGCGATGTAAAGGACTGTTTCGTTCGCCTGGTGAAGGAAGATGCCAATTCGCACATGATCGGCAGCGCCATGGCCGGCATCGGCCGTGCCTTCAAGCAGCGGCTGCTCGAGCTTGGCGAAGAAGCGCTGGGCCCGCGGCCGGTGCCTTACTGCTTCCTGGCGCTGGGCTCGATGGCGCGCGATGAGCAGTACATCGTCACCGATCAGGACAATGCCATGGTGTTTGACGATGCCTTTGACCCGGACAAGCACGATGCCTACTTCCTGGAACTGGCCCGTTTCGTGTCCGACGGACTGGCCCGGTTGGGCTACACCTATTGCAAGGGCGATGTCATGGCGACCAACCGGCAGTGGCGCCAGCCGCTGTCAGTGTGGAAACAGAAATTCAGCGACTGGATCGAACGACCCCAACCCGAAACCCTGCTGCACAGTTCGATCTTTTTCGATCTTGACGGCGTGCACGGGAACACGGGATTCGCCAGCACGCTCCAGTCCTTCATTGCCGGCAAGGCCAGCCAGTCGCCGCACTTTCTCGGCTGTCTGGCCCGCAATGCCCAGAATCGCACGCCACCGCTGGGGTTCTTTCGCGACTTCGTGCTCGAGAAGGGCGGGCGGCATGAAAACTCCATCAACCTCAAGCGCCGGGGCTCCGGGCCCATGGTCGATGTCATTCGCGTGCATGCGCTGGCCGCCGGCTCGACCGCCCAGAACTCCTTCCGGCGGCTCGATGACATCCGCGCGGCCGGCTTTCTGACCGCCAGCATGGCCGATGATCTGCGCGACGCACTGGAATTCATCTCGGTGGTGCGGGCGCGTCACCAGGCGGCGGCCATCGAGGCCGGCGCATCGCCCAACAACAACATCGATCCCGAGACCCTGTCGAACCTCGAGCGGCGCAGCCTCAAGGATGCCTTCAAGGTGCTGGCCAACGCCCAGAAGTTTCTCAAGTTCCGCTACCGCCCCGGCGGCGGCTGAGGTTTTTTTGGCATGTACGACAGGCGCTCCTGGCAGGCCGCCGGTACCTCGCGTGACTGGCCGCGGATCATGCAGCGGCAGGCCGAATCGGCGCACTCACCCCTGTTGCGCGATTTCCTGGAAAAAAGTCGTATCGAGGCCAGTCGTCCGCTCAGCGATGTTCCGCTGGTCGCGCTGGATCTGGAAACCACCGGGCTGGACCCGGCGCGTCACAGCATCGTCAGTTTCGGCCTGGTGCCGTTTTCCCTGCGCCGTATCGTCTGTCGCGAGTCGCTCTACCGGGTCGTACAGCCGCGCCGCGAGCCGGATGCCGAATCCATCGTCATCCACCACATCACTCACTCGGAGATGGCCGAGGCGCCGGATATCGTCGAGGTGCTGGAGACGTTGCTGCAGGCTCTGGCCGGTCGGATCGTCGTGGTCCACTACCGTGCCATCGAGCGGCGTTTCCTGGATGCCGTCTTGCGCAGTCGGCTGGGCGAGGGGCTGGTGTTTCCGGTCATCGATACCATGGCCCTGGAAGCCCGCCGGCATCCGCGACGCAAGCCCGGCGTGATCGGGCGCTGGCTGGGCCGCAAGCCGGTGTCCCTGCGCCTGGCCGCCTGCCGTCAGCGCTACAACCTGCCGCAGTACGCGGCGCATCACGCGCTCACCGATGCACTGGCGACCGCCGAACTGTTCCAGGCCCAGGTGGCCCATGCCTACACGCCTGACACACCGATCAGTTCGCTGTGGTCATAACCCCTCGGGGTCGCGATCGGAGCGTGAGAACGGTGCGAAGCCGGACTGGTTCCGGACCATGCGGAAGTGGTGCAATGCCCAGTGCACCGAGGGAAAGGCCAGCTCCTGCCAGGGAATCTCGTCCCAGTGGAACAAGTCCACCTCGCGCGATTCCGGTCCGGCCGCGTAGTCGGGCGTGGCCAGCCGCGCCCGGTAGATCAGCTGGACCTGGCTGATGCGGGTAATCGAGTAGGTGGCCAGCAGGCGGTCGATCACGAGTGTCGCACAGGCCTCCTCGAGTGCCTCGCGTTGAGCACCCGCTTCCGGGCTTTCGCCCAGCTCCAGATAGCCGGCCGGCAGGGTCCAGTAACCATCACGCGGCTCGATGGCGCGGCGGCACAGCAGGATGCGATCGTCATGCTCGACGACGCTGCCGACCACGATCCTGGGGTTTTCGTACTGGACATGAGCGCAGTGATCACAAACCAATCGGCGCCGGTCATCACCCGGTGGAATGATGCGCGAGAAGCTTGGCTGCATGTCATCAGTCATCTCGACGTTCTCCTGCGACGGCACCGTTCGGAACAATAGCGAACTTCGTCCCAGCAGTCACGCCACTTGCGGCGCCATGCAAACGGTCGCTGGCAGACCGGGCAGGTCTTGGTGGGCAGGTTGGACTTGTTCATGGGGCAGGCCGAATCGCGTGATGGCTTGGATTGCCAGGCAGTCCCTGCAACCATGCCACGTGGCTTGTGAACATCGGGGCCAGGTGTGATCAGCCTTGCCCCTCGCGGCTGACCCGCGCGAGAAAATCAGCCGGCGGCAGCGGCCGGTCGAACAGGAACCCCTGGGCGAACTGGCAACCACGCGAGCGCAGGAATTCGAGTTGTTCCGGGTTTTCCACGCCTTCGGCCACGACCCGGATCCGGAGGTCCTCGGCCATGCTGAGAATCGCCGAGGCGATGGCGGCATCTTCAGGGTCCGTGGCCACGTCGGCCACGAACGAGTGGTCGATCTTGATCAGGTCGATCCGGAGCTGCTTGAGATAACTCAGGCTGGAGTAGCCGGTACCGAAATCATCGATGGCCAGGCCGATCCCGATCTGCTTCAAGGTCGCCAGCGCCTTTCTGGCCGATTCGACGTCTTGCATGATCACGCTCTCGGTCAATTCCAGCTCCAGTCCCCGGGGTTCGATTTGCCAGCGTTCGAGGGCTTCGAGAACGGTTTGATCGAGCCGGCCGCGCCAGAATTGCACGGCTGAAACATTGATCGCCACCGAAAGATGCTCCAGGCCCTCTTTACGCCAGCTGGCCAGTTGCCGGCAGGCGCGGTCGATCACCCATTCGCCGATCGTCACGATCAGACCACTTTGCTCGGCGATGGGAATGAACTGGTCGGGTGGTACGTCGCCCAGCTCCGGGCTGTGCCAACGCAGCAGTGCTTCGGCCCCCTTGGTTCGGCCGTCCTCGAGCGAGACCAGTGGCTGGTAGACCAGGCTCAGTTCCCCGTTGTCCAGCGCCCGGCGCAGGTGGGTTTCCATGGTCAGTCGCTCGTAGGCGCGGGCATTGAGTTCGTCGGTGAAGAACTGGAAAGTGGAGCGACCCAGTTCCTTGGCGTGGTACATCGCCGCATCGGCGTTACGCATCAGGGTTTCGGGCGTATCGGCATCCTCCGGATACATGGCGATGCCGATGGAGGGAGTCACGGTCAGCTGATGCCCGCCGACGAGGAATGGTTGCCTGAACGATTCCAGAAGAGCGCTGGCCCGGGTGGCGGCCAGGTTGGCGTCGATATCGGGCAGCACCAGCACGAACTCGTCGCCGCCGAGGCGGCTGATGGTGTCGTAGTCGCGCACCTCGATACTCAGGCGTTCGGCCACGGCAACCAGCAGCTGGTCGCCGATGGTGTGGCCAAGCGAGTCGTTGATCGTCTTGAAGCGGTCGAGATCCATGAACATCAGCGTCAGCGGCTTGCCGCTGCGCTCAGAGCGCTTCAGGGCCTGGCGAATGCGGTCGTTGAGCAGCGCGCGGTTGGGTAGTCCGGTCAGGGCATCGTAGTGGGCCAGCCGCTGGACTTCCCGCTCGGCCCGCTTGCGCTCGGTAATGTCGGATATCACGCCGTCGAAATGCACGATGCGGCCCTGTTCGTCGTGCATGGCGACACAGTTGTTGATGGCCGTGAATCGCGTGCCGTCCCGGCGCAGAAACTCGACTTCCCGGTTGCTGTACTGACCGTGTTCAATCAGTTCGCGATGAAGCTCTTCGCGCTGCTTCGGGTTGGCGTACAGAATGACCGCGGTGTCGCCCAGCATGTCTTCGGCAGTATCGAAGCCGAACATTCGAGCCAGCGGCCGATTGATGTAAACCAGACCCTTGTCGGGCGTTCCGCGGTAGATGCCGTCGAGCACATTGTCGGTGATCGAAGCGAGCTTCTCCTCGCTCTCCCGCCAGGCGCGCGACATGCGCTCGGCCAGGGCCAGCGCCCGGGTTCGTGTGCGCAGCAGAACATTCAGAAAACCGGCCATAAGCAGTGTAATGACCGTGCCGGTGGCCAGCAGCAGGCCGGGCGCGGCACTGGCGGCACGGGGTTGGTGAAACTCCAGCAGCAGGTCACGGCCGCCCAGTTGCAGGTGGCGTTCGACGCTTGCCCCCTGTCGGGATGTCACCAGCTCGTCGGCATTGCCGAAAATCACGCGTGATGCATCGGGCACGCTCCGGTCGGACACGATCAGGTCCAGCCCACCCTCCCCGGCAAGGGCAATCCCGAAAACCGACTCCATCGCAATAGTGCCGCTGACCCACCCGGAAAATCCGCCGCTTCCGCTCTCGCTCCAGGCAAACAGCACGTAGCCCGGAATAGTTTCCCCGCTGGCAGTCACCAACCCCAGTGGTGCGGACAAGGAAGCAGCGCCGCTGCGTTTTGCCCGTGCCATCGCCGGCCAGGTCGAATCACGCGCGCAGGCATCGTGGCCAAGCGAGTCGGCATGTATCTCCCAGGGTTCGTTGAAGGTGATGGGGCAGTAGACTTCGCGCTCGCCGGGCGGGTCGGGAGCGAAACCTTCGATGCCTTCGGCTTCGAGTTGTTCGACCAGGCGAGGCAGGGCATCCGCAGGCACTCTGGGCAGCCAGGCGATCTCGAAAAAGCTGAGCCTGTGTTCTTCATCGTTCTGGAAGGCGTGAGCGAAGGTGCGCCACTGGTCACGACCGACCCGTTCGGAGCCTTCGAGCAGCACCTGGCCGGCTGCAAGCTGGGTTTCGAAGCGGGTGAACTGCCCGAGAATGGCGCCAACGGCCTGCTCGGCTGCGCCTGACAACGCCGCTTCCTGCCGCTCCCGGTCGATCTGTGCAAGCAGCTGGTAGGCCCAGGCGGTCAGCAGCACCCCGACCATCACCACTGCAGCGGATGCCAGCCAGGCACCTACGCTTCCGTTGCCGCGGTGCGGCAGGCGATTGTCGGGCTTGGTCAGGGTCAAGGGATCTGCCCCGGGGACAAGGATGTTGTCGCGGGCGTGCCGCGGTGTGTGGAAATGGTGGCTACGGGTGGACTCGAACCACCGACCCCAGCATTATGAGTGCTGTGCTCTAACCGGCTGAGCTACGTAGCCACGGGGAGCCGCGCATTATCGCCGCTCCCGCCCGGATCGTCAA
>SLIA01000228.1 GCA_007135935.1 Wenzhouxiangella sp.
AACTTGACTAATACAATATGTTATCATAGAATTAATCATCTAAATCTCTCATTACATATAATAGGAGGAGGGGATGTATGAAAAATAACTTTTTTGTGTTGGTATTTGTAGTTTTACTGTTGATACTGATACCTGGAATTGTCCTTGCCGGAGGTAGAAGGGAAACAGTTACCGAAGAAAAGTTCCGGGTAGCCATGCTGCTGCCGGGGCCTATTACCGATGAAGGCTGGAATCAGTCTGCCCACGAGGGGCTGATGCGAATCAGGGACAACCTGGGGGCTGAAGTTGATTTTGTGGAAATGGTTAGCTCGGCGGATATGGAAGAGCTTTTCCGCGGATATGCTACCCAAGGGTACAACATTATTTTCGGTCATGGCTTTCAGTTCGGTGATCCGGCATCAGAAATAGCACCTGATTTTCCTAATATCAAGTTTGTTATCACCAGCACCACTTTTATCTAGGAGCCGAATATCGCATCAATACTTAATGACAGCTGGCAGCAGGGTTTTCTGGGCGGAGCACTAGCGGCATTGATGACCGAATCAAACTATGTAGGTTCAGTAGGCGGGATGGAGATTCCATCAATCATTGCTTTCCAGGAGGGATTTGTGCATGGAGCTAAGTATGTAAACCCGGATGTACAAGCTGTTATTCCCTTCACCGGTAATTTCTACGATGCTGCAGCCGCCAAGGAAATGGCAATCAGTATGATTGAAAGCGGAGCTGATGTTATTGCCCATGACGCTGATGCCGCCGGGCTGGGTGTCATTGAAGCAGGCAGAGAGTATAATGTTCCCACCCTCGGAGCTATTGGTGATCAACAGCATTTAGCGCCGGAAGTTGTGGTAACCAGCACCCTGAACGATATGGCCATGGCAATTTTCACTGTGGCTGAATATATCCATCAAGGTAATTTTGAGCCGGTGAACTATGTAATGGGCATTGCTGAAGGCTGTGTCGATCTGGCCCCTTTCCGGCACTGGGAAGCCAGGCTTGATAAGGCCGTTATTGACAACATAATGGAAATCAGAGAAGACCTTAAATATCATAGAATCACCCGGGACCAGTTCTAGGTAATTAATATTATTTTTATGTTATGAACGTTTTGATAAGATTGTAATAAGAGGAGAGCACAATGAAGAGAGTCTGTAAAATAGGGCTTATTGTTTTACTTGGTTTAGTACTTTGTTCCGGTGTATTGTTTGCCGGCGGCAGAAGAGAAGAGGTGCGGGATGATCAGTTTCGAGTAGCTATGCTGCTGCCGGGGCCTATTACTGATGAAGGCTGGAGCCAGACGGCATATGAAGGATTGCTGAAAATCAGGGATGAGCTTGGCGCCCATGTGGATTATGTGGAAATGGTATTGTCGGCTGATATGGAAGAGCTTTTTAGAGGATATGCCGTGCAGGGATATGATGTGATTATTGGGCACGGGTTCGAGTATGGTGATCCGGCTTCTGAAATAGCTCCTGATTTTCCTAACACAAAATTTGTGATTAATAGTTCCACTTTTCATCAGGCGCCGAATATCGCTTCAATTCTGAATGATGGCTGGCAAATGGGGTTTCTTTCAGGGTCATTGGCCGGATTGATGACTGAATCTAACGTAATCGGCTCTGTCGCAGGAATGGAGATTGAGTCTATAATAGCGTTTCATAAAGGGTTCACCGATGGGGCCAAACATGTGAACCCTGATGTGGAAGCTGTCACTGCTTATATCGGTAATTTTTCTGATGCAGCCACGGCCAAAGAGATGGCAATCAGTATGATTGAAAGAGGTGCAGATGTTATCACCCATAATGCTAATGAAGCAGGAATGGGTGTAATGGAAGCGGCCAGAGAGTATAATGTCCCGATGATTGGCGCGATTGGCGACCAGCAGCATTTGGAGCCTAGTGTAATTGTGACTAGTGCTATAAATGATATGGTAATGGCCATCTTTTCTGTGGTGGAGATAATTCATCAGGGAGGCTTTGAGCCGGTGAACTATGTTATGGGTGTTGCCGAAGGATGTATTGACTTGGCTCCTTTACGCCATTGGGAGGACAAGATAGACCCGGCCATTATTGACAGGGTCATGGAAATCAGAGAAGACCTGAGGGAGTATAGACTAACCCGGGACCAGTTTTAGGCAAGCCATTTTATGCCCTGTCTGCTGTTTGAACTTTGATTAAACTGAGGGCAGGGCTGATTTATTTCTCTGTTCATTTGTATATGGCTTATCTATGTCATTTTGTACTTACCAATCTAAACAAGGTATGCGATGAATAAAACAGTAATACAGAGAGTACTAAAAAACCCGGTTTTTCAGAATGCTGGAATCCGGCTCCTGTCTTTTGTATTAGCCCTTTTAATCGGCGGGGTGGTAATCTATTCAATCGGAGGTGACCCGATTACAGCTTTTTCCGCTCTTTACCGGGGTTCTCTGGGCAGTCTCTACGCTGTTTCCGAAACCATGGTTAAAATGGTCCCCCTTATATTTACCGCTCTAAGCTATGCTTTTGCTTACCGTGCCGGACTGATTAACATCGGCGCGGAAGGGCAGCTCTATATTGGAGCAATACTGGCCACCCTTGCGGGGACTAACTTTGCAGGGCTTCCTTTGATTGTTCATCTGCCGTTAACTATACTTGCCGGTTTCTTGGGCGGGGCAGTGTGGGGCTTGTTGGTGGGCTGGCTGAAGGTGAAGTTCGGTGCTAATGAAATTATTACCACAGTTATGCTGAACTATGTTGCAATCCATATAACCAGTTATCTGGTAACCGGACCAATGATAGAACCCCCCGGTAATATGCCTCAATCAAGACGTATTTTGGAGAGTGCTCTTTTACCCCGTTTTCTGCCCGGGACACGGCTGCACTTGGGGATATTTTTGGCTTTAGCAGCTATTCTTGTCTATTTTATTATCATTTGGCGGATGCGCTATGGGTATGAAGTGCGGGTGGTTGGACAGAATATGCACGCTTCTAAATATGCCGGTATAAAGTCGGAACGGGTAATGCTTTCGGTAATGTTTATAGCCGGC
>SLIA01000215.1 GCA_007135935.1 Wenzhouxiangella sp.
CGCCGTCAGTACCGGCAGAGCACCCGGGCCACGCGGTCACTGCGCAGCAGATCGCGCAGGTGACGTTCGATGTCCGGGCCGTGGTCCGCGTGCGCGTCAGCGCGTGGTGGCGCCTCGGCCAAGGCGCCTGCCGCCGCGTTCAGCTCGGCGAAGGGGATGGTGAGCAGCGTCCCGCGGCGGCCATTGCCGCCGAAGGCGACGCCGAGTGCGTGCCCGCTGCGATCCACCACCACGCCGCCACTGATGCCACCCAGGCGGGCCGCACTGGTGACATGATCCGGCAGGCGGTTGACGCCCCACACCTTGTAACGAAACGGCCGCTCGCTGCGCAGCGAGCCGGTCAGTTCCATCACGCCCTCGCCGCGGAGCGACAGTTCGACCATGCCGGGCCGGCCCTGTGGGTAACCGACCGCGTAGGCGCGCGCCCGGCGTTCCGGGGCCGCGCGCGCGAGCGGAATCGGTTCGCGGTCACCGCGACTGCGCACGGCCGCCAGGTCGGCATCCGGATGGGTCCAGAGATTGTCGATCCCGACCGCGTCGCGCTCACCGAGGCGATGTTCCGCACAGCCTTCGACCACATGGCGGTTGCTGAACCAGATGCCGCCACCGGCATGCCAGGCCGTGCCGGTGGTGGCTTCGCCCCGGCGGCGGCTATCGACGGGCAACTGCGCGACGCGCCCCCTGGGTGTATCGGTCGCGCCACGCGGCAACGGCTCGGCCCCCATGCCTTCCGTGGGGCCGGCAAGCTGTCCGAGAACCTGACCCAGCCCCCAGATCAGGCCCGCCACCAGCATCGCGGCATTCCAGCCGCTGCCACCGCGTCGACTCATCCGGACAGTGCGGCGGCGTTGATGAAGGCAACGCCGAGCTGGATGCCGACCACCGCGACAGCCGGCGGCAGCTCTCCCGCCTCGAGGGTCGCGCGCGTCTTGCCGACGACGGCGGCAGCGGCGTAGTAGGTGGCAATCTGGATGATCGCCGCCAGCGCGGCCCAGACGGCGACCTCGCCGGCGGTGTGGGAAAACTGCATGGCTGCGGCGATCGGCATGGCCATGGCCACCACCGTGCCGGCCGACCAGACAGCCGCCGCCAGGTTGCCTGCGCGAATCAGGCGAATCTCCGCCGCGGGCGTGGCCTTGAGCACGATCGCAACGGCGACCACCAGCGTTGCCAGCGCCACCCCGAAGTGCGCGAAAAACACCGGCAGCGCATGCAGCAGGGGCTGGATCACATCGTTCATTCGGTCTCTCCGGCGTTGGTGGCGTGGCATCCGTGGGCGCTCGCCATCCTACCGGCGCGCCGCGGTGGCGCAAGTGTTCGGCACCGCATTTCGAGACGGTCGCTTGTCGCCTGATGGCGCAAGCCGGAAGGAAGTCTTCGGCGGCGATGTCAAGCCGGCGACGCCGGCTCACGCGCGGCATGCACCTCGACCCATGACTTGATCGAGGACAGAAGTGGTATTGCGCTGTTGCGTTATGCTGTGCAGATTGCAGTACGAGGAGCACAACCATGTACGACAGGATCATTGTCCCCGTCGATGCCTCCGCTTCGGCACGGCTGGCAAGCCGTTACGGCGCCATGCTGGCGCGCCTGCTCGGTGGGCAACTGCACCTGCTGCACGTGCGCCCGCAGGATCCGGCCGACTTCAGCGACATCCCCGGCAATCGCACGGCGGACACCGACGCCGATCGCCTGGCCGGCCGGGAGACTGCGCGCGAGGTGCTGAACGCCGCGCGCGAGGCGGCCGAACACGAAGCCCCGGGCAGCATCCACGAGGAGACCATCGAGGACCCCTCGCTCGCCGGTGATCCGGCGAGCGTCATCGTCGAGAGTGCCGGCCGTGAGACGGAACCGCTTGTGGTCATCGGGTCGCGCGGTCTGGACGACCTGGGCAAGATCCTGTTCGACAGCGTCAGCCACAAGGTGCTCCACCGCACGAACTGCCCCGTTGCGGTCGTCCGCGCCGATGGCGCACCGTCGATCCCGGTGAGCAACATCATCCTCGCCGTCGATGGTTCGGAGCACAGCGAGCGCGCGAGTGATCTGGCCGCTGACGTCAGCCGCAGCGCCGACGCACCGATCCAGTTGCTCCATGTCCTGCCCCGACGCAACCACACGCAACCCGATGCCGAGGAGACGGAGATTCTCGCGCGGGCACGCGCCCGGCTCGGTGACCTGCCGGCGGAGGTCGTGGAGCATCGCCTGACCGCGAGTCATCCGGCCGAGGCCATCCTCGTGCATGCAAGCGACTCGCCGGCAGGCACGCTCATCATCATGGGCCGGCGCGGCCTCGGCCACCTGCGTGAGCACCTGGTCGGCGGCGTCAGCCACCGGGTCGTCGAGGGAACGCCCTGGCCGGTGATCCTGGTGAACTGACCTCACCACGCCAGCGGGCCGCGCGTTGCGTCCCGCTGCCCGGGAGAACCGATTGACTGGTGCACAGGACGGGGACGAACCGGTAACGCGCTCACGTGCGTGGGCGGCCTTCCTCCTCGGCACGACGTTCTTCGCCTACGCGTTCGCGCAGCGGGTCGCGCCCAGCGTGATGACTGGCGAACTCATGCGTGATCTTGCCGTCGGGGGAGCGGCGCTCGGCAGTCTTTCGGCCTTCTACTTCTACACCTATGCGGCCATTCAGCTACCGGTGGGCGTGCTGATCGACCGCTTCGGCCCGCGCCGTCTGCTGAGCGTTGCACTGCTCGTCTGCGCCTTCGCCTCGGTGGGTTTCGCGCTCAGCGATTCACTCGCCGCTGCCTCGGTCACGCGCGGCCTGATCGGTGCGACCGTCGGTTTCGGCTTCGTCGGCACGCTGACCATTGCCGCCTACTGGTTCCCACCGTCACGGTTCGCGCTGCTCTCGGGTATGCTCATGACCGTGGGCATGATCGGTGCGATGGCGGGGCAGGCGCCGCTGCGCCTGCTGGTCGAGACGTTCGACTGGCGCCAGGCAGTGTTCATGCTGGCCACCGCGGGCGCCGTGCTCGGCGTGCTCCTCTACATGGTCGTGCCCGAGCGCCCGC
>SLIA01000059.1 GCA_007135935.1 Wenzhouxiangella sp.
GCACCCCGCCACGGGTAAGATCTGGCAGACCGAGCACGGGCCGAGAGGTGGTGACGAGCTGAACCGCATGGAACCGGGCGGGAACTATGGTTGGCCGAACTACAACTTCGGGAATCACTACAACGGGCAGCCCATCGCGGACCCGGATTCCGGGAGCGGGACGGTGATCCCGGTGCTCCACTGGACCCCCGCCATCGCCCCCTCGGGCCTCACCTTCTACACCGGTGATCGCTTCCCCGAGTGGCAGGGCGACGCCTTTATCGGCTCCCTCACCGGACGCCACATCCGGCGAGTGATCCTGGACGGCGAGGATGTGGTTGGCGAGGAATCGCTCATAGCGGATCGGGGGCACCGGATCCGCGCGGTGGTGGATGGGCCCGACGGGTACCTCTATTTCCTCACCGACAGCTCGCAGGGGATCATGGGGCGGCTTGAGCCTCAGCGATGACTGGGTCAATGGGGACACGCACTCGTAAAGTGGTCTCCCCAAACCAAGCATCCGAAGCGGACCGCGCCCGCTTTCCCGAGGTATGATCAGGGGCGATAGCTATGCCCCCCGCCGAGCGAGACACCTGCCATGCCCCACACCACAGATTCGGACCCGGCCGCCCCCCGGCTTCCGCGCCATGGGCGGTTCTCTCCCCTGCCCCTCCTGGTTTTGGCCTTGTTGGCTCCCTGCCTGGCGCCCCCGCTGAGTGCCGCCACTCCGGAGCCCGAGTGGGACGTGCTCGTGGAAGAGTCGACCCTGGCCATTGTGACCTTCCGAGGCGGGGTGGCCGGACGCCTGGCCCATGATCACCTGGTCCATGCCGGGGATTTTCGCGCCTCGTTGCGCTTCGACCCGGAGAGCCCCGAGCGTTCCGCATTCTCGGGCGACCTAGAGGTGAGGGATCTGATAGTCGATGAGCTGGACCGGATGGCCCGGGTTCAGCCCGTCCTCCAGGAGTTTGACCTCCTGCCGAGGGAGTTCGGCGATGTGGGAGACCAGGGAAGGATCGATGTTCGTGAGCACATGCTGGCCGAGGACCAGCTTCACTCCGAGGCCTGGCCGGAGATCAGCTTCCGGAGCCTCACGGTGGAGTCGACCGAGGATGACGAGGAATTCCCCTGGCGGATCGAAGCCGCGCTCACCGTAAGGGGTGAGGAGCGCGCCACCACCCTCCGGGCCAGATGGGAAATGGACGAGGAAGGCGCATTGATGGTGCAGGCGGCCGGTGAATTCCACTTCACCGACTTCGGCATCGAACCCTACAGCGCGTTCCTCGGAACGGTTAGGAACCAGGACCGCTTCGTCCTCTTCATGGAGTTGAGAGCCCTTCCTGTGGGTTGATGGGCGTGCCGGCTGTGGTCGGGCCACCGAAGAACAGGACATTCGGCGCACCCGACCGGGCCACCGCGATGTCCACGAACCCGTCTGCGTCCACGTCACCGAATGAGAACCCGTAGACGGTCCCTTCCCCATCCCCGAAGGGAACCTCTGTAAAGGTCCGACCATCCCCGGCGTTGAGGTATGCGACGGAGGGAGCCGACACGAAGCCGACGATCACGTCTGGCCTACCGTTCTGATTCAGATCGTGCACGCCCAGGGCGTAGGGGGTGGCATCGGCGTAAGGGGTAGCCAGGCCGGAACCGGGAGGGACGCCCGGCGCGAAGGTCAGCTCCGGCTGACCCATGAAGATCAGCGGACCCCGCTCTTGGTCGATGGCCACCACGTCCAGGATCCCGTCTCCATCCAGATCGACGGCGATCGCCGAGCGAATCGATGCATCCGCAGGGCCGAAGGGAATCCGCTCCGGGAAGTGTGCGGCCCCATCGTTCAGATAGATGTAGCTCTGTCCTCCATCTCGGTGAGGGACCAGAAGGTCCAGCGAACCATTCCCCTGGAAATCGGCCACCGCGATGCTGGTGGCGGATTCGCCCGAGAACGCGCGACAGTCACCATCGAAGTGCCCCCCACCTTCGTTGACGCACACGTAGTTGAAGCCTTCCCGCGCCCCGTATCGATTGGCCACGACGATGTCGGGGTGCCCGTTCCCGTTCAGATCGGCGACGTGCACATGCCTCGTCGGCCACTCGGGACGGCCGAAGCTCGAGCCCACCGAGAAGTTGCCCTCGCCGTCGTTGAAGTAGACCACCTTCCCGTCGGGTGAGTCGTTGCTGACCACCACATCGAGAGCGCCGTTGCCCGTCATGTCGACGAGGACTCCCGAATAAGAGCGGTCAGCTGGCCCACCCAGCGGCCGGGCGGGCACAAAGGTGCCTTCCCCGTCTCCCTCCAGCACAAGATTCGCCAGGGGCCAGTGCCGGCCCTTCACCAGGATGATGTCCAGATGCCCGTTCCCGGTCACATCACCGATGCTCACGTTCGCCGAAGTTTCGGAGGTCTCTTCCAGGAGGAGGGACCGCTCGTACTGGATGCTGTCGACCCGCCCGGGATCGTCTCCCATTTCCGCCTGGATGCAGCCCGAAAGGACGAGGCTCCCGAAAAGGACGAAGCTCCCGATGAGAAGTGGACTGAGCGACTTGAACCTCAGGGATAGTCCATGACCCAAGATGATCTCAAGCATCCGTTGATTCCTCGCGATCGGGCATGAGGGGAGGAAGGAAGGCCATTCCTCGATGGAGGCGATCACTCTTGAGAGATCATCGGAGTGAAGGCGGGAGAGGGCCGCGGAGGCGTCGTCCCGAACCTCCTCTGGCTCCACCGCAAAGATCCGTCGGAGCCCCTCCATCCAAACCGGCACCAACTAAGGCGAACGTAGGGAGGAGATCTCAGACGAGCAATACGATCGAGGGGAACAAGCACTCACCTTCCCACGGTCCCCCCACTCTGTCCTCGGTCCGTCAGCTCAGCCCGAGATAGCGACCGAGGACACGGGTGACGAAGCGGTCACCGAAGGTCTCCTGGGCGACAAGGGTGCGGATCCTCGTCCGCGTCTCCTCGGCGGTGCCCAGATGCTCGGCGGCCTTCATGGCGTGGGAGTAGGCTGCGAGCACGTCGGCGCTGCTGATCTCGTA
>SLIA01000001.1 GCA_007135935.1 Wenzhouxiangella sp.
CGTGAGGCGTGAGGCGTGAGGCGTGAGGCGTGAGGCGTGAGGCGTGAGGCGTGAGGCGTGAGGCGTGAGGCGTGAGGCGTGAGGCGTGAGGCGTGAGGCGTGAGGCGTGAGGCGTGAGGCGAAAGGCGAAAGGCGAAAGGCGAAACGACCAAACGACCAAACGACCAAACGACCAAACGACCAAACGACCAAACGACAACCCGCCAACGGTGCCTCAAATGCGCGCGATGCGCGCCTTGCCCCGGGCCAGGTCGCGGAGTTGTTCGGCGAAGGCTTGGCGATGGCTTTCGGGGACGGTGAGCACCAGCGTGACGCCGTCGCTGTCGAAGCTTTCATCGAGCTTGGTGGCCTGGTGGGCTTCCATGGCCTGGTGGGCGGCGTTGATGCAGTCGAAGGGCAGGGCCACGCGCAGACGGACCTTGCGCACCAGGGGGCGGCTGTCGGCGGTCCTTAGCGCTTCGGCGGCGGTACCGCCATAGGCGCGTGCCAGTCCTCCCGTGCCGAGCTTGGTGCCGCCAAAGTAACGCGTGACCACCACCACGACCCGATCGAAATCCTGCCCCTCGATGGCCTGGAGGATGGGCATTCCGGCGGTGCCGCCGGGTTCGCCGTCATCGTCGAAGCGGTACTGGTCGCCGGCCTTGAAGGCCCAGCAGTTGTGGGTGGCGCCCGGATCGCCGATGCGTTGAAGAAAGGCGCGCGCTTCGTCCTCGTCGGCAACCGGCGCGGCCCGTGCAATGAAGCGGCTGCGCTTGACCTCGGTTTCGTGCGTGACTTCTCCGGTCAGGGTGCGACTCATTTCAGGCGACTCTCGCGAGGATCGGATACGACTTCAGCATCCACTTCAAACTGATCCATCAAAATGTTGATGGGGCTTCCTTTTTTGAGTTCATCTGCTTGTGTCAGGGCATGCCCTTGCGGATCGCGAACGACGGCATAGCCGCGCTCCAGTACGGCCAGTGGACTGACCGCATTGAGTGCACGCACGGTACCTCCCAGCCGCTGACCGGCCGTTCCGACCTGCGCGTTCATGGCACGCTGCAGGCGAACCCGCAGGCTTGCCGCCTCGTGCGCGGCGCGCTCGATCTGGCGTCGCGGATGACAGACTGAAAGCCTTGCCATGCAACCGCTTAAAAGGCGTTCGCGTGCCTCGACCTGGCGGCGAACGGCGATCCCGGCCCGCCGCGCCAGTTCGTGGTTGCGGCGGGCCAGTTCCTCGAGTCGGTGTTCCGGATGCTGACGCGCCAGTCGGCGTTCGGCAAAGTCCAGCGCCTGCATGCGACGCTGCAGGTCCTGGTCCATCGCCCTGGACAATTGCTGGTCGAGCCGGCCGAGCTGTCTTCTCAGCGCCGGGCCATCCGGGGTGGCGGCCACCGCGGCCGCCGTTGGGGTGGGGGCGCGCACATCGGCGACAAAATCGGCAATGGTGAAATCGGTCTCGTGACCGACGCCGCTTACCACGGGAGTCTTGAGCGCATGAATGGTGCGAGCCAGCTGTTCGTCGTTGAAGGCCCAGAGGTCTTCCAGTGAGCCGCCACCACGGGCAAGAATAATGACGTCGCCGTATCCGTGGCGATCGGCGGCGGTCAGTGCCCGAATGAGTTCCGCCGGCGCGGCTTCGCCCTGGACCTGGCTGGGATAGATTCTCACTGCCGCTCCCGGCCAGCGCTGTTCGAGGGTCTGGAGAATATCGCGCACGGCCGCGCCGGAGGGCGAGGTCACCACGCTGATGCGTCGCGGCCATCCGGGCAGTGGTTTCTTGTGGGCTTCGTCGAACAGGCCTTCCGACTCAAGCTTCTTTTTCAGCGCCTCGAAGGCCTGGCTGAGTGCCCCGGCACCGCCTTCGAGCATGGCGTCGGCGATGAGCTGGTAGTCGCCACGGGCCTCGTAGAGACTGAGACGTCCGCGCACGAGCACTTCCATGCCATTTTCGGGCCGAAACCCCATGCCGGCGGCATTGCCGCGAAACAGGGCGCAGCGGATCTGCGAGCGAGCGTCCTTGACGGTGAAGTACAGGTGTCCGGAAGGCGGTCTGGCGAGATTCGAGATCTCGCCGGCCAGCCAAAGGCGCGGGAAGCCGGCCTCGATATGCAGCCGAACCTCGCGATTCAGTTCGACAGGGCGATAGACGTGGGTTTCGGGACCGGGGGCGTGGACTGACATGGCACCGGATTATACCGGTCGCCGGGTGGCCCGGCGGGATCGCTGGGTTCGGGTTCGTCGGGTTCCAGCCGTTCGAGCAGCGAGACAAAGCGCTGTGTCGACCGTGTCCACGAAAAGCGGCTGGCAAATTCAATGCAGGTCGCGCCGTCGATCGACAGCGCACGAAACACGGCCTGATGCAGGTCTTCGTCCAGGGCGCCATTGCCGCCATCGGTGATCAGATCCTGCGGGCCGGGTACCGGGTAGGCGGCTACCGGCACGCCGCAGGCCATGGCTTCAAGGATGACCAGCCCCAGGGTATCGGTGCGACTGGGAAAGACGAACACGTCGGCCGAAGACAGCAGGGCAGCCAGTTCCTCGCCGTGACGATAGCCCAGGAAATGGACCTCCGGATAGCGCTGTTTCAGTCGATCCAGGGCCGGCCCGCTGCCAATGACGACCTTCGAACCAGGCAGATCGAGGTCGAGATAGCTCTCGATGTTCTTTTCCAGCGACACCCGGCCCATGTACAGGCTGATCGGGCGGGGCAGGTCGAATGCCTCGCGTTCGCGCGGACGAAACAGCGTGGTATCCACGCCGCCCGGCCACACGGCCAGGTTGGTGAATCCGCGCTCGGCGAGGAGATTGATCTGTGTTTCGGTGCGCACCAGGGTTCGGGCCGCGGCACCGTGAAACCAGCGCAGGTAGGCATAGCTGAGCTTGAGCGGCACGGGCGCACGCATGCGCAGGTACTCGGGAAAGCGCGTGTGATACGAAGTGGTGAATTCCAGTCCGTGGCGCAGGCACCAGCGGCGGGCCGCCAGACCGATGGGGCCTTCGGTGGCAATGTGGATGGCATCAAATGGCCCGCGCTCGAAAACGGCCCGAACGGCCCGGGCAGGACGAAGGGTCAGTCGAATCTCGGCGTAGCCGGGGCAGGGCACGGTGGCACCGGCGGGTGACAGCACCTCGACCTCGTGGCCAAGCTCGATGAGTGTCTCGCGGGTCTTCTCGAGGGTTCGCACCACGCCGTTGACCAGTGGCGCCCAGGCGTCGGTGACCAGCAGGATCTTCATGCAGCGCGCACCTCGGGCTCGTGAGCAGGGTGAGTGGCCGGCAGGGTCTTGATGATCTCCTGCACATCGCTGGCCCGCACCAGGTCGATGCTGCCGTCGTGGTTCTCGATCAGCGCGGTGCAGCTCTCGACCCAGTCGCCGCAGTTGAGATAGATCACGCCCTCGTCGACGGCAATCTCCGGACGGTGGATATGCCCGCAGATCAGCCCGTCCACCTTGTTGGCGCGCGCTTCGCGGGCCACGGCTTCCTCGAAGTTGGAGATGAACTTGACCGCGTTCTTGACCCGGTGCTTGAGAAAGGCGGCCAGTGACCAGTAGTCCTTGCCCATTTTGCTGCGCACCCAGTTGACCAGGCGGTTGAGGCGAAGCAGGTTGTCGTAGAGCTTGGAGCCGATCAGGCCGAGCAGGGGGGAGCTGACGACAGCGGCGTCGAACTGGTCGCCGTGCATGATCAGGAAGCGCCGGCCGTCGGCGGTTTCATGAATTACCTCGTTGATGATCTCGATGTTGCCGACGGTCATGCCGCAATACTGGCGCATGACCTCGTCATGGTTGCCGGGCACGAACACCACCCGGGTGTCATGCTTGGCCTTGCCCAGCAGCGATCGCACCACGTTGCTGTGGCTCTGCGGCCAGTAGCGCTTTTTCCTGAGGTACCAGAAATCGACGATGTCGCCCACCAGGTAGAGGGTGTCGCAACGCATCTCGCGAATGAACTCGAGCAGGTATTCGGCACTGCAACCGGGAAAGCCGAGGTGGATATCGGAGATCCAGACGGTGCGAACATGACGCTTGTACGGGAGCGGCGCTTTTGCTGGCATGAGCGGTTCCTTGTTTGGCTGGAATCACGGTAGGGGAGCTGCATTGCAGCGGCATGTCCGTCTCTTGACGGATTGGTGACAGCCATGGAAACTGAATCACTCACACGAACTCGGAAGGTTTCATGGGACGAACAGCGGTTCTGTTTCTTTTTGCCACCGGTTGTCTGATCGCCTCCAGCGGGTTCGCGGCCAGCGGTGGCATCGTCAACGCCCGGATTCATACCCTCGACGACGAACGAACCGGTGTCGAAGCCATGGCCTGGGACGAGCGCGGTCGCATCGTTTACCTGGGCGATGCGCCCGGGATGACTGATGCCCACCCCGACATCGAACCGAAGGATCTTGGTGGACACACCGTCCTGCCCGGGCTGATCGATGCGCATGGCCATGTCATGGGCCTGGGTCTGGCCCGGTTACAGGCCGATCTGGTTGGCGCCGGCAGTGTCGACGAGGTGATCGAGCGGCTAAAGGCCCACGCCGAAGACCTGCCCGAGGAGGCCTGGCTGACCGGCCGGGGCTGGGACCAGACCCGCTGGGAAAGTCGCGAGTTTCCCTCTGCGGTCGATCTGGACGAGGCCTTCCCCGACCGGCCTGTCTACCTGGTGCGTATTGACGGGCATGCCGCCTGGGTGAATTCAGCAGCAATGGGACACGCTACCGAAGACCTGTCCGGGGATTGGCAGCCGCAGGGCGGCAGCATTCACCGCGATGACGATGAAAAACCCACGGGGATTCTGATTGACACGGCCATGCCGTTTGTCGCCGATGCCATGCCCGAGCCCTCCGGCGAGGAGCGCGAGCTGGCCCTGGACCTGGCGCTGGCCGAAATCGCCCGCCACGGTCTGACCGGGGTGCATGATGCCGGCACTTCGCTGGCCGACTTCAGACAGTTGCGCCAGCGAGATCAAGCCGGGGAGCTGAGTGTACGTATCCACGCCCTGGCCGATGGCGATGCCGAGATGCTGGCCTGGTTGTGCGACAACGGCCCCCACAACGGCGGCCGCCTCAACGCTCGCGCCGTGAAACTCTACACCGATGGCGCCCTGGGCAGTCGCGGTGCGGCCATGCTGGCCGATTACAGCGACGATCCGGGCAATCGTGGCCTGCTGTTCCATTCCGACGAAGAATTGCGCGGGCTGGTCGATCACGTCATGGGCTGCGGTTTGCAGCTCGGAATCCACGCCATCGGTGACGCGGCCAATCGCCAGGTCATCGATGCCCTGGCCGCGGTCGGTTCCGAGCATCCGGACAACCCGGGGCGGCATCGCATCGAGCACGTGCAGATCATTGCCGTGGACGATATTCCGCGCATGGCCGAACACGACATCATCGCCAGCATGCAGCCCATTCATGCCACCTCCGACATGCGCTGGGCACAAGACCGTGTCGGCAGCGATCGGCTCGATGGCGCCTATGCCTGGCAGCGAATTGTCGACGCTGGTGTCCACCTGGCACTGGGCTCGGACTTTCCGGTCGAGCCGGTCAATCCCTGGCTCGGCATCCATGCCGCCGTTACCCGCCAGGACCAGGATGGCAATCCCGAGGGCGGCTGGCTGCCGGACCAGCGTTTGAGCGTGGACGAGGCCTTGCGCGGCTTTACCATCGATGCCGCGTATGCCGGCTTTGCCGAAGCCGACACTGGCAGTCTCGAGGTCGGCAAGTACGCCGACTTCATCGTGATCAATGCCGATCCCCATGAGATCGACTCCTCTGAGCTGTCCGGGATCGAAGTACTGAAGACCGTGGTCGGTGGAGAACTTGTTTTCGCCGAATGAAAGCTGATCACACGAAGGGCACGAAGATTGACACGAAGGTGATTCAGAACCTTTATCTTCGTGCCCTTCGTGTTAAATGTTGATCCTCCATAGAATCTCAACGGGATACGGAAATGACCCAGTCCGATGGCAATACCGAATCGCATCGCCTGATCCTGCGCCAGTCGCGGCCGGAGGATTACGACGATGTCGCCGAGATCATGGAGGCGGTCTATCCCGGTCTCGACGGCGCCTGGACGCGTGAACAGTTCGAGTCGCAGGTCGCCCGCTTCCCCGAGGGACAGATCTGCATCGAGGACAATGGCAAGGTGGTGGCCGCGGCCATTTCGTTGATGGTCAAGTACAGCCGCTGGGGCCAGGATCACAAGTACTGGGATATCGTCGGCAACGGCTATCTCACTACCCACGACCCCAAGGGCGACGTGCTTTACGGCGTCGATGTTTTCGTCCACCCCGACTACCGCGCGCTGCGTCTTGGGCGTCGTCTGTACGACGCGCGCAAGGAATTGTGTGAAAACCTCAATCTCCGTGGCATCGTCGTGGGCGGGCGCATTCCCGGCTACCACAAGTACGCCGATGAAATGACCGCGGCGCAGTATGTTTCCCGGGTCAAGGCCAGCGAGCTGGTCGACCCCATCCTGACTTTCCAGTTGGCCAATGATTTCCAGGTGCGGCGCATCGTGCGCGGCTACCTGCCAGACGACGAACAGTCGGCCGGCTACGCCACGCTGCTTGAATGGATCAACATCCACTTCGAGGAGGACAGTCCGGGCATGATCGGCGGGCGACCGTCCGATGTCCGCGTCGGGGCAGTGCAGTGGCAGATGCGCCCGACCCGGTCGCTCGAAGACCTCTATACCCAGATCGAGTACTTCGTCGATGCCGTCTCCGGCTACCAGGCCGACGTGGTGCTGTTCCCCGAGTTCTTCAATGGCCCGCTGATGGCCAGCTACAACGACGAGGGGCCGGCCGAAGCCGTGCGCCAGCTGGCCGGCTACACCGATGCCATTCGCGACCGCATGCAGCAGCTCGCGGTGTCGTACAACATCAATATCATCGCCGGATCCATGCCCGAATACGATGGCGAGCGCTTGCGCAACGTCTGCTACCTGCTGCGTCGGGATGGCACCTGGGATCGCCAGTACAAGGTTCATGTCACCCCCGACGAGGTCAGCTACTGGGGGCTGAAGGGCGGCGACAAGGTCAAGATCTTCGAAACCGACTTCGGCAAGATCGGCATCCTGATCTGTTACGACGTGGAGTTCCCCGAGTTGCCCCGGCTGCTGGCCGAGGAGGGCATGAATATTCTGTTCGTGCCCTACTGGGTGGACACCAAGAATGCCTACCTGCGTGTGCGTCGCTGTGCCCAGGCGCGCGCCATCGAGAACGAATGCTACGTGGTCATCACCGGCTCGGTGGGTAACCTGCCGCGAGTCGAGAACATGGACATGCAGTATTCGCAGGCCGCCGTGTTCACCCCGTCGGACTTCGCCTTCCCCCACGACGCGATCGCCCACGAGGCCACCCCCAACACCGAAACCATGCTGATCGCCGACCTCGACCTCGACAACCTGCGCGAGATTCGCTCCCACGGCTCGGTCCGCAACCTAAAGGACCGCCGGCTGGATCTGTATGAGTTGAAGTGGAAGTAGGGGGGGCGTTTATTCGTTTATTCGTTGGTTCGTTTGCTGGGTGGTTGGCTGGTTCGGTAGTTGTCGTTTGGTCGTTTTGTCGTTTTGTCGCTTCGCAACCCTGTCTTTCGTCTCCCGCCTCCCGCCTGCCCATTCACCCATTCACCGGCTCCCGCCCCCGGCATTTTCATCTCGCCGGTCGGTTTCGACTGCTAAGATATCCACTGGCACGGCACAGCGAGAGCATTACGCATGGATATCATCTGGACGGGCATCATTGCCTTGATCATCGGGTTGCTGCTGGGGGGTACTGGCGCCTGGGTCTGGTTGCGGCGGCACGGTGGAGGAGACGGTTCCGTTGCCGAGCTCAAGAAGGAGAACGAGCGCTTTCGCGAAGAGGTCAACGAGTATTTCGTGCAGACCGCCGAGCTGATCAACCAGCTGACCGACAGCTACAAGGCGGTCTTCGACCATCTCAGCGACGGGGCCGACAAGCTGGTCGACAAGGAGGCGGTGCGCGAGCGCATGCCGCGGGTCGGTGACCACGAGGTGCGCCTCAAGCACATCGGCGCACGCGATGGCGAGGATAATTGAGATCGCCCCCGTTGGTGATGCAGATCGTCGAGGTCGGATGATCAGCCCGTGAGTGATGCAGTGGAACCGGCCCGGCGCAACCGCCCGGGCTGGGTGTTTTTCATTTCGCTGGCGCTGCTCGGGCTGTTCGTGGCCTATGGCGCGGCCCGACCCGACGAACTGGCGCTGATTGCCGATCAGGCGCTCGGGTTCACCACCCGTCACTTCGGCTGGCTCTACCTGTTTGCCACCACGGGTTTTCTGATTTTTTGTGTCGCGGTCGCGATCAGCAGTTTCGGCCGCATTCGCCTGGGCGCCGATGGCGAGGCGCCGGAGTTTTCCTATCCGGCCTGGCTGGGCATGATCTTTTCGGCCGGCATGGGCGTGGGACTGGTGTTCTGGGCCATTGCCGAACCCATGAGCCATTTCATGGCGCCGCCGTTCGGCGATGCCGAGGCGGGTTCGCCCCAGGCGGCCCGCCAGGCCATGCACTATTCGCTGTTCCACTGGGGGTTTCACCAATGGGCCAACTTTGCCGTGGTTGGCCTGGCGATTGCCTACGTGCGTTTTCGCCAGCAACGGCCCGGCCTGATCAGCGAGGCATTCCGCTACACTCTTGGTGATCGTGTCGATGGGCCGATCGGCAAGGGCATCAATGTCCTGGCCGTGGTGTCGACCATTTTCGGCGTGGCGACGACCATGGGCCTGGGCGTCATCCAGATCAACAGTGGCCTCGGTTCGGTCGCCGGCATCGGTTTCGGCGTCGAGCAGCAGCTGGCCATCCTCGGCGGCATTACCATTGTCTTCCTGCTGTGTTCGCTGGCGCCGCTGGAAAGCGGCATTCGATACGTTTCCGATGCCAATATGCTGCTGGCCGGTGGCGTGTTGCTGTTCGTGTTCTTTTTTGGCCCCACCGACTTCATCACGGCGGTCATGACCAACGCCATCGGCGACTACATTGGCAATGTCATCGGCATGGGGCTGATGATGGCGCCGTATACCGAGGACGACTGGGTCGAGCGCTGGACGCTTTTCTACTGGGCCTGGGGACTGTCCTGGGCACCGTTCGTGGGCAGCTTCATAGCCCGTATTTCGCGCGGGCGCACCATCCGCGAATTCGTGCTCGGAGTGATCGGCATGCCGGTGCTGCTGAGCATTGTCTGGTTTGCCACCTTTGGCGGGACGGCGCTGTATCACGAGCTGTTCGAAGGCGTGGCGATCGGCGAGGCCGTTTCGAATGAAATGAGTGCCGGCCTGTTCGTCACCCTGGAGCAGCTCCCATTCACCGCGGTGGTCAGCCTGCTGGTGCTGGTCCTGATCAGCCTGTTCGTGGTGACCTCGGCGAACTCCGCCACCTTCGTGCTCGGCATGTTCACCACGCAAGGGGTGCTGGAGCCGGCACGCTGGGCCAGGTTGAGCTGGGGTGTGGTGCAGGTGCTGGTCGCCGCCGTCCTGCTCTTGAGCGGCGGCCTGGTCGCCCTGCAGACCATCTCCATTCTGGCGGCCTTTCCCTTCATGCTGCTGATGGTATTCATGGCGATCTCGCTGCTGCGATCACTGCAGAACGAGCACCGCCAGATCGAACTTCACGAAGCCGTCACCCGCCAGCGGCTGGAACGCCTGCTCGAGCAACACGACCACCTGGGCGAGGAGCCGCCCGAGGAGCAGGAGGACCGGGAGCGGTAGTCGGAAGACGAGGCTGTCGCCCCGGCCACCGAGCCGGGACCTTGCAAGCCGCCAGTCTGCACGGCCTGCGGGTCTTGATCCATGCCGTGCCGGCGCACGGTGCGTGGCCCCGGATCGAGTCCGGGGCGACGTGGTTGGGGTGCCGGAAGTCGGAAGTCAGCCCAAGGGCACCGACCATGGACCTCAGACTTTACGCCTCACCCGGTCACCCGTTTACCCGTTTACCCGTTGTGCCTTTCGCAACAATAACCACCTGCGGCGGCACACAACTCACCTCCCAGCCAAACCGCCGGCCCAGCCACTCGAAGGTCTCGGGCCGGTAGAACACCACGTGCGTGGGGTCGCGGCGATAGTGCCAGTTGGCGAATCGGTCATCGTCGGTCTGGAATCGGGTCATGATGCCCAGCCAGCCGCCGGGCCGGAGCAGGGCGTCCAGGCGCTCGAACTCAGTGGCCGGGTCATGGAAATGTTCGACCACCTCGGTGCAGGTGATGAAGTCATAGTGCCCATGCAGGACGTTCGGGTTCGGGGCGTAGATCGGATCGAACACGGACATGGTGTGACCGGCTTCTTCCATCATGCGCGCCAGTGCCGGCCCGGGGCCGCAGCCATAGTCCAGCCCCCGTGACGCCGGTTCGATGCGTCGCAGCAAGGGTGCGACGAGTTGATTCAGAAACCGGCGGTAACCGGGATCGTCGGGTTGGTTCTGGTGCTGGTCGTACTCCCGGCGCTCGGTTTCACGGTCAGGTAGCTGATCGCGATCGAGAAATCGGGCCTGGCACCCGGCGCAGCGCCAATAGCAGCGAGAGTCCACCGTGATCCACTGCTCGGTCGATGTCTTACGGCAAACCGGACACTCCACGATCGGGAAGTCAGAACGAGCGGGCCCAGACCAGGGAATACGATTCGATGCCCGGGTTGGGTCGGGACAGACCGGCGTTGGAATAGTGAATGACCCGCAGCATCAGCCGGTCGCGCTCGCCGATGAACAACCCGGCCCCGAGGCGATCCTCGAAGTGCGCCGACGAACCCAGGTTCTTGTCGCCGACTCGCTGGCGCGAGAACAGGGCTGCACCAACGCCGAGCTCGATGAATGGTCGCCAGTTGTCGGCGTTGAACGCGTAGACCAGTACTGGCGAAATCGAGACCATGTGCGCCGCATCGCCCGCCCGGCCGCCTTCCCACCAGGTATAGCCGGCATGCCAGTAACCGCCGAGATGGCCGGTGTCGCTCTCGAACCATCGCCGGTTCCAGTCGAGACCCACTCCGACGTTGGCCGTGGCGCCTCCCTCGCCGGTCAAGCCCGGTGCCAGCAGCAGTGTGCCGGCCTTGCCGCCAAGGGGTAGAAGAAGCAAGCAGAATATCAGTACCGAAGTCAGAATTCTCATAGCGTGAGTATAGCGCTGCCATAACGAAAAAAACCGGCACTCAAGGCCGGTTTCCTTCTCGGGGATCCTGGTGGAGGCGGCGGGGCGTTGCGTGTCGGTGTACACGCAAATCAAGTGTTGCGCAGCAACGCCAATGTCGCTTGTCAAAGCGACCGCGGAGCGCAAGCTCCGGGAACAATGGAGCGGGTTCGACTTCCGCCCTCGTGGTGCCATAACGAAAAAAACCGGCACTCAAGGCCGGTTTCCTTCTCGGGGATCCTGGTGGAGGCGGCGGGAGTCGAACCCGCGTCCGTAAACCATCTGATCCTGGTTCTACATGCTTAGCCCGCTCGATTGTTTCTCGTCGTCACACCGCCCGAGGGGCAGGGCACATGCAACGACCAGTTCCAGTGTGATTTAACGCCATGCCCTGAAACGCGACACGACGCGATCCTGCTAGATGATCCCGAGTCGGAAGCGCAGGCTCAACCGGTCGGGAGCAGGCCGGTTTTTAGGCGGCCAGTGCGTAGTTGTCGTCGTTGGCAACTAACAGTTTACAGCAGGGTTTTACGAGTGATGCTGTCTGCTCGGCATGCCCCAGGGTACGTCCGATCCACGTCGAAGCCAGTACGCCCCCGA
>SLIA01000245.1 GCA_007135935.1 Wenzhouxiangella sp.
AGGCCGCGCCGTTGGCCAGCAAATTCAGAAAACCCGCACCAAGCCATCCCTCTTTTAACCTTTCACCTTTTACCTTTCACCTTTTACCTATTCCTCTTTAGACCCCCCACTCTAATCCCCTCGCCTATCATTGGAAGCGCCCTAAACCCGGACCAGTCCATGCGCAAAGCTTTCGACTACATCATCGTCGGCGCCGGTTCGGCCGGCTGCGTGCTGGCCAATCGCCTGAGTGCCGACCCGGCGGTGGAAGTGCTGTTGCTCGAGGCCGGGCCGCGCGACTGGAACCCGTTCATTCACATGCCGGCCGGACTGGCCAAGCTGGTCAACTTCAAGTCGCTGAACTGGAACTATTCGACCGAGCCGGAACCGGGGCTGAACAACCGACGACTTTACTGGCCACGCGGGCGCGTGCTGGGCGGCTCGAGTTCGATCAATGCCATGTGCTACTCGCGCGGCCATCGCAGCGACTACGACGACTGGGCGCAGGCCGGGGCCGAAGGCTGGTCGTGGAACGAGGTGCTGCCGTATTTCAAACGCTCCGAGGACCAGGGTCGCGGGCCTTCAAAACTGCATGGCGTCGGCGGGCCGCTGAGCGTGCAGGATCTCAGCCACGTCAATCCCTTGAGCGATGTCTTCATCCAGGCCGCCGAGCAGGCCGGGTTTGCCCGCAATCGCGATTTCAACGGACCGGCCCAGCGCGGCTTCGGACTCTACCAGGTCACCCAGCGCGACGGCCGGCGCTGCAGCGCGGCGGCCGCCTTTCTCAGGCCGGCACGTCAGCGCCCCAACCTGACCATCGTGACCGGGGCGCTCACCCTGGGCCTGGAGCTGGAAGCCGGCCCGAAGGTCAGCGGCGTGCGCTTTCGCCGGCGCGGGGTGACCCGCACCGCCCGGGCGCGCCGCGAGGTGCTGTTGTCGGCAGGCGCGATCAACTCGCCGCAACTGCTCATGCTCTCGGGCATCGGCCCGGCCGATGTGCTGGAAGGGGCCGACATTCCGGTGATCCAGGAGCTGCCCCAGGTCGGTCGCAATCTGCAGGACCATCTCGACATCTGCACGCTGACGCGCTGCTCGCAGCCGGTCACTTACGATCAAATGAATGAATTGATGGTCGGACTGCGTTACTTCTTCCACCACCAGGGCGAGGGCACGTCCAATATCGCCGAGGCCGGTGGCTTTCTGGTCAGTGGTCGCAGCCGCGACGACCGGCCCGACATCCAGATGCACTTTGTTCCGGCGCTGCTCGACGACCACGGCCGCAACCGCCTGCCCGGCGACGGCTACACCCTGCATGCCTGCCCCCTGCGCCCGGAAAGCCGGGGCCGGATCGGCCTGCACGGCAATGACCCACGCCAACCTCCGGCCATCATCGCCAACTACCTCAGCGAGCCGGAAGACCTGGAGATGATGCTCGAATGCGTGCGCCTGTCGCGCGAGGTGCTCACACAACCGGCTTTCCGCCCCTTCCGGGCCCATGAAATCCTGCCCGGCAACGAGGTCGACAGTCGCGAGGGCATGATCGAGTTCATCCGCACCAAGGCCGAGACCATCTATCATCCGGTCGGCACCTGCCGCATGGGCTCCGATCCGCACTCGGTGGTCGACCCGCAGTTGCGGGTGCGCGGTATCGAGGGTCTGCGAGTGGTCGACGCTTCGGTCATGCCGACGCTGGTCGGCGGCAATACCAACGCCCCCACCATCATGATTGCCGAAAAGGCCGCCGATCTGATCCTGGGCGGGGATCTGCCTCGCTCAAAATCCAACAAGGCCGAGACCGCCGCCTGAACCGGTCGCTCAGGATTCCTCCCGGCTCTCCAAAAGCGGGATGGGCACGTGCAGCAGGCCGCAGACCACCCGCATCAGGTCCATCTCTTCGGGGATGACCTGGCCGTCGTGCAGCACGCAACAGGCCATGGCATTCACGAGCTTTTCCTTTTCTCCCGGCTTGAGCCGGTCGAGCTTTTCCAGCGCCGAATCCAGGCGAGAGGGCCAGTCCTTCAGGCCGGGTAGCGCTTCGGGACGATCCAGGCCGGCCCTGTCCAGTGCCACGGCCAGTGCGGCCTCGACTTCTTCGGGCTGGTCGGGGTGGCCGTGCCAGGCGACTATGGCGAGCAGATCAATCACCTCGCCGGACAGAGAGGCCAGCTTCTTGCTGCCGCCGCCGCGCACCCGTTCGGGATGCAGGGCATCGAGAATCTGGCGGTTGGCCAGGCGGGCCAGGGTGTATTCGAACACGTCGATGCGGCCATCGGCCTCGACCAGCGTCTCGATCAGGCGCATCAACTCGAGCAGTTCGCGCTCGGGGCGGCGCCGGAGCGAGGGAAAGGCGATCTCGAGCAGCGGCAGGCGTTGCTCTGCGGGCAACTCGGGCACACTCTGGCGCAAGGCACGCACCTGCTGTTCGCTCTCGCTGCCCAGCGCCTGGGCAACGCTCAAAAGCTGATTCTCGCGCACCTCGTCGTCGTCGGACAACAGCAGGTAGCAAATCACTTCCTGGGCCCATTCGTCCGAGTGAGCGGCGCGCTCGAGCTGCTTGGGGATCGCGGCGACCAGGGCGGCGGCCATGAAGACCTGGTTCAGCCCCGGCTGGCCGATCTTCTCGGCCAGGTTGTCGGCATCCAGCGGCAGGCCACCGGGACCGCGCTCCCGGGCTTCGCTTTCGCGCTCGGTTTCCTCGGCTTCGGCCTTGCGTGACTGGGCATGCCGGTCCATTTGCTCGGCAATCCGCTTGATATCGGCCGGGTCGAAGAAGGGGTCGATGGCGCGAATGCGATCTTCCAGCGGCGGATGGGTCGCGAACATCTGATAACCCATCGCCTGCCCGAACATCATGTGTCCGACCTCGTCGGCGTCGGCGGTCAGAAACGACCCGGCATACAGTGCCTTGATCTTCTTGAGCGCACCGCCAATGCCGTCGGGCTGGCGGGTGAACTGCACGGCCGAGGCATCGGCCAGGTATTCGCGCTGGCGCGACACGGCGGCGCGAATCCAGCGCCCGAAGAACAGGCCGATGTAGCCGATGATGAGTATGGCCAGGCCGATCATCACCGCGGGCGCGGCACCACGGCTGTCACGCGCGAAGCGCGCCGAAAACAGCAGCCGCCGCCCGAGTATGGCGATGACCAGGATGCCGAACAGAAATCCGATCAGACGGATATTGAGCCGCATGTCGCCGTTGAGGATATGGCTGAACTCGTGGGCGATCACGCCCTGCAGTTCGTCGCGGTTCAGATGCTCGAGCGCACCGCGCGTCACCGCCACGGCGGCATCGGCGGTGGAGTAGCCGGCGGCGAAGGCATTGATGCCCTGCTCGTGTTCGAGCACGTAGATTTCGGGGACCGGCACGCCGGAGGCGATGGCCATTTCCTCGACCACGTTGCGCAGTCGTCGCCGCAGCGGATCGGTGGTGTCGTGGTCGACCAGGGTTCCGCCAAGCTGGCGGGCGACCTGGCCGCCGCCCCCACGCAGTTGCATGGTGCGCACCATGCTGGCGATACCGATGGTGCCCGCCGTCAATACCGTCACACCGATCAGCAGCTCGGGGTCAGGCCCGACCGAGAGCAACACCGCGATATTGGCCGCCAGGATGATGCCCAGCACGGCCAGGGCGAACAGAAAGACCAGCAGACCCGACTGGCGCCGGGCCCGGTCCTGGTGCTCGAAGAAGTTCATGAGCGCTTCGCGCGGGGAGAGGGAAGAGGGACGACGGAAGCGGGAGACTCAAAACCACGATAACACGGGTACACGTCCATCACCGTCGGCTCTCTGTCTGGCAACTCCATGATCCCTGTTTCCCGCTTCCGTATTCTCAACCAAAGTCGACCTGAACGGCTTCACGCTTCTCCGGCGCATCGATCTCGAGCAGTTCGGCCGGCTTGAAGCTGAACATGTTGGCGACGACGTTGCTCGGGAAGCTTTCGCGCAGGATGTTGTAGTTCATCACCGCGTCGTTGAAGGCCTGGCGCGCGAAGGCCACCTTGTTCTCGGTGCTGGTCAGCTCCTCGGACAGCTGCATCATGTTCTGGTTGGCCTTGAGGTCGGGATAATTCTCCGACAGGGCGAACAGGCGGCCCAGGGCGCCGGACAGTCCCTGCTCGGCGTCGGAGAGCTTGCGCATGGCATCCGGGTCGGTGGGATCGGCCGCGGCCTGCTTGAGCTGCTGTTGAGCGCCGTTGCGGGCCTGGATCACCGCTTCGAGCGTTTCGCGTTCGTGGCTCATGTAGCGCTTGGCGACCTCGACCAGGTTGGGAATCAGATCATGGCGCCGGTTGAGCTGCACATCGATCTGGGCAAAGGCATTCTTGTAGCGATTGCGGCCCGCAACCAGGCGGTTGTACAGCACGATGCCGAAGGCAACCGCGGCCACGATGAGGCCTAGCAGAATCCATTCCATCAGTTAGCGCTCCCTTGGAAATTCAATTTGCAAGTGTACCCGCAATGGCGGACGCGGTCACCGCTGGCGTTCGGCGACCGCCAGGTCCAGCAACAAGCCGATCATGCGACTCTCCACCAGCGGCCAGCGCAGGAAATGGGCATTGTCTGGCATCATCGCTTCTCCCGGCCCGCTGCGGCCGTAGGGCGACTGCATCCAGGCCAAATGCCGGGAATAAGCGACCCATGACTCCAGGGTCGAGACAACCGCCGGGCAGCGCGGATCGACCAGCAGCACCGAACTGGCACGGGGCGTTTGCCGCCGGGTATCGAGCAACTCCACGCGCCAGCGCCGGCACAGCCGATAAAGAACTCGATAAGTCGACGAGTCGACCAGTGCAGCCACGGACACCCCTTCGAGCAGACGCGTTGTCGGCAGGGGCGGTCCGGATGCGGGCTGCGGGCCGAGCACCGGCAGGGTCACCGCGAAGCGACTGCCGCAGTGCCGGCTGTCGAGCAACTCCAGCCGGCCGTCCATGGCATCGACCAGCCGCCGGCAAATCGCCAGCCCCAGACCCGAACCGCTGTGAGAGCGGGTGATGGAGGCATCGAGCTGAGTGAACGGCTCGAACAGCCGTTCCCGATCGGGCAGGTCTATGCCGGGACCGGAATCGGCAACGACCAGGCGCAACGCCCCCGAGTCGGTCACGCCGGCGGCCATTTCGATACCGCCGCGCTCGGTGAACTTGACCGCGTTGCTGAGCAGGTTGCCGAGCACCTGGGAAATGCGATCGGCATCGCCATCGGCCATCAGCGGCAGATTGGAGTCGATGCGCAAGCGCAAGTCCAGCCCCTTGCGGGCGGCATTGGGGGCGTGCAGGTCGAGCACCTGCTCGAGCATGGCCACCAGTTCGAAAGGCTGGATGGAAAGGCTCATCCTTCCGGCCTCGATGCGCGAGATATCGAGCACATCGTCGATGATGCGCTGCAGCTGCAGGCCGGAATGTCTCAGGGTATTGAGAATATCCTGCTGACCCGGGTCGGCCTCGGTCTCGTAGAGCAGATCGACCATGCCGAGCACGCCATGCAACGGGGTGCGGATTTCGTGGCTCATGGTGGCAAGAAACTCGGACTTGGCCGAACTGGCCTGCTCGGCCCGGATCGCCAGCGCCCGCACGCGCTCGAGCAGCAGGGCGTTGTGCAATGCCTGACTGGCCATTTCCACCAGCAGGTCGAGGCGCTCACCGTCGCTGTACTCGAACTCCGACTCGCCGGCCTCGATCAGCACCCGGGCGACTTGTTCGTCTTCGGCTTCGAGGATCACGGCAATGGCCTGCCGGCCGTCGGCCTGATGCAGCCGGGTGCGCCACTGCTCGCGCGTGGGCGCCGGGGCATGATCGCCAACCCCGACGAGATCGCGCGGCAGCTGCTCATGTTCGAACCCGACCCAGGCGGCCTGGCCGCCGGTAACGGCCAGCATTTCCCGGCCGATGGTTCGGGCCAGTTTCAGCGGCTCGAGGTTGCGATTGAGTTGTTCGACGACCTGCCGCTGCTCCTCGGCCAGGGCGCGTTTCTGACGCGCCTCGCGCATCTCAAGCCGGCGACGGCGGGCATTGTCCAAGCTGCGCCAGCCGGCACCGGCCCCGGTCAGGCCCAGAATGACATAGGCAGCGAGGGCCCAGGCGCTCAACCAGGGCGGTTGTCGAATCCAGATGTCGAGCGTGTCGCCCTGCTCGTTCCACTGCTCATCGGCGGTTGCCGCCTGCACGTGAAACCGGTATTGCCCCGGCGGCAGGTTGCCGTAATGGAAACGGGTCTGGCCGACCAGGTCCAGCCAGTCCTCGTCCCAGCCATCGAGACGAACCCGGTAGCGGTTCTGTTCGAACGACAGGTAGGACAGTGCGGTGTAGTCAAGAAAGAAACTGTTATCGCTATGATCCAGCTCGATCCGGCGATCACCGCCCGGCGGCAAGGTGTATTCGGTGTTGCCTGCGGTCAGCGCGCGCACGTGCACGGGGGGTTCGGCCAGCGTGCCCCCGACCCGGTCCGGATCAACCAGCACGACTCCGCGGGTGCCGCCCAGGGCCAGGCGCCCATCGGACATGCGTGTGGCAGCGCGCCGATAGAACTCGGAAACGGCCAGACCATCGGCGCGCGAATAGTTGCGTAACCGCCCGGTGTCCGGGTTGAATCGAACGACACCGTTGGAACGCACCAGCCACAACTGGGCGCCCTCGTGCCTGAGTATCGCCTGAATCCGCCCGGGGGGAAGATTCGAAACGACATCGAAGTCGCGAGGGTCCTCCAGGCCGTCATTCCAGTTCCAGCTCTTGAGTTGGGTTTCGGTGGCCGCCCACAACTCGTTTTCGTGCCAGGCAGCCGCCAGGAACGGTGGCCGGGACGGTTGGGCCACACGTTCGAATGCGGCGTCATCACCCAGGCGGTAAATACCTCCTTCGGCCACGACCCACCAGCGCCCGTCCGGGCCGGTCTGGAGCATGAACGGACGGGTTTCCGGCCAGCGATAGACGTCCTCCCCACCGGGCCAGTACTGCTCTCTTTCCCCGGTTTCGAGGTCGACGCGAAACAAGCCGGCATCGATGGTGGCAGCCCAGACATAACGCTCACCGTCGGGGCGGGCGAAAAGGAAAGTACCGGCATCTATATGCTCACGGCCGATCAACTCACGATGGCTTCCGCTTTCCCCATCAACCATGGTGACATGGCGATAGGCACTGATGAAATAGCGCTGATCTTCCACGTACAGATCGGTAAACGGACCTCCCAGCTCGTCAAGCGCGGGCTCGGAGAGGTACTCGCCGAACGATTGGGCCGTGCCGTCGACCAGGTCGAGTATATGCAGGGGCGACGAAGCCATCCCGCCCAGCAGGAGCTTGTGCTTGCCCGGCACCTCGGTCAGGCCCAGCACCACGTTCAGGTCCAACCCTTCCTCGCGCCCGGGCAGGGGATGGAAACGCTGGAATGCTGCGTGCCCGGGCGGCATGTAGGCAACGCCATGGCGCGGAATGCCGATCCAGGTGCCGCCTTCCCGATCAACCAGAGTGCCCAGCAGGCTCGAAGCCGGCAGGCCGTCTTCCAGGCCGGGAATGGACTGCACGTGAATCGCTTCGGAACCATCATCGGGCAGCCTGTAGAGCCCGTCGTAACTCGATACCAGAATATCGTTGGAACCGGGAGCAACGTTGAGGTCGGTAATGACGTTGCCGGCCTCGAACACGCGTTCGGGCTCGGCATCGGCCGCCTCGGCCACCGGCCCGAGCCGATACAGGGCACGACCCTCGCTGTAGAACATCTCGTCGTTCAGCTCGGCTACCCGGTAGACGATGGGACCATCGCCCTTTGCAACCACCTTGCGGAATCGCTGTTGCCCGGTGGGGTCGATGACATTGAGCTGCTCACTTTGCGCCAGCCAGATTCGACACTGAGAATCACGATGAAGGATGACCTGGAATCCGGATGGATTGAGGCCGCTGTCTTCGTCCTGCGGAAAATGGTGAAATGCCTCGGTGCGCGGATCGAAATGGGCGACCCCACCTTGCATGAAGGCCATCCATATCCGCCCCTGACAATCCTCAACCATGCTCCAGACATTGCTGTCAGGCAGACTTCCACCGCGCGTGAGTGGCTTGAGATGACGTGTCTGCTGCAGGTCGGAACCGATCTGGACCACGCCCTGCCCGGAAATCGCGGCCCATACACTGCCGTCGCTGTGCGGCGCCAGAGTCATGACATTGCGCCCGGGCAGGGGATCGGGCTTGTCCGGATCGGCGCCGAGCACGTTGAGCCGGTCACCCTCGTGACGCACCAGGCCACCCTGGGTGCCGATCCAGACAAAGCCGTGAGCATCCTGGATCACTGCCTCGACCTGGCTGTCGGGCAAACCTTCGGCAACACCGATGAGGCGAAACACCGGCCCCAACGAAACGTCGGCCCGGGCCTGGGCCAGAAGGCCAAGAGCCAGCACCAGAATCAACAGGGTGTTACGTGGTGAACAAATTCGGCCAATCATGGCATACGCCAAACGCGCTGTCCTGAATCACACACTGCCCAGAATAGCGCAGTGAGCGGTGGGATCAAGGCTCAGCCTTGACAAATCATGACAGGTTTGTTGCTGGACGCGTCCAGGTGCTATGGCTGGGGCGTTTCGCGACCGAGCAAAACGCCCCTGACGTAGCGCCTGGGGGCGTCGCGGTAGGCAAGGCACCAAATCAGGCAGGCTCAGGGCTTGCGGAATACGTTAAACCGACCAACGCGATGACGTTGCTGGTATAACAACTCGCCCCCATCGATTTCGATCAAACCTGCATCGACAAAGAGACGTGTCCAGCCGGGGTCTTCAGCCATCGCCTCGTTGACACGCAGCATGTCGGCCAGGCGCCCATGCCCGGAGACCAGCTCATCGCGCACCGCGACAAGCGACTGACGATAACGCGGGTACTGTTCCTGACCGGCGCGCCACAGCGTTTCCACCACCTGAAGCACGTAACGATACAAGGGCGTGGGCCGATGGCGGTATTCGCGCCCGACTGCCCGACGCACATCCCGCACCACCTGATGAAAACGGCGCGCATCGATACGTTCATCGATCCAGGCCGTCAGAGCCGGCACGAATTTCAAGCGGGCGATCCGTTCGTATTCGCGAGCCTCGTTGCGCATGGTTGCCAGCAGGTCGGAATCGACCGCATGGCTGACCATCGCCAGGTGCCCTCCGGTCTTGAGCAGACGCACCGCCTGGTTGGCTGCCCGAGGCCAATCGCAGTATTCGATACCGTACTGGCTGGTCAGCAGATCCACTGAACCGGCCTTCAGGGACACCACCTCGAACGGCTGTTCGTCTAGCAATTCGATGTGTTCCAGGAGATAGCCATGCCCGCGATGCTGAGCTGCCATTTGCGACGGATCCAGCCGCGCGGCGTCCAGTCCGATAATGTGCCACTCCCTGCCCAATTGCCGGGCCCGGTCGGCAGCGAGCAGAGCAATCGCGCCATTGCCCGTGCAAATGTCGACCAGGTGCCCCCCGTCAGGCACCCTGTCGAATTGTTCGTGCCAGAATGCGGCAATCTCGCCATCGTAGTTGCCGCTGAAATCCTGTGGCAGGGAGGTCAGCGCACCCTTGGCCCAGTATCGAGACCA
Source organism: Wenzhouxiangella sp. (assembly GCA_007135935.1). Classification (GTDB taxonomy): domain Bacteria; phylum Pseudomonadota; class Gammaproteobacteria; order Xanthomonadales; family Wenzhouxiangellaceae; genus Wenzhouxiangella. Next base: position 9,526 of record SLIA01000245.1, read on the forward strand.
GTGAGCGCTTCTGTCCGACCGCGTAGCTCCTGTCATGCCGGCTGGTAGTTCTTCCAGTGTTCCGGCGGGCGATAACCACCTGCAGCAGCGGCCTGCTCAAGCGCCCGACGCATTGAGTCCTCGTAGCTGATGTCCAGGGCGTCGCTCAGTTCCCGCAACACCGGCCCGGGATCGGTCAACACGCCATCAAGCGGGCAATCGATGATCCGAAGCGGCAGTACGGAACGAATCTGCGCCAGAACGTCCTGGTCACGCTGCCAGCTTGCCAGCATATCCGGGATGCCGGCGTATCCGGCCAGCCGCGACTGCAACTCCAGATACTGTGCATCGGCTACGGGATTGATTACCACCGTACCCGGAAATACGCGGGCCAGCTGAGCCAGATCCAACGACTGTACTGACGTAGGTTCAAGCGCACGTTTGCTGCGAGAACTGCCCCGGAGAAAGTGGCGTCGCATCAAGTGATAACGCTCATCGTCCATCGGACCGAAATTACGGGCATCCAGGGGCAGTTGCACATGCCCACGGCGTCGTGACCAGTCATCGGGCGGCAGGATGTGAAACTTTACGGAAACCGATAGTGCCGCGATGGCCAGATCACGGCCGCTGAACGGCCAGCCGGTAAGGAACACCGGAAACGCGCCCGCCCGTTCCGGCTCGACCGCCGGCCAGGCGAACTCGCGAATGGTCGAAACATCCTCCGTTTCACTGTTACCGGCTCGGCCTCGATAGTAGGCGGGCTCTCCCAGATAAGGACGGCGCCAGGCGGCGCTGTCGAACAACGCTGCAGCACGCTGATATTGCCCGGCGTGATCGTGAAGCTCGATCAGCATGGTTCTGGTCTTGGCGCGCGTATCCTCGTCCAACCCCTCGCGCGCCGCGACCTCCTCCAGTGTACGAATGGCCATGTCGGGATGCCCGGACCGATCCAGCATGCGGCCGATTGTCCAGTGAATCCCATGCTCCAGTTTCGGGCTTCCCACCAGTGGCGCCAAAACATCGGCGACCTGATCACGCTGGCCCACAGCCAGGCCAAGCCGTGCGGCCAACAGGCGTGCACGAAGCGCCAAATCATCGTCTGCAGTCGTCAGCAATTCCTTAGCCAGGGCCAGAGCCTCTTCATGCGCTCCTGCCGCCTCAAAAGACAAGGCCCGGACCCAGCGTGCACTGGCGCTGGAATGCTCGCGTGTACGCACAATCAGGCGCTCCAGAGCGCGAGCATCGCCCAGCTCCGCATACATCTCGGCCAAATTGATCAGCGCCTCCCGATCAGGCGTGGATGAGAGGAGAGATTCAAGCAATTCTGCCGCCTTGGTACGCCGCCACAACCGTACGAGGTTCGCGGCCAACTGGCGCAACACTTGCGGGTCCTGCACCCCCAATCGCCGAGCCTTGTCCAGGGCAACTACAGCCTGCTCAAAGCGCTCGGATCGTTGGTACAGCTCAGCCTGGGTCAGGTAAACGAGCGGATTGTCGGGATTCTTTTCGGCCGCGTTGGCTAGACACTGCTCGGCAAAAGCCAACTCTCCCCGGGCAATAAAGACCCTGGCCATGTTCAGTTGAGCCAGCGCGTTATCGGACTGGAGTTCCACAGCTCGGGAGGCATATCGCACCGCCTGGTCCCGATCTCCTTGCTGCAGCAGCACATTGCTTAACGTGATCATCGCAGGCACATGGTCCTGGTCGGCCCGCAACGCGGTCCTGAGCCCTTCGATGGCAGCGGCAGCATGACCGGATTGCAGGTCCAGACGTGCACGCAGGGTACGAGCCGGCGCATGATCCGGCATGATGGTCAGGCATTGATCGAACCAGCGGCATGCGGCCTCACCCTCGCCCCGAGAGGCATGCAGGCGCCCCAATTCGAAACGAGCCCCGGCATGAGTACTGTCTTGCCTGGCAACACGCTCGAACCGCTTCAGGGCATCATCATGTTTCCCCGCCTGCAGGTCGCAAAGCGCCAAGACGTAATGAAGTTCGCTGTCATGAGGGGAGTCGGCCAGTCCCGCCAGACATCGCTCGCTGGCCAGCTCAATGCGACCGGCACGAAGCTGCTGCCAGGCATCGTTCAGCAAATCAGGGTTGCTCTGCATCGTACGACTCCACGAAGACCCGCCGCCGATCCGAGGCGGCGGGTCCTCGTCTGCCCGGAT
>SLIA01000031.1 GCA_007135935.1 Wenzhouxiangella sp.
ACTCCATCCAGCGCCGGAAGTTGCCCTTCCAGTCATTCTCGATGCCGGTGGTCCAGTCGAACCAGTACGAGCCGTGAGCCGTGCGCGAAGGCTCGAAGAAATCCCACAGGGCCGGCTTGGTATAGAGCGGATGCCACTCGGCCGTGCGCTCGCGCATGAAATCGCGATTGGCCTGGTAGATATTGAAGGTAGGCACGATGGTGAAATCCATCTCGATCAGTTCATCGCGCACCTGCTGCCAGCGCTCACTGTCCAGGCCCGCCGCCTGACGCCACAGCTTGCCGGCCTCGGCAAAGCGGTCCTGCTCGTCGCTGTAGTTGTAGTCATGCGGATAGTCCTGGATGCGTCGATCCGTGAACAGGGATTCGGGCAGGCCGTACCAGTGCTCCATGCTGTCCAGCCCCATGCGAGCGGCGTCGAGCATGTCGGTGCGCGTCACGTGCAGCTGTGCCAGGTGCATGGTGGTGCCGATGTTCACCTCATCGGCCTCGTCGATGGCCGCCTCGAGTATGTCGGGACGGGCACCGAAGAACTTGATGCCTTCGGCCCCAGCCTCGGCAATGCCGCGCACCCACGCCCGCGCCTGTTCCGTCGTGGTGATGGGCCCGTCGTGTCCGCTGCCGAAAGTGACATAAGGGTGCAAGCGCGGTGCGGTGATGGCGTTATCGGCACTCTTGTCACGATGCTCGGCCATCCAGTCGACACCGGCACCACTGCCCGGGTCCCGAACCGTGGTCACGCCATGCGCCATCCACAGCCGAAACACGTAATCGGCCGAAACACCCTGGCCACGCCCACCGACATGGCCGTGGAGGTCGACGAAACCCGGCAGCACGTGCATGCCGGACAAGTCGACCTCCCGGGTATCGTCATCGGCCTGTGGACGGCGCTCGTCGTCGACCAGGACACCTCCCATCGCCACGGTGCGAACCTCGGCAATGCGGTTGTTCTCGATGACGATGTCAACCGGGCCGTAAGGCGGCGCGCCGGTGCCGTCGATGACCACGGGGCCGCGCAGGATCAACCGCCCGAACGGCCCCTCCCCCTCGGCCCGCTCCGGAACGTCTCCAGGCCAGGGTTCTTCGTCGGCAGACAACAGCACCGCCGGCAGAAATACGGCAAGCAGCAGAATGATTCGAATCGGCACGGCAGACATCTCCTAGTGGCGTGGCAGTGGAAGGATACCCGACCGGCATCGAGGCTGCCGGGTTACGGTAGAATCCCGGGCATCACCGTGGGAGGACAGCAATCATGATGCGTTCCAGGCGCCACCGCGCAAGGTCACCGGCACAATGGCTGGCCCAGAACCCCTTTCTCACTGTCGCAATCCTCGCGGGACTCTCCCTTGCTGCACTCACGGCCGAAATCGGCAATGCACGCGTCATGCAGATGGCCTGGCAGACGCTTGGATACGGTTATCACGTTACCGCCGACGTGCTTTCGCGGATACTTTCCGAGCTCCCCGACTGGATCGCCATTGCCATGACCGCGGTGATCGGCACACTGCTCTACCTGTTGCTCGATACCATCTGGAGACGCCTCAAACCCGAGTAGGCAGACCCGACTGGTGCCCACAGCTCAGCTTGCAGAGCAACGTGGCCCCAGCGCACCTCGCGCAGCAGTCACGGCCACGCCAGAATGCCGCAAGCCCGCGCGGCCGGGCCTGGCGCGTCAGGGCGACTCGGTCCAGTTGGCAATGACCTGTTCGAGTTCGCGATTGAACGGCTCCGGCTCGGCCATGTGCAGGAAATGGTCCGTGTTCTCGATGATCACGGCATCGAAGCGAGGCTGATGCTGTCGGTTGGCCTCGATATCGGTCGGCCAGATATCGGCATTGATGGCAACTATCGGAAGCTCCAGTCCTGAAAACGCCGCAAGCGCATCGCCACTGGTAGCGTCGCTCAACATGTTGTTCATGGCACTGAGCGCGACATCAGGGGGTGCGGCCGACATGTCGGCAATCACCCAGTCGCGCAAGCTGGCATCGGTCCTGTCGATGAACATGTCTGACACGAACTGCCTGCTGCCGTGGCGAAAATCCTCGCGCAGCGGCGCCATCCAGGCATCAACCTCTTCCTGGCCCATCTCCTGGCCGACATTCTGGAAGGTATCGACGCCGATGATGCCGACGAACCGCTCAGGCATCAGTTTGGCGGCGGCAACACTGACCGGCCCGCCCATGGAATGCCCGACCAGGATGACCTGCTCGGTCTCCAGGGCCTCGACCACCGCTTTGACGTCCTGCGCGAAGGCGGACATGGTGTAGTCCTCGCGCTCCAGACCGGAATGGCCATGTCCGGCCAGGTCGATACTGACAACCTGGTGGTCAGACGAAAAGTGCGGCACCTGGGCGCGCCAGTAGCGGGCATCGCAACTCCACCCATGGATGAACAACAGGGTGGGCTCTCCCTGTCCCGCGACCTCATAGGAAATCGGCACGCCATCGGCTGACTCGACCACGCGCGGCCACTGCAGATCGGCACTGGCCATACCGGAGGAAAGCAGCACAACGAGCGTGCCAACCCAACGAATCCAGAATATTTTCATCTTCCTTAGACTCCCTGTCTGAACAACGCCGTGCCCCTTGGCATTCCATTCTGACACAGCCCACTCCAACCCGGCTGCAATTGGTGACCGACCACCGAATTTTGGCCGGGGCAAGCTCCGGTGCGGTTGCTATACTTCTGCCCATCCAGAAATCAACGGGAGAATCCATGAGCGAAACCGCCCGCTCGGGTGCCGGCGCACCCGTGATTCGTGCTCCGCACGGACCAGAACTGAGCTGCAGGGGCTGGCACCAGGAAGCCGCGCTGCGCATGCTGATGAACAATCTCGACCCGGACGTGGCCGAGCACCCCGACAAGCTGATCGTCTATGGCGGCACCGGCAAGGCGGCACGCAACTGGGACTGCTACCACGCCATTGTTCGCACACTGCAGCGGCTGAAGGACGACGAGACCCTGCTCGTTCAGTCCGGCAAGCCGGTGGGCGTGATCC
>SLIA01000005.1 GCA_007135935.1 Wenzhouxiangella sp.
AACAGTATTGAAGCGGTCTTGCGGAAAGGTAATATTATGATTAATGGTTATAAAGAAAACGGTAAAGTTGTTATTAGAATTTGCGATGACGGGGCCGGTATTCCGGGTGATGTACGGGAAAATATATTTCAACCTTTTTACAGTACAAAAATGAGTAAGAAGAATACCGGTCTGGGATTGTCAATATCACGTCATATTGTTGAAGAGCATAACGGAACTATCAGCTATGAAAGCAACCCTGGAGTATCTACCTGTTTTTCTTTGAAATTTCCGGCTTGCTGAACCGCTTTAGCGGATAAAATCATTTTAAACTGTATTACAATATCACAGGAGATCAAAGTGAATTGGGAACTTGTAACCCTTACCATGCTGCCGATTGTAATACTGGTGCTGCTCGGCAGATTAATAAAGTATTCCCGCCTTATTTCATCATCTGCCGTGGATGACCTAAAAAAAATGGTGGTGAATATAGTTTTGCCGGCGGTATTTTTCCCGGCCTTTCTCAGTATTGACCTCCACATTGAGTATCTGCCGCTCTTTTTTATTACTCCTCTTCTCTGTTTGGTGATGCTGGGTGTGGGGTTTCTATTTGTCGCTTTTGTGTCCCAAAAAAAACGACAAAAGAGCATAAGAAGATACGTGTTTGAACGCTACTTGTTTACCGGATTTGAAGCAGGTATGGTGGGGATTTCTCTGTTTTCGGCGGTGTACGGCGCGCGTCAAGTTGGGGTAATAGGTATTTTCGGTTTAGGGCACGAGTTTTTTATTTGGTTCATCCTGGTGGGGCTGCTGACATTCGAGCGGCAGCGTTTACATAGAGAGCTGCATAGAGAGCTGTATAGTGAGATGGTACCGATTGGCTCCGGTGGCAAGATTTCAACTGAATCAGTCATGAATCAGTCTGGCGAGACTAATGATGGAGCTGCTGTATTAAAGAAGAGCTTAAAACAGTTTTTATCTTCACCGGTTATTATTGCCATTCTTTCCGGTTTCACTTTGAACCTGATGGGAGCAAGAGAATTTTTGTATGACAATACCTTCTTTATGGGTGTGTTGGCGGCAATGGAATATTTAGCCGGCATGGTAGTCCCTTTAATTCTGATTATTATCGGATATGGTCTTTTCGTTTCACTCGGTAACGTCCGGCGCGGGCTGCGGGTGGTTATGATTCGGCTGGGGGTTATGGTACCGGTGGCACTATTCTTGAACCGCGTTCTTATCAGCGGATATTTAGGTCTGGATCCGGTATTTGAGCATGCTCTTTTTCTGTTTCTAACTCTTCCGCCTCCTTTTATTATTCCTATTTACATGCCTGCGGGATACACGGGATATGAAGAGGAGCTTGGTTATGTTAACACTATCCTTTCTCTGCATACATTACTCTCTTTAGGTTGCTTTTTTATCTACTATGCCTTTACCGGTGTTTAATTGGACGGGAGGACAGTCATATTCCTGTTAATGTGTAACGGGTGTTAGTTTTATTCTGCGGGTATTGTGTAACTTTTAATACATGGGGGAAATTTTCCCCATGTTCCGGTTCCGTTTTGGTGGAATGTGTATATTTTCCCCATTTATCCCGTGTGCATTGCCGGGCGGTTCATCTCTATTCAAAATCATGTAAAGATAATTAATTGTTCCGCATATAGTTAATACTTTTTTTTTTATTTATTTTTTTATTGCCAAGTTTTGGCATAGCAATTGCAAGATAGATACAGAGAAAGAAAGGCTATCTTGCCTATTCTTAAAAAACAGGAGACCTGTTAATGGGTGCAGCACAAAAGAGTTCTGAGAAAAGCTTTAAGAAAAAGGCAACTGATCTATTAAAAGTTCGGGAGATGGGGGTATTGGTTGCTTTGATCATTTTAATGATGATCATGACCTTCGCCAGCCCCTTCTTTTTGAATACCAGAAACATTTTCAATGTATTGCGGGGGATGTCTACCATCGGCATCATGGGTATTGGGGTTACCATGGTTATTGTTACCGGGGGTATAGACCTCTCTGTAGGATCTCTCATGGCGGTTACCGGTGTTGTTACCGCCAGAGTTATGTTCATGGGCGGACATCCAGTGCTCGCTGTAATAGCCGGGTTCGGAACAGGATTGCTTTTGGGAACGGTAAACGGATTAGTTATAACCAAGCTGCGGGTTACCCCTTTCATTGCCACTTTGGGTATGCTCTCAATCGGACGGGGAATGACCTATTTTTTTGCCACCGGGGTACGTGGAACTGTGGCCAGCAATATTCCCATGAGAAATGAGGCGGTAAACTTTTTAGGGGCCGGATACATAGGTCTTGTGCCCATGCCGGTTATTGTCCTGGGTGTACTGGTGGTGTTCTTTACTTTTTTTCTGAAAAACACTGTTTTGGGGCGCCAAATATATGCTGTGGGCAGTAATGAAGAAGCTTCTCGGCTCTCCGGGGTAAATGTTAAACGAAGCCAGGTGTTTGTGTACTCCATAACCGGGGTTCTGTGTGCATTGGCAGGTATTATCAACTCAGGGATTATCTCTACAGCCGCCACCAACGCCGGAATGGGGACAGAGCTGGACGTTATCGCCGCGGTGGTAATAGGCGGGGCTAGTTTGACCGGCGGAATGGGAACAGTAATAGGCGCCATAATAGGGGCCGCCATAATGGCGGTGCTGAGAAACGCGTTTGTATTGCTGCGGCTGCCGGGGTTTGTACAAACCATATCCATCGGTGTGGTTATTATTCTAGCGGTAGCTTTGGACAACTTGAGAAAACACCCGGCTAAATAAATTGTCAATTGCGAATGAGCCGGAAAGAAAATGACCCGTAAAGATTTTAAGAGCCGTACAGAGGGCAATGAAAGAATATAGTTTGTTAACACCGGCAAGCGTTGCTTGCTAGTAAAAATAAGAAGGAGGCAGCTATGAAAAGCGCCAAAAAATTGTGTATATTAAGTTTAGTGTTTCTGCTGGCCGGGACGATGGTATTTGCAGGCGGAAGACGGGAAGCCGAGGAAGTTCG
>SLIA01000053.1 GCA_007135935.1 Wenzhouxiangella sp.
AGCATCACGATGACCTCAAGGATCTCAAGATTCCGATGCTGGCCGACGTCAAGCGTGAACTGAGTTCCGAGCTTGGTATTCTTCACCAGGAAGAGGGTGTGGCCACCCGCGCAACCTTCCTGGTCGATCCGCAGGGCATCATTCGTCACGTTTCGGTAACTGACATGAGCGTTGGCCGTAACCCGAAGGAAGTGCTGCGCATTCTCGATGCGTTGCAGACCGATGAACTGTGCCCCTGCAACTGGCAGCCGGGCGACGATGTGCTCAAGGCCGCCTGAGGCATTCAAGTCCTTATGAGCAGCCACCCGGCACCGTCTGCGGTGCCGGGTACTCCGAACCATCGAGGAACTTCCAGGGGTTATCCATGAGCATCGACAACATCAAGCAGCGCATTCCCGATTACGCGAAGGACCTGCGCATCAATATCGGCAACGTACTGGATCCCGAACGTGCCGATGGCATGAACGTCCGGCAGATTCTTGGCACGGCAGTGGCTACCGCACGCGCCAGTCGCAACGCGGAACTGATTGCCCTGATCGAAGCCGAGGCAGGCCGGCATCTCGACGACGCCTGGCTCAATGCGTCACGTGCGGCCGCCGCCATCATGGGCATGAACAACATTTACTACCGCTTTGTTCACCTGGCCTCCAACGACGAGTATGGCAAGTTGCCGGCCCGGTTGCGCATGAGCGTCATCGGCAACCCGGGTATCGACAAGGCTGATTTTGAACTGATGTCGCTGGCGGTTTCGGCGATCAACGGCTGTGGCATGTGCATCGACAGTCACGAGCGTGTGCTCAAGCAGGCCGGCATGTCCTCCGAGGTGATCCAGCATGCAGTTCGGATTGCCTCGGTCATCCATGCCGTCGCCGCGGTGATGGATGCCGAGCAGGCGGTAGCAGACCGGGCCGCTGCCTGAGTCGGGTCCCCAAACCCTCCATTGGTTGATGGTGCCCCAAACCACAACCTGCTTTCGGCCCCGCACTTGCGGGGCCGTTTTTTGTAAAGCGAGTGAACAGTGAGCGCTATACTCTAAAAATGAGTGAGCAGGCATCCCGCATAGAACGATCCCGTACGCGCATTACCAAGCTGGTGTTCCCGCAGGATACCAATCCGATCGGCACCCTTTATGGCGGCACGGCGTTGCAATGGATGGATGAGGTGGCTTTCCTCACCGCCACGCGTTACGCCCGCTGCCAGGTTGTGACGGTGTCCATGGACCGGGTGGACTTCAAGGTGCCCATACCCGAAGGTGCCATCGTCGAACTGGTCGGAGAGATCGTGCGCGTGGGGCGCAGCTCCATGACCGTCAACGTCAAGATCCTGCAGGAGGATGCCCGCGTCAGCACCCAGGAGCTGGCGATCGAGGGCACGCTGGTCATGGTGGCCGTCGATGACCACTTGAAATCGGTCAAGCTGGACTGACGTCTCCATCGGTCGAAAACATCCGCGCAATCGTCTCGCGCACGGCCGCTTCCAGTTCAGGCCCGCGCCCGATCAGGTCACCGCCGACCAGGACGGCACAATTCGGCCCGTACCGATGCGCGGTTTGCGGGGCCTGTTCCAGGGTCTTGCCGCCTCCGGTGCAGGGCAGGCTTGGACGAAGGGCGCCCAGCGCTGCGGTCAGTGCCTTGCAGGTAGCGGCCTCATCGTGGAGGTGATGTGAGCTGATGCGTCCTCCGCTGCCGGGAAAGATGCTGATATCGGCCCCGGCGATGCGCACCAGCTTGCCGAGCAGCACGGGCATGGCAATGCCGCGGGTATTGCTTTCGGTGAACACGCCGGCCACCGCCGGGTGTGCCAGCCACATCAGTCCATGTTCGGCCGCGGCCGCTGCAGCGGTCTCCAGCCCCATGACCCAGGGACACATCACGACGCCGCCGAGGCCCAGTCGCGCCACGTGATCGAGCTGACGATTCAGGTGCCGGCCGCTGCCGGCGACATGGGGCAGGTAGAGTGCCTTTCTGCCCGTCTTGTCCGCCGCCCGTTCAATGGCTTGCGCGCACAGGCTGATCCGATTTCTGAAGGTGTCCAGATCGCTTTCAACCAGGTTCTGGTCATCCTTGACGATATCGCCGCCGGCTCCGGCGAAGCGTCCGGCCAGGCGTGCGAGGTCGGCGGGATCGGAACCGCGTGGCTTGAGCACGGTCATCAACAGGGCGCGCTCCTCGACGCCCGTCCAGGCCCGAATTCCGGGGATGCCCGCGATCGGGCCGGCCAGGCTTGCCAGCAGTGTGTCGGGCAACTCGAGGTCGACCAGGCGGATGTGCGGGTAGTAGGAAATATTGCCATAGAGCAGGTGGAGCAGTTGGCCGACCTGGCCACTGACCAGCTCGGCCGGATACCCGATCTCGAGCTCCCAATGCTGGGTGTCGCGCTCGCTGACCGACAGGATGTGGCCCAGGAGGCGGTCGGCCACGGAATCGGGGATCAGCGAGCGGGTCAGCTCCAGGCTTTGCTCGCGGGCAATGTTCTCGGCCAGAACTTCCGGGTCGCGATCGGGCCGGGTGGCGAGATAGGTGGCCTTGACGAGGTCAGTACTCATGACTCGAACATCGGGTGTGGTTATCGATCGCTTGAACAGCGTCGCAATCCGCGCCGGACAACCGGCTGACCCGGCTTACAATACCGCATTCAGACCATGCCAGATACTCTCACATGACACCCAATACGCGCGTTCTCACCGGAATCACCACGACCGGAACCCCGCATCTGGGCAACTATGTCGGCGCGATCAAGCCGGCCATTGCCGCGAGTCGCGATACCGATACCGACTCATTTTATTTCCTCGCCGACTACCATGCGCTGGTCAAGTGCGAGGATCCTGATCGGGTCAGGCAGTCGACACTGGAGATCGCGGCGACCTGGCTGGCATTGGGGCTGGATACCGACCGTTCGGTGTTCTATCGCCAGTCCGACATTCCCGAGATTCCGGAGCTGACCTGGCTTTTGACCTGCGTGACGGCCAAGGGTCTGATGAATCGGGCTCATGCCTACAAGGCGGCGGTCGACGAGAATGCGAAGACCGGAGAGGATTCGGACTACGGCATTACCATGGGATTGTTCTGCTACCCGGTTCTGATGGCGGCCGATATTCTCATGTTCAACGCCCAGCGCGTACCGGTAGGCAAGGACCAGGTGCAGCACCTGGAAATGGCGCGCGATATCGCCCAGCGTTTCAATCACCGCTACGGCGATCACTTCGTGCTGCCGGAAGCCGAGGTCGACGAGCATGTCGCCACCCTGCCGGGTACCGACGGGCGCAAGATGTCGAAAAGCTACGACAACACCATCCCGTTGTGGCTGCCTGAGAAGAAGCTGCGCAAGGCCATCATGAAGATCAAGACCAACTCGCTCGAGCCCGGCGAGCCCAAGGATCCGGACACGGCGGCCGTCTATGCCGTCTATGCGGCTTTTGCCACGCCGGCCCAGCGCGAGGCCATGCGCCAGGCCTTTGCCGACGGCATTGCCTGGGGCGAGGTCAAGCAGCAGTTGTTCGAGCTGGTCAATACCGAGCTCGAGGCGCCGCGCGAACGCTACGAGGCGTTGATCAACAATCCCGACAAGGTGGAAAAGGAGCTGCAACGCGGGGCCGAGCGCGCCCGTGAACTGTCGCGACCCTTCATCGCCGATTTGCGCGAGGCCGTGGGTATCCGGCGTCTCGGATGAAGGCGGCCATCGACTGGACGCCACCTCGACTGCCGGTGGCCGGGGGCGGGTTTTTCCCGGCGCGGCATGTCTGGTGCGTCGGCAGGAACTATGCCGAGCATGCGCGCGAAATGGGCGCCGACCCGCAGGCGGGCTCAACGGTCTTTTTCAGCAAGCCGGCCACCGCCCTGGTCAATGCCGATAGCGTCGCCTATCCCGCCAATACCGATTCACTGCACCACGAGGTCGAACTGGTGGTGCTGCTGGGGCGAGGCGGCCGCAACCTGGCCCCGGCCGACGCTCTGACGCTCGTTTTCGGTTATGCCGTGGGTGTTGACCTGACCCGACGCGACGTTCAGTCCCGGGCCAAGCAGGCCGGCCACCCGTGGGAGATGAGCAAGGGATTCGATCAGTCCGCACCCCTCGGAGCTGTCATGCCGGCGGCGAGCTGGTCTCCCGCAGGCGAGTCGCTGATCGAGCTGGAGGTCAATGGCCATGCGCGACAACAGGCGGTGCTCGGCGACATGATCTGGCCGGTGGCCGATTTGATCGCGCGACTTTCGCGGGAAGTCACCCTGCATCCCGGCGATGTGCTGTTTACCGGCACCCCGGCCGGTGTGGATGCCTTGCAGGTCGGCGATCGGGTCGCTGCCCGAATTGCCGGTTTGCCCGAGCTGGTTTTCGGGGTCGGACAGGCCGAGGAAGGCGGCTGAGAGCATGTTGTCGCCGGGCAGCCTGATACTGGTGGCGGTCGGCAGCGCAATGGGCGGCATGCTGCGCTTCTGGTTGGGGCTGGTGATCGATCGCCGCTGGCCGGCACAGCTGCCCTGGGGAACCGTGATCGTCAACATCAGCGGGGCCCTGATCATCGGCGCGCTGGGTGTCCCCCTGGGCTTGTTCGACGACGGTCGTCTTTCGCTGCCGGCAGCGCTTCTTGTCACCGGCTTTCTGGGCAGTTACACCACGGTATCGGCCTTCGGGCTGCAGACCCTGGTCATGCTGCGCCAGGGCGCATTGAGCAGGGCGATACTCCATGTCCTGCTGTCGGTTTTCGGCTGTCTGATGAGCGCTGTTGCGGGGATGCTGCTCGCAAGGTTGCTGGTCAGTGGGGGGGTCGGTCCATGACGCCTGGCGATCGCCACCTGGTCGTGCTGGTCGGCGCGGGCAGTCTGGTCGGTGGAACCCTGCGTTACCTGCTGGCGCTGCCCTGGCTGGCGCAACCGGTCGACTCCTTTCCCTGGGGTACTCTGCTGGCCAATGTGATCGGTTGCCTGCTGATCGGATTCTGGTTCGGGCTGTCGTCGGCCGGACGCGGCTGGTATGCCTCGAAGCGTGTACAGGCGGCGGTCATGGCCGGGGTCTGCGGCGGGCTGACCACGTTTTCGGTATTCAGCCTCGAGACGCTCCTGCTGGTAGAAGCCGGCCGGTGGGCGCTGGCCGGCAGCTATGTGGCGGGCTCGCTGCTGCTTTGGCTGGCGATGGTCTGGATGGGGTACGCCGGTGGCCGCTTCCTGGGTGACAAACCAAGTGAAAAGTAGCATGCAAACCATTATTGTTGTTGATGTACTGATGCTTGTTCCGGTGGCCGCATTCCTGTTGTGGTTGTTCTGGTTCACGGCGCCGGGGGGGCGCCTGGCCTGGCAGCGACACCTGGATGTCGGTCTGGCCGGTCTTTCCTGCCTGCTGACCCTGGGCGTGTTTTTCGGAATTCATGCCAGCATGGACATCCAGAGTCTCGACGAGAGTATGATTGTGGTTGCCTTGTCCTACCTCACGTTCATTGCAGCAATGGGCGCGAGCTGGTTCGTGCGTTGGCGCCTGCAGTCCCGGCAACCGAATGTTTCGCGTCGTGCCGGGGATGGACCGGAGTGAACCGTATTCGGCGCCGGCGGAGTTTCGATCGGAACAAGAGGAGGGAGAGCGTGTGAAATCCGAGCCATCCCGCTCCCTGGAATCCCTGTTGCAGTTTCTCAAGCAGGCCGGCATGGAGGGCCTGATCAACCCGGCCGTGGCGCGGGCGCGTCGCAATGCCATCGGGCAGTTGTCCCCGGAGCTGACCGCCGAGGAACGAGCGGATGTATCACGCATCGATATCGACGACCTCGCGTCGCGCTTTCACAAGCTGGAAGGCTCCAGCATTCGCGTGGAGGCACTCGACCTGTACGCCGAGAGGTTCAGGATGGCACTCGCCGACTACCTGGCCTGGCTCGACGACCCGGCCGGTTTCGTCAGCGTTGGCGGAGAAAAGAAGCGTGCCGTGACTCGCGGTTCGTTGTCGCGCGAGCAGGAGGTCGCCGAGCGCATCACGCTGGAGGCCACCGACAATCCGTCCAATATCATTCCCATCGCGCTGCGCCCGGACGTTTCGGTCTATGTCGCCAACCTGCCGCTCGACCTCAGCGACGCGGAGGCCGACAAGATCGCCCGTGTGGTCAGGGCCTTTGTCGCCGGCCGCGAGGGGGACGGTGAAACGGGAGAGCGTGAGTGAGTCGCCTGTTCATCATCACGTTGATGGTGATCTTCGCGCTCAGCGGGGTTGGATTGTGGTTGTTTTTCCTGTTTGGCACGACCGAGGGGCCGTTTCGGGAAGAGCTGGTGCCGGAGCTGGTCGTATTCTGTATCGAGGCCTTCATCCTGGTCGGCCTGCTCGGCCTCATCCAGCGCTACCTGGAGAACCGGCGTCGACGACAGATGTGGCTGAGCCTGCGCGGATCCTTCCGTGACCTGCTGTCGTTGATGGACATTGCCTTTCTCGAACCCAATGCCGAACCGACCTCCTCGCGCGAACTCGAATCCGATCCGCGCGTGATCACTCATCTGCTCGGTGAACTGGAACGGAAACATCCCGACCTGGACAGCCTGGTGGCGCTGAAAATGGAGGGGCAGGAATCACTGCCGCTGACACGCAGCCTGGTCGGGGTCGCGGCCCAGCTATCGGCCACGCACATGAACTGGTGGATTGCCATTGTCGACAGCATTCACCGTCTCGCAACGGCTCGTGACCGCACCGGCATGGAAGCGAGCATGCACGAGATGCTGATCAACATCCAGGAGTTCGATCGACTCGATCTGCGCGGTTAACCGCGACCGCGGGTGCGGGTCTTGTTTTTCTTCGCATTCTTCTCCATGAAGGAGATGATCATGCCGGCTACATCCTTGCCGGTTGCCGTTTCGATGCCTTCCAGCCCGGGCGAGGAGTTGACCTCCATGACCAGCGGACCGTGATTGGAGCGCAGCAGGTCGACGCCGGCGACGTTCAGCCCCATGACCCGGGCGGCCCGCACCGCGGTGGAGCGTTCCTCCGGCGTGATCTTGATCAGCGAGGCGGTACCGCCCCGGTGCAGGTTGGAGCGGAACTCCCCGGCTTTGGCCTGGCGCTTGATGGCGGCAACCACCTTTTCGCCGACCACGAAACAGCGGATGTCGGCACCACCGGCTTCCTTGATGTATTCCTGCACCATGATGGAAACATTCAGGCCCATGAAGGCCTCGAGCACGCTTTCGGCGGCCTTGCGCGTCTCGCACAGCACCACGCCGATACCCTGGGTGCCTTCGAGCAGCTTGACCACCAGTGGGGCGCCACCGACCATCTCGATGACATCGCCGATGTCGGCGGCCGCCCGGCAGAAGCCGGTGACCGGCATGCCGATGCCCTTGCGAGACAGAAGCTGCAGCGAGCGCAGCTTGTCCCGGGAGCGGGTGACGGCCACCGACTCGTTGAGCGGGAAGGTGCCCATCATCTCGAACTGCCGCAGCACCGCCGTGCCATAGAAGGTGATCGAGGCGCCGATGCGCGGAATCACGGCATCGAACGGTTCGAGCTGGTGCCCGCGGTAATGGATGGTGGGGCGATGCGACGCGATGTTCATGTAGCAGCGCAGGGTGTCGACGACCTCGACCTGGTGCCCGCGTTCGCGAGCAGCCTCCATCAGACGTCGCGTCGAGTAGATCTTGCGGCTGCGGGAAAGTACGGCGATGCGCATGGTTGTCTGATTCCAGTCGTGATCAATCGAGGCGTGGCTTGCCCTGCAGGAATGTCCGCGCCGGATACACCAGGGCATGGTTTTCCATGGCCCGGCGCCCCAGGAGCATACGGTAGCGCATTTTCTCGCGATTGGTCAGCGTGATGTCCACCTCCCAGCGCGAATGACCGATGACCAGCGGCGTGCGGATGGTGCAGCGCTCCTCGAATTCGCCGGAGGTGTTGCGCACGCGACGATGTAGCAGCAGGTCGGCCTCGCAGCGTTGCCAGCGATTCGGTTCCGGGTGGCCCATGTGCACGTGAAAAACCACGCGTCGGCGACCGTCGATCTCGATCGGCTGGATGTCGCTGGCATGCAGTGCGCAGGATTTCGCGCCCGTGTCAACGCGCGCACGCAGGCGACGAATGCCCAGTTCGGGCAGTGCCACCCATTCGCAGGCGCCGATGATCATGTTGGGGGCGACGTGGGGGCTCATGTCGTGATGAGCCCCCGTCCGGCGCCTGACCCGAAGCCCGGGACCGGTCCGGCTATCCGGCGACTGGCAGCTCCCGCTTCGGGTTTCACCGGCTTACTCCGCCCGGGCCAGATCGTCGAGCATCGCCTTGAGGAAGCGCGCCGCTTCGCCGCCGGTGCAGGCGCGATGATCGAAGGTCAGCGACAGCGGGATCATGCGGTGGACTTCCACGCCCCCGAGCACCGGCACGACTTCGTTGCGCAAGGCACCGGCGGCGACGATGGCCACGCAAGGTGGCGTGATCACGGGGGTGGCGTAGCGACCGGCGAACTTGCCGAAGTTCGACAGGATGATGGTGTAGTCCTTGAGGTCCTCCGGCGGAATGGAACGGTTCTGAACGTTATCGCGCAGGCGATTGATTTCCTGGCGAAGTCCGGCCTTGTCCGCCTTGTTGACGTCGCGCAGCGCGGCCACGAACAGGCCGTCGGGCGTGTCGACGGCCATGCCCACGTGCATGTTCTTGTGCACCATGCGCATTTCCTGTTCGCCGTCGAACCAGCCGTTGAGACCCGGTTCGGCCTGTGCACCGGCCCACAGCGCGCGCAGCAGACGCACGGTGATGTCTTCACCGGGCCGCCAGGCATGAATGTCGGCATCGTCCATCAGCGTGGTCGGGACCACCGACTTGTGCGATTCGCTCATCACTCTTGCCATGGTCCGGCGCGTACCACGCACCGGCTCCCAGTCGCCGCTGGCCTGGGAGGTGGCCGGCTTCGGTGCCGGAGCGGGGGCAGGGGGTTGGGCGGGTGTGGTGCGCGCTTCCGGTGCCGGCTCCGGTTGTGCAGCCGGTTCGGCCTGTCGCGGGCGGGCAGGGGCAGTGCCTTCCTCGGCCGCCTTGCGAACGTCCGCTGCCGTGACGACACCGTCGGCGCCGCTGGCCTGGACCGCGGCGAGGTCGACCTTGAGCTTGCGCGCCAGCGCGCGCACGGCCGGCGTGACCTTGACGCCGCCGACAGTGGAAGTGCGCTCCTGCAGTACTTCACCGCCGGCCTGCATCTTGCCGACCACGGTGCCGGAGTCTGCACGTTGTTCAGGTTCTGCAGCTTCCGGGGCCGCGCTGTCACTCGCTTCAGCCTGTTCGTCTGTCGGGCGGGCTTCGGTGGCCGGCGGTTCGCTCGGCGTGGTTTCCTCGGCACCGGCATCACCCTCGACCTGGAACTCGGCCAGCGGGGAGCCGGTCTTGATCACGTCGCCGGCATTGCCGTGGAACTTGACCACCTTGCCGGTGAACGGGCTGGGCACCTCGACCACGGCCTTGGCCGTTTCCATCGACACCAGCGGCTGATCGACCTTGACCTCGTCACCTTCGGCGACCAGCCATTCGACGATTTCGGCATCCGGCAGTCCCTCGCCGAGATCGGGTAGATTGAAAACCTTCATGACACCTCCAGAACCTGTTGGGCGGCATGCACGATGCGCTTGGCGCTCGGCATGTACTTCATTTCATTGCGATACAGGGGCATGATCGCATCATAGCCGCACACGCGCTTGACCGGTGCGTGCAGGTGCCAGATGCCGGCATCGGCCAGGCCGGCGGCAATCTCGCTGGCCACGCCGCAATGCTTCGGTGCTTCCTGGACGATCACGCAACGTCCGGTGCGCTCGACCGACTCGATGATGGTGTCCATGTCCAGCGGGCTGATCGTGGCCACATCGATGACCTCGACACTCACGCCTTGCGATTCGAGCTGGTCGGCAGCCTGCATGGTCTCCTTGACCATCGCGCCCCAGGTCACCAGGGTGAGGTCGTTGCCGTCGCGCAGGGTGTAGCAGACATCCAGCGGTAGTTCCTCGCCGTCGTCGACCACCTCTTCTTTCTGCCAGCGGTAGATGCGCTTGGGCTCCATGAAGATGACCGGGTCGGGGTCGCGAATTGCGGCGAGCAGAAGCCCGTAGGCGCGCGAAGGCGATGACGGAATGACCACCCGCAGGCCGGGCATGTGAGCAAACAGGGCTTCCGGGCTTTCGGAGTGATGCTCGGGCGCGTGAATGCCGCCGCCGGAGGGGAAGCGCAATACCATGGGGCAGGACAGGCGCCCGCGCGTGCGGTTCCGCATGCGGCCGGCGTGACACATGATGTGATCGATCATCGGCATGGTGAAGCCGCAGAACTGGGCCTCGGCCACCGGCTTCATGCCCTGGGTTGCCATGCCCACGGTGGTGCCGGCAATCATGACTTCGGCCAGCGGCGTGTCGATGACGCGATTGTCCCCGAAACGCTGGTGCAGGCCGGCGGTGGCGCGGAACACGCCGCCGTTCACGCCCACGTCCTCACCCAGTACCACGACGGAGGGGTCTTCTTCCATGGCGCGGGCCAGGGCCATCGTCACGCCTTCAATGAGAGTGATCTGTGCCATCAGTGATGTCCTCCGTCTTCCGGGAATTGCTCGGCGTAGGCACGCTGCTCTTCGAGATCGTGCGGCAGCTCGGCGAACATGTAGTCGAACATGGCCGTGACGCCCTGGGGGTTGTTCTCGACCTGGTCGATATACTCGTCGGCCGCCTGCTGGACCCACTTGCTGCATTCTTCGAGAAGCTCGGCTTCCCGCTCCTCGCTCCAGGCGCCCTGGTCGATCAGGTAGGCCTTGAGCCGCTTGACCGGTTCCTTCTCCCAGGCCTCCTCGACCTCCTCGTTGGGGCGGTAACGGCGTGCGTCGTCGGCAGTCGTGTGATCGCTGAGGCGATAGGTCATCATCTCGATGACGAACGCACCCTTGCCGGCACGGGCGGCATTGATCGCCTTTTCCATGGCCCACAGGCAGGCGATCATGTCGTTGCCATCGACCTGGATGCTGGGCAGGCCGCCGGCGATGCCTTTCTGCGCCAGCGTCGCGGCCGTGTTCTGCTTGTCGCGCGGCACCGAAATCGCCCACTGATTGTTGACGATGACCAGCACCAGGGGCAGCTTCCAGGCGCTGCCGGCATTGATCGCTTCCAGGAAATCGCCTTTCGATGAACCGCCGTCGCCGACGACCGAAACGGCGACGCGTTCCTCGCCGCGCAGCTTGTAGGCCAGGGCGGCGCCGGCGGCGTGCAGACACTGGGTGGCAATCGGCACACACCAGGCGAAATCGTGCTTCGGCCCGGAGAAATCATTGCCGCGTTCATCACCGCCCCAGTACATCAGCACTTCGGACATCTTCACGCCGCGATAGAACTGGGCGCCGTATTCACGGTACATCGGGGCAAAGCAGTCCTCCTCGCGCATGGCCGCACCGATCGAGATGTGAGCGGCTTCATGCCCAAGGCAGGAAGCATAGGTGCCCAGTTTGCCCGTGCGCTGCAGCGCAACCGCCTTCTTGTCGAAGGTCCGGGTCAGTACCATGAGCTTGTAGAGTTCGACCAAACGGTCGTAGTCCCGGGCCAGCGCCGGCACTTGCTGGTCTTCCACGAGCTTGCCGTCTGGCTTCAGGAACTGGAAATAGTCCACCTTGAAGGCGGCGACAGTCTGCGCCATGTTGACTCCTCAAAATTGAATGATTCTTGTCGGACCCGGCG
>SLIA01000045.1 GCA_007135935.1 Wenzhouxiangella sp.
CGGCTGTTACACGATGAGGGGTCCACCTCAATGGTTGACGTCGTCGCCTAAATGGTTCCACCCGTGGGCATCGGGGATTGCTGGCTTCGCGAGTCCCATGACAGCAAGCTGCTCGACGAGTACCTCGTAGATCCGCACCGTCGCAAGGGTGTCCATGAGCTGCAAGCAGATGTGCTCAAATTGAATCAGCAGTTCGGCCTGACTCCGCATTCCCGCTCCACCATTGAGGTGCCCAAGCCGCCGGACGCTGAACCGGATCCGATGATTGCGCTGCTCGACGGGCCACGGCAGTAGGAGGGCGAGTGTTTTTCCCAACAACGAAGGCGCGGTGTTATCCGTCATGGCAACTGACCCGGGGTCGGCAGTTGAACCGACCCACCCGAATCCGCCTAAGTTGAGATACTCTTCTTCGACGTATCTGTCAACTGCCGAGTCGATTCCTTGAACGCGTTCATGCGATAGCTGTCGCCTTCAAGGACAACCTTTACTGCTCGGTGAACAAGTCGGTCCATTGCTGCCGATGCCATCAGCGGGTTGTCGAACACCTGCGGCCATTCTTCGAAGTCACGGTTTGAGGTGAGAATCGTGGGCCGCAGTTCATAGCGGTCGCTAATGAGTTCGTACAAATCAGCCTGTGCACTTTCGCCGAGCTCCCGCAGACCAAAGTCATCGAGGATGAGTACATCGACGCCTCGAAGCTGCTGCATCCGTCGCTCGTGAGTACCGTCGGCGCGTCCGCCGGCGAGCCAGCGAAACAGCGTGTGGGTATTGCGGTAGAGCACGTCGAAGCCGCGCAGACACGCCTCGTTACCGACCGCCTGAGCGAGGTGTGACTTTCCCACCCCGCTCGGTCCAACGAGAAAGAGGTTCTGCCGCTCGCGCAGAAACCCACAGGTGGTAAGCTGCTTAATCGTAGGCTGATGGATCTTGCGGTTGAACGTGAAGTCGAAGGTGGCAAGGGTCTTCTGCGGATCGAGTCCGCTTTTTCCCACTCTGCGGGAAAGTTGCTTGCTGTCGCGGCGTTCGACTTCGTCGGAGAGCAGCATCAACAGGAAGTGCGTGTAGTCCCAGCTTTCGCTTGTCGCCTCGCCGAGGCGATGCTGGAGCGACTCGAGTACTCCGCTGAGTTTCAGTCGAGTGAGCTTCGGTTTCAATTGAGCCATTTCATCCATGGGTATCCTCCGTGGTCAGATCGTTGAAGTACCCGGGTCGTCGCGCGAATCGATAGCTCTGCACGCCGTCGCTGTGGCGTACCGTGGGATGCTTGAAGTCGGTCTGCTCGTCGAGTCGCTGTACGAGGATGTTCTTCACTCAAGCGGTATTCGGGCCGCTCATAGGCAAGCGCCCGGACGCAGGCGGCGAGTAGGCGTTGAGTGCCGTACTTGCTCTGGAAGCTCAAAAGTGCTCGACAGGGGCGTAAACCGTCTACTCCGCCGCGGGAGAACATTGCCGAGGCTACTCGTTCGACCGGTTCACCGATGGCCGCTGCGCGATGCAGCAGCCCTTCCCTGGTGGTAGCAAGCATATCGACGGCCGCCGGGGGCGCGTGGGCGGGATCACGGATGATTTGCCACAGATTATTTGCCCGGGAATGCGAGGCTATCTGGTTATCTTCACAGAAGATGCGCACCAGACGATGATTAGCCAGGATCTTCACCTGCCGGCCGATATACCGGTACGGTACCGAGTAGTAGGCACGGTCGAACTGGACTCGCCAGCCCTCCTGTACCTTGGCGGTCGCCACCGTCAGCGGATCCCAGCGAAACGCTGGAAGCGGTTTCAACGCCGCTTGCTCTTCGCTGTCGAACACTTCACGGGGGACAATTCCGATGCCTTTGACGGTGCGCTCGTCGGCTACCTCTGTGCTCCACTTCAATAGCTCTGTGGCCAACTCCTCACCGTCGGGAACCGTCCTGCCGAGCTGGCGCTGACGGGCGCGGAAGACCGCAAGGAACCTGCGCTTGATGTATCCGATATCGTTTTCCACTCCGCCCTTGTGTTGGGGCATTTGTGGCAGACACGGGCTGATGAGAAATCCGTAGTGCACCGCCAGGTCGAGATACGCACGATTGACGATCGGATCCTCGAACGAGGCGGCAACAACCGCCGCCTTCAGATTGTCCGGTACTACCGTCTCCGGCACGCCACCGAAGTATTCGAAAGCATGGATATGGCACTCAAAGAACGTCTCCTGTTTCTGGTCATAGACCCGTTCACGGTGTGCCTTTCGCGAGTGACGCAGTCGTCCGGAGAACACATAGGTCTTGCGGTTGCGTCTCTCGCGCCGGTCATAGGTGAGTCCGATCGAGCTGAAGTCCACCTCCATAATCGCTCCCGGAATCGTGTCGCGGTGAACAATTGTTTTCGCCGGCTTGGGGAAGGTGCGCTGGATATAGCGGCGTACGGTCGCTTCGCTACATGGGAACAGCTCCTGAACCAGCTCATGGATGGCAACGTAGGTATACTTATCCTCGAGCCACTCACCGATCATCTCGCGATACTCGTCAAGTGGGTGCGATTCTCGCAAGCGATCGCGGCAGAGATCGCTGAGCACCTTCGACACTTCTTCGACCTCTGGTATCGGTCTCTGCTCATCGAGCCAGCCATGCTCGCGTGCGACCGCGGCGATCACCCGAATGGTCGAACGGTGCAAGCCGGTCTCACGCCGAATCGAGCGAAGCGGTTCGCCCGCTCGAAGTCGCTGAACTACGCCGTATTTCTCCGTCATAAGCCGCCTCCTTGGCATCGCCCGCCCTCCTGTTCGAATCAGTCTTCCGAGAGAACCCGATTCTACTCCGGAGGTGGGTCAGTTCAAGTGACGGATGGGTGGGTCAGTTCGCGTGACGGCACCCCGGGTCAGTCCGCGTGACGACCCGGGTCAGTTCATGTGACGGATAACATCGCAGACGATCATAGTGACCGCGCCGCCCGCAGTACTTGCCGAATGACCGCCTCATCGCTGGGCAGGTCCAGCTCAGCC
>SLIA01000033.1 GCA_007135935.1 Wenzhouxiangella sp.
CTTGTGTGCCTCGTCGAGGAACATCGGAGACTGCAGTGCGCTTCCTGAACCGCCGTGGTACGGACCCGTATGCCCGGTGGTGTGGGAGGGCTGCCCCCGCGAGGGGGCACCCTACCCGATTGACCCGCCTGCTCCCGAAAGACGCGCAGCGTCGCCTCGTCGAACAGCACGAAGCGAACCAGCAGCCCCTCCGGTGCCGACTCCCCGACGGTGCGCAGGGCAATGTCGGCCGCCTCGGCCAGCGGATAGCCGAAGGCACCGGCCGACAGGGCGGGAAACCCCACCGATTTCAGCGCCTTCTTGCCGCACAGCCGCAGGGCATTGCGATAGGCCCGGGCGAGCAGTTCGTCGGCCGGCTCGTCGATGCCGTAACGGGGACCGAGCACGTGGATGACCCAGTCGTTGGGCAGATTGAAGCCGCGCGTGATCACCGCCTGGCCGGGTTCGATGGGCGCGAGCGGATGACAGGCCTCGGCCAGCTCCGGCCCGGCAGCCCGATGAATCGCCCCGGCCACGCCACCGCCGGGCATCAATTGCGCATTGGCGGCATTGACCACGGCATCGAGGTCGGGCTGGTCGGTGATGTCGCCGGTGACCAGTTCGATGGGCATAGTGCAGCTCCGGAAATCGGCAAGCCTGTGGTCATTCTAACGAATACGCCGTCGATGGCTTTGGGGAAGGTGAAAGGTAAAAGGTGAAAGGTAAAAGGTGAAAGGTAAAAGGTGAATGGGATTGTCCTTGTTTTATCATGGTCGCTGAGCCAGCATCCGGGCATGCTCATGGCCCCCAGACCATGAAGCAAACGAACCGGTTCTTCCTTTCACCTTTTACCTTTCACCTTTCACCTTTTACCGCTCTTCCCCCATGCCCGAGTTGCCCGAAGTCGAAACCACCCGCCGCGGCCTGGCACCGCTGGTGGAAGGCAAGCGCATTGCCGCCATTACCGTGCGTCAGCGCGGTCTGCGCTGGCCGGTGCCGGTCGAGGTCGATGCGCTGGCCGGGGAGGTGGTTCACGTGCTTCAACGCCGCGCCAAATGGCTGATCTGGCGCCTGGACAGCGCCTGCCTGCTTTGGCACCTGGGCATGTCCGGATCGTTTCGCGGCTGGCTGGACGCGCCTGCCGCCGGCCCGCATGATCATGTGGATGTGCAGATTCAGAACGGCCACCTGATCCGCTACACCGACCCGCGCCGCTTCGGCGCGCTGCTCTACTGTGCCGGTGATCCGCTCGAGCATCCCCGCCTGGCCGGCCTGGGGCCGGAACCGCTGGGCGAAACATTCGATGGCGATTACCTGTGGCGGCTCTCTCGCGGCAGAAGGGCGCCGGTCAAGTCCTTCGTGATGGACTCGCGCATCGTCGTCGGTGTCGGCAATATCTATGCCTCCGAGGCCCTGTTCGACGCCGGCATCCATCCGACCCGGCCGGCCGGGCGCATCAGCCGCGCGCGCTACCAGCGACTGGCACAGACCATCCGCGATACCCTGGCCGCGGCCATCGAGGTCGGCGGCACCTCGCTGAGGGACTTTACCGTCGGCGACGGCACACCCGGTTACTTCGGCCAGTCGCTCAAGGTCTATGGCCGTGAGGGCGAGCCGTGCCCCGGCTGCGGGAATGCGGTGCGCCGCAAGGTGGTCGGCCAGCGCAGCACGTTCTATTGTGCCGTTTGCCAGACCTGATGGTTCGGGGCTATGCTCGGGCCTCACCCAACGCGGGAGTGAACCATGAGCACCAAGCGCATCGTTGGCATCGCCCTGCTCGTCATCGGTCTCGGCCTGTTGTTTTTCGGCTTCCAGGCCACCGACACGCTGACCGAGGAACTTCATGAAACCCTCACCGGCCGTTACACCGACGAAACCACCTGGTACCTGATCGGCGGTGCCGCCGCCGCGATCGTCGGATTGCTGTTGACGTTGTTCGGTGGGAAACGCTAAAAGACAAGCGCACCACAGAGGCACAGAGAACACCGAGAGTTTGAATCGGACTGCATGAAGAATTCATGATCCTTTGTTCTCTGTGCCCTCTGCGTCACTGTGGTGAATCTTTTCTTGAAGCCGTCGTTTTTCGCGAGCGGCTGGCTATTGACCCGGCACGAATGTAGATCACATTCAGCCGGGTTAACAAATCAGATCAAACACGCAATGAGAACCTTTGTCGGTCCGACGCGGTCTTTTCTACAGTAACCGGCTCTTGCGGCGACCATGAGTCGCCGCAGCCGCATTCACATCGACATTTATAATGACTCGGCCCCATGGGCTGGGAAATCGATACGGACCCTCATGATGCGAAGTCTTTTTGCCGCGCTGATCCTGTTGCCGCTGATGGCATGGGCCGCTCCCGAGTACGGCACGGTCGAGCGCGATCATATCCGCGCCGAGCTGGTCGCCGAGACGGCGGCCATCGAGCCGGGTCAGTCCTTCCGGGCCGGCCTGCGCCTTGAGCCCGACGAGAACTGGCACACCTACTGGATCAACCCCGGCGATTCGGGACTGCCGACCCAGCTGGACTGGGACCTGCCCGATGGCGTGGTGGCCGGCGAGATCGAGTGGGCCTGGCCCGAGGCCCTGCAGATGGGCCACCTGGTCAACTACGGCTACAAGGACGAGCACCTGCTGCCGGTGCAAATCGACACTCCCGACACGCTCGAGCCGGGCGATACGCTCACGCTGGTGGTCGATGCCGCCTGGCTGGTGTGCGAGGAGATCTGCATCCCCGGCGATGCGAAGCTTGCACTGGACATCGATGTCGTGGCCGGCAACGGGCCTCGGGCATCCGAACATGCCGATCTGTTCGCCGACACGCTGGGCCGGGTTCCGGAACGAGTCGAATGGACGACCCGTTTCAATACCGACGGCGGCAGTCTCAGCGTGCAGGTGGTCCCCGAGAATGTCGGCCTGGATCGTGACTGGTCTTTCTTTGCCATCAACGAGAACCTGGTCGAACATGCCGAAGCACCCAGCGTGCTGGCCGAGGACGGTCAGGTCCTGATTTCACAGCCGCTGTCGGCCTATTTCAGCCGAGCCCCCGAACAGCTGGATTTCGTGCTGGTCGATCACGATGGCGCTCGGGCATGGCGTCTGAGCGCCGAGCCCGGCGAGTTGCTCAGCGCCGGCATGCTGGCAGAGGGTTCAACACCCGGCTGGGCGCTGGCGCTGATCCTGGCACTGGCCGGCGGCGTGCTGCTCAATCTCATGCCCTGCGTGTTCCCGGTACTGTCGATCAAGGCCATGAGCCTGGTCTCCGGCGCCGGTCACGACCAGCGCGCCCACGGCCTGGCCTACACCGCCGGCGTCCTGGTGAGCTTTGCCGTGCTGGCCGGCGTGTTGCTGGCGCTGCGCGCCGGTGGCGAAGCGGTCGGCTGGGGATTCCAGCTGCAATCGGCCTGGTTCGTTGCCCTGCTGGTCTACATCCTGTTTGCCCTGGGCCTGTCGCTGTCCGGGCTGTTCGATTTCGGCACCCGGCTGATGGGCATCGGTCAGGGGCTGACCGAAAAAGGTGGCTCGAAAGGATCATTCTTTACCGGGGTGCTGGCCTGCGTGGTCGCCAGCCCCTGCACCGCACCGTTCATGGGCGCGGCCCTGGGGGCGGCGGTGTTCATGCCCTGGCCGCTGGCGATGACCGTGTTCCTGGCGCTGGGCCTGGGCCTGGCGCTGCCCATGCTGGTGCTCAGCTTCAGCCCGGCGCTGGCACGCCGCCTGCCGCGACCGGGTCCGTGGATGGATACCTTCAAGCAGGCCATGGCCTTTCCGCTCTACCTGGCGGTGGTTTGGCTGCTGTGGGTGCTGGCCCGGCAGACCGATCCCACCGGCCTGGCGATGGTGCTCTCGGGCATGGTTGCCCTGGCTTTCGTCCTCTGGCTGGCCGGACGTGAGTCGCGCAGCGAAAGCCTGGTCGTGGCCCGTCACGCGGCCGTCGGGCTCAGCCTGATCTTCGTGGTTTCGACGCTGTTTTCGGCCGATCATTTCGGCGGCGGGGAAGGAGCAACGGTCGAGAACGCCCACTGGGAAAATTATTCTGCCGAGACCCTGGCGGAGTGGCGCGACGACCCCGAACGCGCCGTGCTGGTCAACATGACGGCCGACTGGTGCATCACCTGCCTGGTCAACGAGCGCGTGGCACTGAATACACCGGCGGTGCGCGACACCATGGCCGAGCATGACGTGGTTTACCTCAAGGGCGACTGGACCCGGCGCGACCCGGACATCACCGAGTACCTGTCCAAGTACGATCGCAACGGCGTTCCGCTTTACGTGCTGTATCCGCGCAACGGTGACGATCCGAGAGTTCTGCCCCAGGTACTCACCCCGCAACTGGTCATACAGGCGCTGGAACGTTCCTGATGCCAGACACCATCGACCAATCCACATGAGCCAAACAAAAAAGGAGTACACGATGTCGTACCGAATGATGCAAGTGTTGGCCGCCAGCCTGCTGCTGGCCCTGTCCACCGCCCTGATGGCCGCTCCGGAAGTCGGCCAGCCGGCGCCGGACTTCACCCTGACCGACACCCAGGGCAACGAGCACTCCCTGTCCGATTTCCGCGGGCAGACCGTGATCCTGGAGTGGACCAACCATGACTGCCCGTTCGTGATCAAGCACTACCAGCCCGGCAACATGCAGGACCAGCAGCGCCTGGCCCGCAACGAGCATGACGCGGTGTGGCTGTCGATCATTTCCTCGCGCCCGGGTACCCAGGGACATGTCTCCCCCGAGGAAGCCGACGAGCTGACCGCCAGCCGGGATGCTTATCCCACCGCGGTGCTGATCGACGAGTCCGGCGATGTCGGCCGTGCCTATGACGCGCGCGTGACTCCGCACATGTACATCATCGATGCCGAGGGCATCCTGCGCTACATGGGCGGCATCGACTCCAACCCCAGCCGCAATCCCGAAGACATTCCCGACGCCACCCAGTACGTCGTGGTCGCACTCGAGCAGATGGCCGCCGGCGAGGAGATCGCCGAGGCGGTGACCCGCCCGTACGGTTGCTCGGTCCACTACTGATCGATCTGCCTTCCTGGCCGGGCGCGGACACCGTGCCCGGCCCGAACTTGCCCCCCTTTAATCGGGGTTCTTGGATTTGGTGGCGGGGTGGCGAGCAGCCTTGCCCGGGGCCGGAACCGAGGTGAATCGCCTCGCAGGCAATTAAACTCCGATGGCGTTCTGGTGTCACCTAATGACACCGTGCAAGTTCAAGTGCAAGACCGCGCAATGACCCATACGGTTTGACCAAAGCACGGATCGACTGTGCCTGCCTCCATCACCTCGAACCCGGCCCCGGGCAAGACTACTCGCCACCTGATGTGTATGCGAAGCTTTGCGGCAGAGAGTCCATAGTGCCTCCTGACCGATTTCTGTCTACTCCCACACTTCAAAGCGAGAGGAATTCGAGCGAGGTCGGCCTGAGCGGTTGGCGGAATTACTAATGAGGTCGCTAATCAGCAGGCATTCAGCTTGTCTCTCGGCGTTCGTAGCAAGGCGTCGGCGCGCAGGTGTAGCGGGGACTACATCAAGCGCCGAGAACGCAGCCCACGGACGCTGAGAGGCAAGCCCTGCGGGCGCTTCAGAGCCGGCCTCCGGCAAGGCGCGCGAGCGCCGGCATAGTGGGCCTATGTCAAGTGAGCGCAACGCAGCCGGAGGCCGGCTCTGAAGCGCTGAATGCCTGCTGATTAGCGACCTCATTAGTAAGCAACGCATTCTCCCCAAACCATACGCACCCGCAGTTGCCGAATCGAAGTCTCCAGCAAGTGCCCTGGGAAGAGCTAATCCTGTCGACGCCAGGGCCAGCCAGACAAGAAGAATCACCTGGGCCGATCAACCGATCAGGCCGACCTCGCTCGAATACCACCCGCTGCTCCACCACCCCTCTCGGGGACCTGCGACTCTCACGCAAAGAACTGCCAACATGCTGGGGGTACTGCACGCGGCTGCGCTATAGTCAGCGCTTTCCCCGTGTTGTCGTCAGCATGAAGAACTCAAAGCATCACAACACCAGCCTGGACACCGCCTGCGTTCATGCCGGCGAAGAGAAGCTGGAGGCCCGCTTCGGTCTCAACACGCCGGTGGTGACCAGCTCGGCGTTCGATTACACCGACGGCGAGGTGCGCTATCCGCGCTATCACAACAGCCTCAACCACCAAGTCGTGGCCGCGAAGATCGCCCGGCTGGAAGGCGCCGAAGCCGGGCTGGTGACCGCCAGCGGCATGGGCTCAATCAGCGCCGTGTTCCTGTCGCTGATGAATCCCGGCGATCACGCCGTGCTGCTCGACGGGCTCTACGGCGGCACCACCGACCTGGTCGAAGGACTGCTGATCCCCTCGGGTTTTCGCTTCTCGATCTGGGATGGCGACCCCGACCATCTCGACAGCCTGATCACGCCGCATACCCGCCTGCTGATGATCGAATCGCCGACCAACCCGCTCATGACCATCGTCGGTCTGCAACACACCGCCGCCATCGCGCGCCGGCACAACATCGTCAGCGTGATCGACAACACCTTCGCCACCCCGGTGGTGCAGCAACCCATCCGCCATGGCTTCGATCTGGTCGTACATTCTGGGACCAAGTATCTCGGCGGACATTCCGACCTGCTATGCGGCGCACTGGCCGGCAGCAGGGAATTGATCGAGCAAATTCACCCGACCGTCGTGCGGCTGGGTGCCAGCCTCAATGGCCAGGACCTCTACCTGCTCGAACGCTCGCTCAAGACGCTGGCCCTTCGGGTCAGGGAGCAGTCGGCCAATGCCCTGGAACTGGCCCGTCGGCTCGACAGGCACGAGGCCATCGACGAGGTGCTCTATCCGGGGCTGCCCGAACACCCGTCTCACACTATCGCCAGCAGCCAGATGAATGACTTCGGCGGGATGCTGTCGTTCCGGCTCGGGAAGGATCGGAATCCGGGCCGCTTTCTCGACGGGCTGGAACTGATTCGTCCGGCCATCAGCCTGGGTGGCGTGGAGACCACGATTTCCCAGCCATCACGTTCCAGTCATGCCAAGATCGGCGAATCCGAGCGGCAACGACTGGGCATCGATGACCACCTGTTCCGGCTGTCGACCGGCATCGAGGGCGTGGCGGATCTGTGGCATGATTTTCGGAATGCGCTGAACTAGAGGATTCAAGGTGTTTCGCAATCTGCCGCTGATCGTCGCTTTGGCCTTGCTGGGCTGGGCCTTCTGGTCCAGCGAGACGGTGGCCGAGATTGCCTCCGGCGTTGCCCTGTTCCTGTTCGGCATGATGGCGCTGGAACAGGGCCTGCGCGGACTGACCGGCGGCACGCTGGAACGAACGCTCAGGCTGTCGACCGACCGACTGTGGAAAGGCTTGACCTTCGGTGCGGCTTCCACGGCGCTGACCCAGTCGAGCACGCTGGTCTCGCTGCTGACCATCTCCTTTCTGAGTTCCGGACTGCTCGGCTTGCAGCAGGGTCTGGGCGTCATCTTCGGTGCCAATCTGGGTACCACTACCGGGGCCTGGCTGATGGCGGGGCCGGCACTGCACTTCAATATCGGGCGCGGCGCATTACCGATGCTGACCTTCGGCGTGGTGCTCATTCTCACCCGCCAGGTGACATTGCGTTCACTGGGCTGGGTGCTGGTCGGAATCGGTTTCCTGTTTCTGGGCATTCAATGGATGAAGGACGGCTTTGAAGCCTTTCAGCAGGCCTTCGACCTGACCGCGTGGACCATGACGGGCCTGCAGGGGCTGGCGGTCTACACCGCCATCGGCATCTTCGCGACCGTCATCATGCAGTCCAGCCATGCCACGCTGATTCTTACCATCACCGCCCTGGCCGCCGGACAGATTGGGTACGAGAATGCACTGGCCATTTCCATTGGCGCCAACATCGGCACGGCGGTGTCTACCGGATTGGCGGCCATCACCGCCAACATCGAGGGCCGACGACTGGCCGGTGCTCACCTGTTGTTCAACCTGGTCACTGCGGCCGTGGCACTGGTGCTGATAACGCCTTTCATGCTGGCCGTGGAGTGGCTGGCCGGACTGCTGGGCCTGGCCCCGGACAATCACGCCGTGCGACTGGCCATCTTCCACACCCTGTTCAACCTTGCCGGCATCCTGATCATGGTGCCGCTGATTCCGTCCATGGTAAGGGTCCTCGAGCGCGTGTTCCGAAGCAAACCGGCACCGGCCAGCAAACCGCGCTACATCGGCAAGGCGGTTTCCGGGATCCCTGGCCCAGCCATGGAAGCCGCGCGCAAGGAACTGGTGCGCCTTTTCGGTCGCATCTTCAAGATCATTGCCACATCACTGAACTACGAGCCTGCCGAACTGCGCAACGCTGTCGACCGGGAAAAGCTCAAGACACCCCCGCATCGTGTGCGTTCGCACGATCTGGATGCACTGTACCAAGAGCGGGTCAAACCACTTCATGGCCTGATCGTGGACTTTCTGGCACGGGTTCCTGTCCAAGGCGAACGGGCCCGCCAACTCGTTTTGATGCGTTCATCGAGCCAGCGATTGCTCGAATCGGTCAAAGACACCAAACACCTGCAGAAGAATCTGGTGCGCTACCTGCGCTCGTCAAATCCCGGCATTCGTAGTGAGTACCTGACCATTCGCGCCAACCTCGGAGAACTGCTGCAGCGGCTCGAAGCGCTTTCAAGCGACCCCGGCGAAGATCTTGAACTCAGCCTGGGCGAATTGGCAGCACGAGCCGAAACCAATGACATTGTCACCAACGGTCACCTCGATCAACTTATCCGCGATCGAGCGATCACCGCCGAACAGGCCACCTCGCTGATGAACGACAGCGCCTACGCCTACCGGATCGCAAGGAACCTGATTGCGGCTGCGCGTGCACTCTTCCTGCCATTCGAGGAACTGGACGCCGAACTGCGCGAAGAGCTGGCGCTGGAATCGGGCGAGTTACGCGACATCCTGCAATCGACGACAGAATCCGAATCAGACCACGGAGGCCACGCGCGATGAGTGGGAAATCGACCTTGCACAAATTCCGCGAGTTCCTGTCCAAAGACTATCGCGACCAGCTCATAAAGCGCGACAAACTCCGGAAAATGCTCGGGCAGATGCGCGAAAAACAGCGCCGGCTCGAATCGGAACTGGAAACCGAAAAACAGCCCGATGCGCGCGAGCTGCTGGAAATGCAGATCCGGCTGCTGCGCGAACAGCGCCGCAAGGGCATCGCCTTGCTGCATGAGCTTCGCCGGGCACGCAAGGACCATGACAAGTCCTGATCCATTGCCCACGAAGTTTGATTCAGATCATGAGTTGATCTGCTCCCCGCGTTTAGCCTGAATGTCCGACCAGGCAACCACAGGCAGGAGCATGGCTTCAAGATACGAATACCGCGGCTTTGCACCGGATTTCGGCATCGTCGAACGCCGCATGCGTGAAGGCGGCGAACCCACCGCCATCCGCGAAAGCCGGGAGGTGTACCTGGTCAGTCGTGACAGCGAGAAATGGAATATCAAGTTCCGCAACGGCCAGCTCGACGTGAAGAAGCTCATCGATCGTTCCGGCGAATTCGAGCAATGGGAACCGCAGGTCAAGATCGATCTCCCGGTAGCGACCGACAGCCTGTGCGAGATACTGGCGCCGACACTTGGCCTGTCGCAAAACGATCTGCTCGGGGGGAACAAGGTCCTGCCCTTCGACGAGCTGCTCGGGCAGCTTCACGCAAACTGCCCCCAGGTCGTCATCGTCGACCTGTTCAAGCGCCGCTTCGGCTTCGAGATCGGGGACTGCCTGGCCGAGATGGCCGAGGTACGAATCAATGGGGCTGCCATCCGCACCGCCTGCATCGAATCGACGAATCTTGCCGAACTCAAGCGGCTGGCCTATTCTCTGGGGCTGGATGTCTACCGCAACGTCAGCTATGTACGCGCGCTGCAGCGCGTCACTGGTCTGATTCGCGACCCCCTGTTCTGAGCGCCACGTCACCATGAAAGAGAATCAAGTCTCGGGTTCGGTCCCCGGCAACGGCGATGCCCTGGACATGGGCAACTACCGCATCGACCAGTTGCCGAAGCGGGCAAAGTCCAGCACCGAGATCTGGATGGCGCGTGCAGGAATTCCACTGGCCATCCTTGCCTTCATCCTGTTCGGTTTTGCCTGGACTCCGGAGTTCCTGCGGGTCTTCAATGCCGACATCCTGCCCGACTCGGCGGCGGCAACCCTGGAGGAAATCGGTCGCGACGAGATGATCCGTCGCAATGCCTTCATGCTGGCGGTCTTTCTCGTAGGCATGATCCTGTGGACGGCGCAATCCATCCCCAACTACCTGACCTCGCTGATCGTCATCATTTCGCTGGTATTCACCGGCGTGCTGACCGAACGCCAGGCCTACGCCCAGCTCGGCCATCCCATCATGTGGCTGAACATCATGTCTTTCATCCTGGCCAGCATGCTGGTCAAGACCGGGCTGGCCAAACGTTTCACCCTGTGGTTCCTGCTCAAGTTCGGGCGCACCGCACCGCGCGTTTTCCTGAGCTTCATCGTCATCAACGTGACCCTGTCGGCCTTCATTTCGGCGACCACCGCCAAGGCCGCCATCA
Source organism: Wenzhouxiangella sp. (assembly GCA_007135935.1). Lineage (GTDB taxonomy): Bacteria > Pseudomonadota > Gammaproteobacteria > Xanthomonadales > Wenzhouxiangellaceae > Wenzhouxiangella. Next base: position 10,534 of record SLIA01000033.1, read on the forward strand.
TGTTGCCCATCTTCATGGTCATCGCCGCCATCTACGGATCGCGACCGGGCGAGGGCAAGGGCAACTTCGGCCGCAACATCGTGTTGCAGAACCTGCTCAACATCAATCTCGGTGCCGGCTGTTTCGTGACCGGATCGGGCGCCAACCTGCTCGCCGCGGCCCTGATCAGCGGGGCGATTGCCGGCGGCGTCTTCTTCGCCGACTGGATGATCGCCATGCTGCCGACCATGGTCGGGCTGATGCTGATCGGATACGTGCTGGGCATGAAGCTGGTCTTTCCCCTCGAACAGCGCGAGAAACTGCCGCAGGTCAAAGGTGGCATGGAAAGACTCAAAAAGGAATACGACAAGCTTGGGCCGGTGCGCTGGGACGAGATTCGTGCAGCGGTGATCTTTCTGACCATTCTCAGCCTGTGGGCCACCGATCGCCTGCACGGCATCAGCCCGACAGCCATCGCCTTTGTCGGCGGGATTGTCGCGTTGATGCCCCGGATCGGCATTGTCGACTGGAACGACGTCGACATTCCCTGGCACCTGATGCTGTTTTCCGCCGGGGCCTATTGCCTGGGCGCGGGTTTTGCCGAGACCGGGCTGCCCAACATCGCCGTCGATGCCTTTTTCACCACCATCGGCCTGGACCGGAACACGCCATTCTGGGTGCTTTACCTGATTCTGACCGGCGTGATGTGCTACTCGGCGCTACTGTCGCAGTCCAAGACCATGCGCGCAATGATCTTCGTGCCCATTGCCATTGGTACCGCGCAGCATTTCGATTATCCGGTCATCAGTCTGGCTCTGCCGGTGGCGTTTTTGATCGAGCACGTCTACGTGCTGCCGTTCAATTCCAAGCCGGCCGCGCTTTTGTATGAAACCGACATGTACAGCCTCACCGATGCCATCAAGTACGGCCTGATCATGATGACACTGGGCTGGCTGGCCATCATCATCATGGGAGAGACCTGGTTTCGGGTGCTCGGCATCACGCCCGATGGGGTGTTTGGTCTGTTCTAGTGGGGCAAACCTAAGGGCATGAGTCACTTCCCGAGATACCCTCCAGGAATTCACCGCTACCGTCGTGTC
>SLIA01000007.1 GCA_007135935.1 Wenzhouxiangella sp.
ACAACGCCCTGACAGTGGAAAAAGGAGAGTTATCCGGAGAGGCTGAATTAGCCCTTGGGTATGGCGCTGTCGCGGGGCTTGAGGTCCCGTTATCGGAAACCTTTTCATTAGGGCTTCGGTGGGGATATCTGGCTCATCTGAACACCTACCCCGGTTTATTGATATCCGCCGGAACGGTGATATCCCTTCCCGGCCGGGGCGTCAGGGATGCCCGGCCGCGCGACCCCGGTGTAGAGCCCGCACCCATGCCCCTTGAAACCACTGGGATTCCCCGGTGGGCAGATCTGGTAATAGATTCAGTCACCTTTGATACCCTCTTTCCGGTATTTTACAAATATTACGATGAAAACCCCCTGGGCAAGGCTTATTTGGTCAACACCGGCAGCCGGAGTGTTTCCGACATAACCGTGCGCCTGCACATCCCCCGTTTTATGGATGTGGTGCGTACCCAGTCGGTACCATCCACCCTTGAGCCCGGGGCCCGGGCGGAGATTGACCTGCACGCCCTTTTAAGCGATGAAGTGCTCCGGGTAACCGAGGGTACCAGGGTGGCGGTAAACATTGATGTATCATATACCGTAAGGGGCAACGAGCGCTCCTACTCCATCGACCGGGTGCTTGACGTGGCGGACCGCAACGCCATGACCTGGGACGATGACCGCAAAGCGGCCAGTTTTGTGACCGCCAAGGACCCGGCGGTGCTCACCCTGGCCAGAAACGTAGCCTCCATGGTGAGGTCCGCGGGTTTTGACGCGATTAATCTGAACGTGCGCACGGCCATTGCCATGCTGGAAGCCCTGGGTGTTTACGGAATCAGCTACGTGATTGACCCGGCGTCGCCCTATGCCGAACTTTCCGGGCAATCCCACGCGGTGGATTTTCTGCAGTTTCCCCGGCAGACTTTGGAGTACCGGGCCGGCGACTGTGACGACCTTTCCATTCTCTACGCCGCCCTGATGGAAGCGGTGGGCATTCCTACGGCTTTCATTACCGTGCCGGGGCATATTTACGTGGCCGTGGCCACGGGTTTGGGCCCGGGTGAGGCGGAGGGTCTGTTCAGCAGAATAGATGAACTCATTTTGCAGGACGATGAATATTGGCTGCCCGTGGAAGTGACCATTCTTGACGATGGTTTTGTGCACGCCTGGCAGGCGGGGGCCAAGCAGTGGCGTGAAAACATCGTCCGGGAGCAGGCGGAGCTGCTGCCAATCGCGGAAGCGTGGCAGGTCTATCCCGCGGCGGGGCTGCCGGACTCTCCCCCCCGGCTGGACATTCCCCACGCCCGGGAACTTGAACCGGTCTATACCAGACAGCTTACCCGGTTTATCGACCGTGAAATTTTCCCCCTGGTCTCCCGGCTGCAGAACCAGATAGCCGCCTCGCCGGGTGACCAGCGGCTTATCAACCGCCTGGGGGTGCTCTACGCCCGGTACGGATTGACCTCCCGTGCCCGGACGGAGTTTGAAAAGATTGCCCGGGGCGCCCGGCCCCATCCGCCGGCACTGCTGAATTTGGGAAACATCCATTTTCTGGCCCGGGAACTGCCGGAAGCCCTGGAATACTATGAGCGGGCCCTCTCCCTTGCTCCCGCCAGTCCGACAGCCCTGCTGGCGGTCTCCAGGGTAAACCATGAGCTGGAAAACTACGGCCTGGTGGCCCGCACCTACGCCCAGCTGAAAGAGATAGACCCGGACCTGGCCGTGCGCTTCAGCTACCTCGACTTTCGGGGCGAAGAAGCCCGCCGGGCCGCCCAGGCGGCTGAAATAATGTCCCTGGTGGTGTGGGATGAGTAGGAAAACAAGGGGTGATGATATGAAAAGTTCGAATTTCCCGGTGCGCATAGGATTTTTATTGATAGGGTTGACGATTCTGTTTTTCCTCAGCAGCTGCCCGAGCAACAGTCTTTTGTGGATGATAGAACCTTCCGGTATGGCTCGTCGTGTTGGCCATGCTGAAGTTATTAGTATTAGCGGTTTTCCTGCGTTCACCATGATTTATGCTCAAGACCAGGAGAGTATCAGCTTTCCGACCGGAATAAACGATGATACCCATGCCACGGTAACCACAAGATTCTGGATGGCCCAGACGCAGTTTACCAACGCCCAGGCGTCGGCAGTTCTGCAATGGGCTTATGACAACGGTAAGATTGTGACAACCGGCGATGCCCATAATGAGGTCAATTCCACCGAGGTGAAGTACGGCGGACAACGGCTGGTCTGGTTTGCCGGGACCCATAACCGCCTGAATTATGATGAATCCAGCGGTAATTTTACTGTGGAATCAGGCTTTGAGGAGCATCCCCTGGTAGAAGTGACTTGGTACGGTGCGGTGATGTTCTGCAACTGGCTGACCGAGATGCGCGACAGCCAAACCGACAACCTTGTCTATAGCAATATTGATACATCAGGATGGTCGCATGATGACACTGAGGAAGATACAACTAAAAATGGGTACCGACTGCCTTCCACTTATGAGTGGGAGTACGCCGCGCGCTATCTAGGTACGACGGAGCCGTTAACCGGTGGGGATCTGGATACAGAACGGTTGTATGGAAATGATAATCATGACTGGACCGACGGCTACTACTGGACACCGGGCAATTACGCAAGCGGGGCGACGGCGGATTACACCGACGCTGCAGCCTGTCGGGCAGTTGCCGTGTATAGTGGTTCTGATCCGCAACCGGAAACCACGAAGTCTGTCAAAACCCGTGCGCCGAATCTCCTTAGCCTCTATGATATGAGCGGCAATGTGTGGGAGTGGTGTTATACAGCGAGCGATACAAACCGAATTCGCCGTGGTGGCGGCTGGTACTTCCATGCGGACTCCCTGCAAGTGGGCAGCTGGTTCTTTCACAACCCGGGCAGCTCGGGCAGCTTTCTGGGCTTCCGCCTGAGCAGGACAGCCGATTGAAAATCGGCGTAAAGTTTTGGGTTTTCACCCTGTTAAACGTGAGCTACGCTCACACCTGCCTTGC
>SLIA01000227.1 GCA_007135935.1 Wenzhouxiangella sp.
AGGCCGGTGACGGCCGCCGTTTCCACCGCGACATGGACGAATTCGTCGACGAGTTGCGCACCAGCATGCCGGCGGTCTTCGAAAGCGAAGAGTACCAGTCGCGCATGCAGGAATTGCAGGAAGACATCGAGCAGCGCCAGCAGGAAGGCATCGCCGAGATCGGTCGCGAGGCCAGTGAAAGCGACATCGCACTGATCAGCACGCCGTCGGGCTTTACCCTGGCGCCGATGCGCGATGGCGAGGTCATGGAGCCGGAAGAGTACGAGAAGCTTCCCGACGAACAGCGCGAGCGTATCGAGAACAAAGTCGCCGAGCTGCAGAAGAAGCTGCAGCAGGCCGTACAGCGCATTCCCAGGCTTCGCAAGGAACTGGCCAACCGCGTGCGCGCACTCAACGAGGAAATGATCCTGTTCGCGCTGGGCGGGCCGATGCGCGAGCTCAAGGAGCGCTGGTCTCATTCCCCGGCCGTCATCAAGCACCTCGACCGCGTGCGCGAGGACGTGGTCGAGAATGCCGCCGCCTTTCGCGGTGGCCGCGGCGGTGGACCACCCGACGAATTGCTTGATCGATACCGCGTCAACCTGCTGGTCGACAATGCCGAGCTCGATGGTGCGCCGCTGGTCTACGAGGACCTGCCCAACCATCATCACCTGGTCGGCCGGATCGAACACCAGGTCCGCAACGGGGCTCTCTACACCGAGTTCTCACTGATCCGGGCCGGCGCCCTGCATCGGGCCAACGGCGGCTACCTGGTACTCGACGCGCGCCGGGTGCTGACCCATCCCATGGCCTGGGAAAGCCTCAAGCGGGTGCTGTTTTCCGGCTCGGTGCAGATCGAGTCACTGGAAAGGCTCTACGGGCTGGTCAGTACCGCCAGCCTGCAGCCCGAGCGCATTCCGTTGTCGGTCAAGGTGGTGCTGGTCGGTGAGCGCATGCTCTATTACCTGCTGGCCCACTACGATCCCGATTTCCTCGAGCTGTTCAAGGTCGAGGTTGATCTGGAAGACGAGCTGGAACGCGACGACGACAGCCTGATGCTGTATGCGCGGATGCTCGCCACCATGGCCCGCGAGGCCGGGCTGCCGCCGCTGGATCGTCCTGCCGTGGCCCGCCTGATCGAGCAGGCCAGCCGGTTGGCCGACGACCAGCTCAAGCTCACCGCCAGCGACCGTGTGCTGCGCGACATCCTGATGGAAGCCGGGCACTGGGCGGGTGACGAGGGCTGTGCAGTGATTTCCGCCGCCCATGTCCAGCGCGCCATCGACGAGAGGCTGGACCGGGCCGGCCGGTTGCGGCGCCGAAGCCTGGAGCAGATTCGTCGCGGCACGGTATTGCTGACCACCCGCGGCGAACGTGCGGCACAGGTCAACGGCCTGTCGGTGTTGCAACTGGGCGGTTTTCGATTCGGCCGCCCTTCGCGCATCACGGCCACCGCCCGCCCCGGCAAGGGGCAGGTCGTGGACATCGAGCGCTCGGTGGAACTGGGTGGTCCGATTCACAGCAAGGGCGTGATGATCCTGTCGCGATTCATTGCCGGTCGCTATGCGCCCGAGGGTGAGTTGTCGCTGTCGGCCAGCCTGGCCTTCGAGCAGTCCTACGGCGGTGTGGACGGTGATTCGGCCTCGGTGGCCGAGACCCTGGCGCTGCTCTCGGCCATTGCCGATGTGCCGCTGAAACAATCGCTGGCCGTGACCGGTTCGGTCAACCAGCACGGCGAGGTTCAGGCCGTCGGTGGCGTCAATGAGAAGATCGAGGGCTTCTTCGATGCCTGTGTTGAAACCGGCGGGGTCGATGGTCAGGGCGTGCTGATGCCGGCGAGCAATGTCGAGCACCTGATGCTGCGCGAGGATGTACGAAACGCCATCGAGGACGAACGCTTCCTGGTCTACGCGATCAGCCGCGTCGATGAGGCCGTCGAGCTGTTCACCGGACTGGACGCCGGTGAGGTCGACGCTTCGGGTGAATATCCGGAAGGCAGCTTCAACCGCCGGGTGGCGGAACGGCTCAAGATCTTTGCCCGCTCGGCCCGGCGCAGCGGTCGGGACAAGGACAAGAACAAGGGGAACGACAACGGTCTCGACCACAGCGGCAACGGGGACGATTGACGATGCGGGAGGAGTCGACCGGTCGTCGCGATACGCTGTCAGCCGCCGAGGAGCGGGTAATCGTGCTGCTCGATGACTCCCCGGAATCCATGCGGGCGCTGGAAACGGCGGCCAGTCTGGCCCGCGGTCGGCATGGCACGCTGCTGGGGCTGTTCGTCGAGGAACTCGATCTGGTGCGCAGTGCCGGGTTTGCTTTCGCCGGCGAGATCGGCGCGATGTCGGGCCAGGTGCGTCAGCGCGCGCCCGAGCGCATGGATGTCGCCATCCGGCGACGCCTGCGAAAGGTGCGACTTGCGCTTGAGCAAACGGCTTCGGCCATCGACATCAAGCATGAACTGATTGTGCGGCGCGGCCGGGTGGTGGAGGAAATCCTGGCCTTCAGTGGCCCGGGTGACTTGCTGATTGTCGGCCGGGTCGGCTGGTCGCGCCGAGTGGGCCGAAGCATGGGCTCGGTGCCGCTGGCCCTGGCGCGCACGGCACCCGGTGCGGTGCTGATCTGGGCATCGACGCCCCCGCGGCCGGGCGGGCGGATCGCCGTGCTGGCCGAGAATGAATCGACGCTGGCCTCCGCGCTTGCCGTGGCCGGCGAGCGGGCAATGCTTCACCGGTGCGGCGTCAGCTTGTTGCTGCCGCCGGGAATCCAACCCGAGCAGGCCGAGGCCGTGCAGCGCCAGGCGGCGACCACGTTCGACCCCGTCGAAGTACCGCACGATGTGCGCATACTGCCAGCGGCCAATCCTGCCAGCCTGCTGCACGCGCTGGGCCAGGCCCGGGCCCTAGAGCTGGTCCTGAGCCGGCGCGGCCGGCTGTTGAACGAACCGGTGGGCGCGCGCCTGCTCGAAC
>SLIA01000190.1 GCA_007135935.1 Wenzhouxiangella sp.
GAATGTTCACTACAATGTGCCCGCTTCGGGCAACCCTTGTTCAACTGAGGAAACCACCAATGAGCAGCATTGAAGAACGAGTCAAGAAAATCGTGATCGAGCAGCTGGGCGTCAAGGAAGATGAAGTCACCCCCAGCGCCTCTTTTGTTGACGACCTCGGCGCCGATTCCCTGGATACGGTCGAGCTGGTCATGGCGCTTGAAGAGGAATTCGAGTGCGAAATTCCCGACGAAGAGGCCGAGAAGATCACCAGCGTTCAGCAGGCGATCGATTACATCAAGGCCAACGTCGACAAGTAAGTCTTGCCATGATTCAGGCCTGTTCACATCGATTCCCCTTGCGAGGTGACGCCTATGCGTGGTGAACGTCGTATCGTCATGACGGGGCTGGGCTGCATCTCGCCGGTGGGCAATGACGTGCCCACCGCCTGGGAAGCGGTGACCAATGGTCGCAGCGGCATCGGGCCGCTGCAGGCTTTCGATCCGGAACGTTTCTCGGCAAAGATCGCCGGCGAGATCAAGGACTTCGAGGTTGGGGACTATCTCAGCCCCAAGGAGTCGCGCAAGTCCGATCCGTTCATTCATTACGGCATGGCGGCAGCGATCCAGGCGATCGACGATGCCGGACTGGAAGAACAGCCCGATGAGCCCGACCGCTATGGCCTGGCCATCGGCTCCGGCATCGGCGGCATTTCGACCATCGAGCAGACCTACCAGACCTACCTCGACAGCGGCCCGCGCCGGATTTCGCCGTTTTTCGTACCCGGCGTGATCATCAACATGATTGCCGGCAATATTTCGATCCGCTATGGGTTCAAGGGCCCGAACATCTCCATCGTGACGGCCTGTACCACGGCGACTCACAATATTGGCGATGCCGCCCGGATGATTGCCTACGGCGATGCCGATGTCATGATTGCCGGAGGCGCCGAGTACGCCACTACGCCGACTGCCTACGGTGGGTTTACCGCGGCACGTGCCCTGTCGACACACAACGACGACCCGACCAGGGCAAGCCGTCCCTGGGATGTCGACCGCGACGGTTTCGTGCTCAGCAACGGCGCTGCGGTAGTGGTGCTCGAGGAGCTTGAGCATGCTCGTCGCCGTGGCGCACGCATCTATGCCGAAGTGGCCGGTTACGGGATGAGTGGAGACGCCTTCCATATCACCTCGCCGCCGGACGGCGGGGAGGGCGCAGCCCGCTGCATGGTCAGTGCCATGCGTGATGCCGGCATCAATGCCGACGAAGTCGACTACATCAATGCCCATGGCACTTCGACCCAGGTTGGAGACGTGGCCGAGTGCGATGCCGCCCGCAGCGCGCTCGGCGATCATGCCGGCAAGGTAATGATGAGCTCGACCAAGTCCATGACCGGACATCTGCTGGGTGCTGCCGGCGGCATCGAGGCGATATTCACCGCTCTGGCGTTGCGCGACGGTGTCGTGCCGCCGACCATCAATCTGGACCAGGTTGACGATGGTTGCCGGGATATCGATCTGGTTCCGCACGAGGCGCGCGAGAAGCCCATCCGGGTTGCCCTGAGCAACTCCTTCGGTTTCGGCGGGACCAACGGCACGCTGGCGCTGAAGCGCTTCGAATGACAGCGCCCGGTGGCGGTCGGGGTACCGGCTGCCACGCGAGCCCATGCCAGTCATGGTGAAACAGCCTGTCGTCAAGCGCCGCATCACGGCGCCTTCGCTCCTGTGCGTTCATCAACATCAGCCCGACCGCTGGCCGTTTCTGCTGGCCAGTTCGGCATCGGCGGGCAGTCTTGGGCGCTGGTCCATGCTGCTGCGCGCCGATGAGGAGCAGCTGGTGCTGTGGTCGGGCACCGATTGTCCCGATGGCCCCGGCGAGGGCGGTCGCTTCCTCGACCGCCTGCAATCCTGGTCGAGCAGCTGTCGCGCCGAATTCGACGACTCCGACAATGTGCTTCCGTTCCTGGGTGGCTGGTTCATCTACCTGGGCTACGAGCTGGTCGGTGAAATCGAACCGAAGCTGCACTTGCCGACGGCAGACGATGAACTGCCGAAGGCCCTGGCGAGGCGTTGTCGCGCGGCCGTGCTGCTTGACCACCGTAACCAGGAGACCTGGCTGGTAGCCGAAGATCGCGAAACCTTCGATCAGGCCATGGCCGAGATCGACAGCGTTCCTCCCGCCATGTGCCCGCCGTCGCTGCCGCCGCTGCGCATGAGCGTCGACCCGGGAGAGCGTTTTACCAACGGCGTCGACCGCATTCGCCAGTGGATTCTCGATGGCGACGTGTTCCAGGTCAATTTGTCCCGTGCCTGGCATGCCGAAGGCGACGAGGCCATCAACCCGGTGGGCGTGTATGCGGCACTGGCCGAGGCCAATCCGGCACCGTTCGCCGCGCTGGCGCGCCTGCCCGGCGGCACGGTGATCAGCTCCTCGCCGGAGCGCCTGGTCGAGGTTCGCGGCCGCCTGGTGCAGACCCGGCCGATCGCCGGAACCCGGCCACGCGGCAGCTCAGCCGGGCTGGATGAATCGTTGTCCAGGGAACTGGTCTCGCACCCCAAGGAGCGGGCCGAGCACATTATGCTGATCGACCTGGAACGCAACGATCTGGGGCGGGTTTGTGAAACCGGAAGCGTCGAGGTCGACGAGTTGATGGTCGTCGAAAGCTATGCTCATGTGCATCACATCGTTTCCAATGTTCGAGGGCGATTGCGAGACGGCATGACGCCGGCCGACGTCATCGCCGCGGTCTTTCCCGGTGGCACGATTACCGGCTGTCCCAAGGTGCGCTGCATGGAGATCATTGCCGAGCTCGAGGGCAGGGGGCGCAGCTTCTACACCGGCGCGTTGGGCTATCTCGGCCGTGATGGCAGCCTGGATCTCAACATCCTGATTCGCTCGATGCTGGTCAGCGGCAATCGGCTTAGTTTTCGTACGGGTGCCGGCATCGTCGCCGACTCCGATCCCGAAGCGGAACTGGCCGAAACCGAGGCCAAGGCCCGGGGATTGTTGAGGGCCTTGAATCATGACTGATCTGCTCGTTGACGGTCGTGTCGAAAGCGGGCTGCCTGCCGATGACCGTGGTTTTCTCTACGGCGATTCACTGTTCGAAACCATTGCATTCCATGACGGCCGGGCGCCCTTGTGGCGCTGGCACTGGCGCCGGCTGAGTGCCGACAGTGATCGGTTGGGCCTGATTGTGCCGGCCGAATCGCTGGCGCTCGAGGAGTGCCTCAGCCTGGCAGGGGCACAGCGTTGCATCATCCGCTTGACGCTGACCCGGGGCAGCGGCGGGCGCGTCTACACACCGCCGGCCGATCCGCTTTGCCGGCGCATCGTTCAGCGGCGGGACTGGCCGGCCGACATCGAGCGTTTTCGGCACGACGGGATGCGATTGATCACCAGTTCAATTCGACTGGCCAGCGGCTCGCCCATCGCCGGCATGAAGCACGGCAATCGCCTCGAGCAGGTGCTTGCCGCTCGCGATTGCGCGCACCGCCAGGCCGACGAGGCCCTGCTCGAGGACGCACAGGGACGGCTGATCGAGGCCATCGCCTCCAACCTGGTCATGGTGATTGACGGGCAGGCATTGACACCGTCGACCGGCAGCGCCGGAGTCAGTGGTGTTGGCCTGGCCTGGTTGCGCGACCAGGAAGCCGTGAACGTGGCGACAGCCGAATTGCACCGGCGGGATCTGGCGCGGGCCGACGAGGTCATGGTGATAAACTCGGTGGCCGGTATCCGGCCGGTCACGGCCGTCGATAAACATCGCTTCGCCATTGGCGCGACCTGTCGCGCCTGGCAGCGACTGTGGAGCGAGTGCCTCGAAACCTAGCATGCGTGTAATCACCTGGACTTTGCTGTTGTTGCTGGCCGGGGCCGCCGCTTCCGGCCTGTGGCTGTATCAGGACTGGCAGCGTTTTGGCCAGCAGCCGGTTCATCAGAACGGGCCGATGGTCTTGTGGCTGGAACCAGGCAGCAGTTTCTCGGCGACGGTGCGCCAGCTCGAAACGCTGGGTGCGACCCGGGCCGACTGGCGCTGGCGCCTGCTGGGACGCGTGCGCGCACCGCAGTTGAAAGCCGGCGAATACCTGGTCGCGCCCGGAACTACCGTGCTGGAGCTGATCGATCAGCTCGAACGAGGCCAGGTACGCAGTCACCGCTTCACGATTGTCGAAGGCTGGACCTTTGCCGAACTTCGACAGCGGCTCGCCTCGGATCCGCGGATTCGACCGGTCGTGCGTGACGACGACGAAGAGCGCTTGATGGCGCGGCTGGGCTGCGACAACTGCTACGCAGAAGGCCGCTTTCTGCCCGAAACCTATTTTTTCGTGCGCGGCACCTCGGATCTGGAACTACTCGCTCGCGCTCACCGGGCCATGAACCAGGCCTTGTACGAGATCTGGTCCTCGCGCATGTCCGACCTGCCGCTGGAAGAGCCGGAGGATCTGCTCGTGCTGGCCTCCATCGTCGAACGAGAGACCGGCCAGGCCAGCGAACGGGCCAGGGTGGCCGGTGTGTTCGTGCGTCGCCTGGAAATAGGCATGCGCCTGCAGACAGACCCCACCGTGGTCTACGGCCTGGGCGATGATTTCGACGGGCGTATTCGCCGCGTGCACCTGCGCACCGACCATCCCTGGAATACCTACACCCGCCACGGCCTGCCGCCCACGCCCATCGCGCTGCCGGGCAGGGCGGCGCTGGAAGCGGCTGCACATCCGGCCGACGGCACGGCCCTGTACTTCGTTTCGCGCGGGGATGGCACGCACCAGTTTTCCGACACCCTGGCCGAGCACAATGCCGCCGTGGACCGCTACATCAGGGGGCGTCGCTGATGAGCGGTTTCTTCATCACCCTGGAAGGCGGCGAGGGAGCGGGCAAGTCAACCGCTCTGGGCACCATTGGCGAGTGGTTCCGGGCGAAGGGCCAGGACTTCGTGCTGACCCGCGAGCCGGGTGGCACTCCGCCGGCGGAGCGCATCCGCGAACTGCTGCTCGACCCCGCTACCGGCGATCTCGCGCCCATGACCGAGCTCTTGCTGATGTTTGCCGCCCGCAACGAGAACCTTGAGCAGGTCATTCGGCCGGCGCTGGCTGCCGGCAGGACCGTGGTCAGCGATCGTTTCACCGATGCCAGCATGGCTTACCAGGGCGCCGGCCGGGGCCTGGGACGCGAGCCTGTCGAAGACCTTGCCAGGCTGGTTCACGGCGACCTGCAGCCGGACCTGACCTTGCTGCTCGACGTGCCCGTCGACATCGGCCTGGAGCGTATCCGCAGTCGTTCCGAAGGACCCGATCGCTTCGAGCAGACCCGTCCCGGGTTCCTCGAGCGAGTGCGCCAGGGTTACCTGGAGCAGGCCCGCCGCGATCCCGGCCGATTCGCGGTGATCGATGCGACCGCCGATCTCGAACACGTGGGTGAGGAGATTCGCGCCGTGCTGGAGGAGCGATTGCCATGAACCTGCCGTGGCTGGACGAACACAAGAATGCCTTGCACGAGCGGCTGGAAGCCGGTCGTCTGGGACATGCCCCGCTCATCCAGGGGCCCAGCGGCGTGGGCAAGCGCGAGCTGGCACGCTGGCTGGCCGAGCGTATTCTTTGCCTGGAACCGGCCGGCCGCGAACCCTGCGGTCAGTGTCGTGCCTGCGAGTTGATGGCTTCCGGTTCGCACCCCGACTTCTTCGGCGTCGATGTTCCCGAAGATCGCCAGAGCATTCCGGTCGATGCCATCCGCGGCCTGATCGAGAAAATGCAGCTGACCCCCAGCGTCGGAACGGCGCGGGTCGGCTTGTTCATGGATGCCGACGCGATGAATCGCAATGCCGCCAATGCACTCCTCAAGACCCTGGAGGAGCCGGCGCCGGGTGCCTGGCTGGTGCTGTGCAGCGATCAGCCTGCCAGTCTGCCGGCCACCATCCGCAGTCGTTGCCAGAAACTGGCCTTGCGTCCGCCGCCGCCTGAAACGGCCGAACACTGGCTGGCCCAGATCTCCGGCGACGTCGAGGAATCTCGCCGAAAAGCGGCACTGGTGCTGGCGGGCGGCGCTCCGCTGGCCGCTCACGCGATGCTCGAGCACGGTGAGTTCGAACGCGGGCTGGCCATACTCGACACGCTCGTCGAGCCACGATCCGATCGGCGTTCGGGCAAGCTGCTGGAAGAGTGGCAGCAGGATGCCGCCGGCACCTGGCAATGGCTGGCACGGTGGCTGGCGCTGATCATGAACCGCTTGCGCGGTGTATCCAGCACCGATCTGCCGATGGCCGACAGGCTGCCGGTGGATCTTTCACCCGAGTGCGTGGCCCGGTTGTGGGAGCAGGCTCTGGAGGGGCGGCGTGCAGCCAGCGCGGGTTCGGTGCGCCAGGACCTCAGTCTGGGCAAATGGCTGCTAGAATGGGAGGCACTGATGGAGTCTCGGAGCCAGCGCTGATGGCACAGAAAGGCATTCTTTCCTACAACGTCAAGGACAAGCAGGAACTGTACGCGGCCTACATGCCGTTTCTGATCAATGGCGGCCTGTTCGTGCCCACGCGCAAGAAGTTCGGACTCGGCGACGAGGTACTGATTCTGCTCGGCCTGATGGACGAGGAACGCATCGCCATTCCCGGCAAGGTCGCCTGGCTGACGCCGCCGGGAAGTCAGCACAGTATCAACAGCGGCGTCGGTGTGCAGTTTTCCGACTCGGCCGAGGGCAAGCAGGCCCAGAGCACCATCGTGACCTACCTTGCCGGCATGCTCGACAGCGACCGCCCGACCCGAACCCTCTGAGCGCGGCCACACCCGCCGGGCGGCCTGACTACATCGCCGTGCCTGCGGCAACGCTCCCTCCAGTCGGATGAAAGAGCGCGCCATCATCCATGTCGACATGGACGCTTTCTACGCCAGCGTGGAACAGCGTGACGATCCCAGTCTGCGTGGCCGGCCGGTCATGGTCGGCGGCAGCGGGCGGCGCGGGGTTGTGGCCGCCGCCAGTTACGAGGCGCGCCAGTACGGTGTGCGCTCGGCCATGCCGGCGGCCAGGGCCAGGCGCCTGTGCCCCTCGGGAGCGTTCGTCGCGCCGCGTTTCGAGCGCTACCGTGAGGTCTCGGCCGGCATTTTCGCCATCTTTCGCGACTGGACCGACCTGGTCGAGGGGCTCAGCCTGGACGAGGCTTTTCTCGATGTGACCGGAACGGTGGCCGCCGGCCATCCGATTCGTTCCATCGGTCTGGATATCAAGCGCCGCATTGCCGATGAGTTCGGGTTGACCGCCTCGGTCGGCATGGCACACAACAAGCTGCTGGCCAAGATCGCCTCGGATTACGACAAGCCCGACGGTCTGTTTCACATCGAGGCCGACGCGGTGCAGCGCTATCTCGATCCGCTGCCGGTGCAGCGCATCTGGGGTATCGGACCACGCAGTGCCGAACGCCTCAATGATGCGGGCATCTACACCGCGGGGCAGTTGCGGCAAACGGGAATCGACGTGCTCGAGCGGCTGTTTGGAGACCATGGGCATGATCTGAAACGGCGGGCAGCCGGTATCGACGAGCGTAGTGTCAATCCCGAACGCGAGCGTCGCTCAATCAGCCAGGAGAACACGCTGGCAGACGACCTGCATCGTCTCGAAGAGATCGTTTCACTGATCGAACGGCAGTCGGCAAAGGTCGCCGCCAGGCTTGAAGAAAAAGGCTATTACGGGCGCACGGTCACGCTCAAGCTGCGCTCTGGCAGCTTTTCCACCATTACCCGCAGTCAGTCGCTGGAAGGCTATACGCGGTCGGCCGAGGTAATTGCCGCCACGGCCTGCACCATACTCAGGCGCTGGGCCGACTGGCACCGGGAGTTTTCCGTCCGCCTGGTCGGTGTCGGGGTGTCAGGTTTGTCCGAACACCCCGATGAAACCGAAATCATCAAGTAGGCCGGCTGCCTATTCCTCCGAGCTTTTCGGGTCGCCGTACTGATCGCGCAGTTCCCGCCTCAGAATCTTGCCGACGTTGGTCTTGGGCAGTTCGTCGACGAACTCGACGTACTTGGGCACCTTGTAGCCGGTCAATTCCTCGCGGCAGTAGTCGCGCAGTTCCTTGACGGTCAGCGAGTCGTCCTTGCGCACGACCACGACCTTGACCACTTCTCCCGATTTCTCGTCGGGCGCGCCAATGGCACCGACCTCGAGCACCTTGGGGTGCGCGGCCACCACGTCCTCGACCTCGTTGGGGTAGACATTGAAGCCGGACACGAGAATCATGTCCTTCTTGCGATCGACGATGTAGAAGTAGCCTTTCTCGTCCATCTTGGCCATGTCCCCGGTACGTAGCCAGCCCTCGTCATCGAGCACCTTGGCCGTTTCTTCCGGACGATTCCAGTAGCCCTTCATCACCTGTGGCCCCTTGACGCAAAGCTCGCCGGTTTCTCCGGTTGCCACGGTGTTGCCCTCGCTGTCGATCACGCGACATTCGGTCGAGGAGATGGGCAGGCCGATGGCACCGTTGTAGTCTTCCAGCGTCATCGGGTTGATGCAGGCCGCCGGCGAGGTTTCAGTCAGCCCGTAGGCCTCGATCAAGGGTGTGCCGGTCGCCTCTTTCCAGCGCTCGGCCACCGCACGCTGCACGGCCATGCCGCCACCCAGCGTCATGCGCAGGTTCGAGAAGTCCAGTTGGTCGAACCCGGGCGTGTTGAGCAAGCCGTTGAACAGGGTGTTGACGCCGGTAATCGAGGTGAATCGATGCTTGCCCAGCTCCTTGACGAAACCCGGCATGTCACGCGGATTGGTGATGAACACGTTCTTGCCGCCGAACTTCATGAAGACCAGGCAGTTCGCCGTCAGTGCGAAGATGTGGTAGAGCGGCAGGGCGGTAATGATGACTTCTTCACCGACAACAATGCGTTCACCCAGCCAGGCCGAGGCCTGTTGCATGTTGGCAACCATATTGCCATGGGTCAGCATGGCGCCCTTCGAAACCCCGGTGGTTCCGCCGGTGTACTGGAGAAAGGCGAGGTCTTCGTGATCGAGGGCAACCGGTTCGAACTGCTCGCTGGCACCCTGGGCAAGAACGTTCTTGAACGCCAGGGTGTCAGGCAGGTTGTAACTGGGTACCATCTTCTTGATGTGGCGCAGGACGAAATTCATGATCGCGCCCTTGGGGAAGCCGATCATGTCGCCCATGGACGTCAGGATGACGTGTTCGACCTGGGTGTCGTCGATCACGGCTTCCAGCACGCTGGCGAAATTCTCCATGATCACGATGGCTTTCGCGCCGGAATCGTTGAGCTGATGCTTGAGTTCGCGGGCGGTGTAGAGCGGATTGGTGTTGACCACGACCAGGCCGGCGCGCAGGGCCCCGAACAGCGCGATCGGGTACTGCAGCACATTCGGCATCATGATGGCGATGCGGTCGCCTTTCTCCAGCCCCAGTGCCTGCATGCGGGCGGCGAAGGCTGCGCTGTAGCGATCGACCTGACCATAGGTCAGTTCGGCGCCGAAATTCACATAGGCCGCTTTGTCGCTGTATTCGGAACAACTCTTGTTGATGACGTCGACGACCGAATCGAATTCGCTCATGTCGATCTCGGCGGGGACGCCGGGTGCATATTCGTCAAGCCAGGGCTTGTCGCTCATGGTCAATCTACCCCTCGGTCTCTTTTGGGAACACTGATATTCAAGCTTGGCACAGCTTCCGCCCCGAGACAAGCGTCACAGAGCGCGCAGGGGGTGAACAGGCATGCGTGATTTGCCCCTTTACTGCAACACGTTTATTATCCGCGAAAGTTCAGCGAGATTGCGGCATGGGCGAGCAGAACGTAGCGCAGACCTCCGACGAACAGACGCGGCGCGCCTTCATGAAGGCGCTACTCAACGAGGTGAGGGCGCTGGAAGACATGCTGGCTGCAGGCATGTTCGAGGGTGGCATACGGCGAATCGGCGCCGAGCAGGAGATGTTCCTGGTCGACTCGGCGAGTCGACCGGCCATGACGGCCATGCAGATTCTCGAGCGCATCGACGATCCGCGCTTTACCCACGAACTCGGGCTTTTCAATCTCGAGGCCAACCTGTCGCCGCTTGAACTGGGCGGGGACTGCCTTCGGCGCCTGGAACGGGAAGCCGACGAGGTTTACGGGATCGCGCGCGAGAAAGCGGCCGAGGTTGACAGTCGCATAGCCCTGGTCGGCATTCTGCCCACGCTGACCCGCGAGCACCTGACGCTGGAAGCGATGGTGCCAACGGCGCGTTACTTTGCTCTCAATGAAGCCCTGCTGCGCCTGAGGGGCAGCAATTTCAGCTTCTCGATCAAGGGTATCGATCAGCTACACTTCAATCATGACAATTTGATGCTGGAAGCCTGCAACACCAGCTTCCAGGTCCATTTTCAGGTCGGGGCCGAGGAGTTCGCACCGCTGTACAACATTGCCCAGGCCGTGACCGGCCCGCTGCTGGCAAGTTGTGTCAATTCCCCGATCCTGCTGGGCAAGCGACTATGGCACGAGAGCCGCATCGCGGTGTTCGAGCATTCCATCGATGCCAGGTCCGAGGCCCACGCGGCCCGTGGGCACAAACCACGGGTGCACTTTGGCGATCACTGGATCGACGAGTCCGTGATCGAGATTTTCCAGGAGGATATCGCGCGTTTCCGGGTGGTCCTGACCACCGAGTTCGAAGAAGACCCGATCGGCATGGTCAAGCGGGGCGAAGTGCCGAGACTGCGCGCGCTGTGCCTGCACAATGGAACGGTCTATCGCTGGAACCGGGCCTGTTACGGCATCTCCGACACCGGCAAGCCACATTTGCGCATCGAAAACCGGGTGATCCCGTCGGGGCCGACGATTCTTGACGAAGTGGCCAATGCCGCGTTCTTTTTCGGCATGATGTCGAAGCTGTCCCGGTCGGTGACCGATATTCGCGAACACCTGAACTTCTCGGACGCCAAGAGCAATTTTCTTGCCGCCGCCCGCGAGGGTCTAAGAGCGCAACAGGTGTGGTTCGACGGACGGCAGATGACGGCCCAGGAGTTGATCCTGGACGAACTGCTGCCCCTGGCGCGCGAGGGGCTGGCCGAGGCCGGCATCGACGATGGCGATATCGAACGCTACATGGGCGTGATCCAGCAGCGGGTCGAAATGCGCCGCACGGGTGCGCGCTGGCAGCTCGAGTCGCTTGAAGGCATGAAGGACAAGGGCAGCGAGAACGAACGCCTGCGCGCCCTGACCGGCAGCATGATCGAACAGGCCGAAAGCGGCCACCCGGTCGGGGAATGGGAGCTGGGCGATATCTGTGGCACACAGGACTGGCGCGACAGCTATCGTAGCGTCGGTCAGTTCATGGCCACCGACCTGTTCACGGTTCGACCCGATGACATCGTCGATTTCGCCGCCAGCCTGATGGAGTGGCGCTACGTCCGGCATGTGCCGGTCGAGGACGATACCGGGCAGTTGCTGGGGCTGATCTCCCATC
>SLIA01000250.1 GCA_007135935.1 Wenzhouxiangella sp.
GAAAAGAAAGAAATATTAAAAAAGGTTGAGGGAATGACTAATAATGCAATGAGAACTATAGGGCTTGCCTATAGAGATATTGATGAAGAAAAGGAAGAAGTGAAAAGAGAAGATGTGAAGGATTTAATTTTAACTGGTGTTGTTGGCATAATGGACCCTCCAAGACCAGAGGTTAAAGAAGCTATCTTAAAGGCCAAGAGAGCGGGAATTAGGGTAATGATGGTTACTGGGGACCACAAGGGGACAGCAGTGGCCATATCAAAGGAAATAGGCCTCTTAGAGGAAGGAGATGACAAAGCTTTTACACAAAGAGAGCTTGTTCAAATGACAGAAGAAGAGTTCTTAGAAGCGGTTTCTACGGTTAATGTTTTTGCAAGACTTACGCCTCACATGAAACTAAGGATTGCCAAAACCCTCCAGGAGAAGAAAGGGGCGGTAATCGCTATGACAGGAGACGGAGTCAACGATGCTCCAGCAGTAAAGCAAGCAGATATTGGTATTGCTATGGGAATTGCCGGCACAGATGTTACGAAAGAAGCAGGAGAAATAATACTCGCCGATGATAATTTTGCTTCTATTGTTGGAGCCATAGAAGAGGGGAGGATTGTTTTTACTAACACTAGACAAACCAGCTCTTTTCTTATAACCACTAATTTTGCAGAATTTGCGACACTAATAACATCTATTTTATTGAGATTTCCCTTACCACTTCTCCCAACGCAAATCTTGTGGCTTAATTTAGTTACAGATGGAGCAGTAGGATTTCCTCTGGCTGCTGAACCTGGACACGGAAAAGTGCTAGAGGAAAAGCCAAGAAATAAAAAAGAAAACATTCTTTCTTTGGAGATTTTGCCATTTTTTATACTAATGACGGTTGTTATGGCCAGCGCAGGTCTTTTTGTTTTTAATCTTATTTATCAAGGAGGAGAGGGTGATTTAGATAGAGCACGGGCAGGAATTTTTACCGTAATGGCATTTACACAGCTTTTTAATGCTTTAAATATGCGTTCTATTAGGGAGTCCGTTTTTACTATAGGTTTCTTCTCTAATAAATATATAATTTTTGCCTTTATTATTGCCGCTTTACTTCAGATAGTTGTTATAGAGGTAGAATTCTTTAGAGAAATATTTGGATTTGGCGCTCTAAAAGCAGGAGAGCTGTTACTCTTTATAGGAATATCTTCTTCGGTTTTCTTCCTAGGAGAAGCGTACAAGTATGTCCGCTATAAGGTAATAAAGTAGCTAGATATTTAAGTTTTCTTGAAAGTATTTTTGCAGATCTTCTATCTTAACTCTTTCTTGATTCATAGTATCTCTTTCTCTTACCGTTACAGAGTCATCTTCTAAAGAATCAAAGTCTACTGTTACGCAGTAAGGAGTTCCTATTTCATCTTGCCTTCTATATCTTTTACCGATACTTCCACTTAAATCAAACTCACACATCCATTTTTTTCTAAGCATCTCAAGCACTTCTTTTGCCTTGCCAACTAATTCAGATTTGTTTTTTAAAAGAGGGAATATAGCAATTTTAATAGGGGAGAGTCTTTTATCTAATTTCAAAACAGTTCTTGTTTCTCCTTCAACCTCTTCTTCTGTGTAGGCGTTATCAATGAACATTAAAAAGATTCTATTTAAACCTGTTGATGTTTCCATTATGTGCGGAGTAAACTTCTCGTTTGTTTTGTCATCTGTGTAAGTTAAATCAACACCGGAATGCTTGGAGTGTTGAGATAAGTCCCAGTTACCACGAGCGTGAATTCCTTCAACCTCTTTGTAGCCATCAAGGCACTTAAAATCAAACTCTATATCGTATGCCTGAGAGGCGTAGTGAGAAAGAACTTCGTGTTCGTGCCACCTTATTTTATCTTTTGGAATTCCATACTCAAGATACCAATTAAGCCTTATCTCTCTCCACATATCGTATTTTTCCTCCATTTCATCTGGATGTAAAAAGTACTGCATCTCCATCTGCTCAAACTCTCTTGTTCTAAAAACAAACTGACGGGCGATAATCTCGTTACGAAAAGCTTTTCCTATTTGAGCAATTCCAAAAGGAAGCTTAGGGTGGACAGAATCCATCATGTTCTTGTACTCTAGGTATATTCCTCCACAAGTCTCTGGTCTTAGATACACAACATTTTCCTCTGAAAGTTTATCTGTAGGAGATCCGAGATTTGATTTAATCATCAAGGAGAACTGTTTTGCTTCTGTTAGATTTTTTGATCCACAGTTTGCACATTTTAACTTTTCTTCTTTTTTTAATTTGTCTAACTCCTTATTGATAAAATCAATAGGAGCTTTGTCTGCTTCTATTTCAAATTCTTCTAGCACGTGATCGGCTCTCATCCTTTGCTTGCACTCTTTGCAGTCTATTTGAGGGTCATCGAATCCTTCGACATGACCAGAAGCAACCCAAGTAGTAGGGTGCATAAAAATAGCACTATCTAATCCGTAGATATCATCACGTAGTTGTACCATGTCTTTCCACCACGCGTCGCGAATATTATTCTTAAGAAGAGTTCCGTAGTGACCGTAATCATAAATTGCGGCCATGCCTCCGTAGATTTCCGAAGAGGGGAATACAAAACCTCTTCTTTTGCAAAAAGAAACAATATTTTCTAGTTTACTTTTTTTATTCATATTTTTTAGTGCTTAGTTAATAAAAAAACTCGTTACAACAACCAAAAAACTTGGTTGCTAGAACGAGCTTTCCCGCGGTTCCATCTAGCTTGCCTCATTTTGAGACCACCTTGATTTAATAGCTTTCCTAAAGAGGGTGCCAATATCCCTCAAGCTACTCTGTGAGTATTATAGTAAATAATGAAATATTTTCAAGGGGTGTTTAAATACGGACATTACCACTACGCAGCTTTATCTAAAATTGCAATAATCGCATTAAAATAAC
>SLIA01000028.1 GCA_007135935.1 Wenzhouxiangella sp.
ACCAGGGCCATGGACTGAATTTGCATCTGTGTTTCAAGGTAAAGATGATGGTCAATTTTATCTTTAAAGAAAAAATGCTGCAGGCTGAGCAGGCTGCTGATCACCTGCATGTTGTTTTTGACCCTGTGATGGATCTCTTTTAACAATATCTCTTTCTCTTTAAGGGATTCTCTCAGCAGCTGCTCACCCCTTTTCTTTTGGGTAATGTCTCTGATGATGCCCACGGAAATAATTTCCTGATTTAAACTCTTTTGCCGTAGTATCCCTGCCGAGCTCACCTCTCCATAGGCAATCACTGATCCGAATGATTCTCCCCGGGCGTCAGTGTTTGCGTCGCCCCGTTTCAACCGCACTTCCAGGTCTTTGGTCATTCGGTCTCCTGTCCGTCTTTCATCAAAGAGTTTCGGGGCTTTCTCATCTCCGGTGACGGTTCCTTTCAGTTTTTCCAGAACCAGCCCCCGGCTGACGCAGGGTAAATCTTCAGGGTCGATAATTACTGAGAAATGCTTGCCCAGCAGTTCTATGGGCTGGTATCCCAAGTTTTTTATTGAATTGTTCACAAAAGTAAAGTAGCCGAATTCATCAATGGAATAGACAATATCAGGCAAAGCCTGCACCAGTTCGTAAAATCTGCGCTCCGATGCCTGCAGATGTTTGCGATGGTATTCCATGCTCTCTTTGCGGTTTAAAATCTTTTTAATATTTATGGGCAGCAGTTCCAGGTGTTTATTATTTTCAGCTCTAACGAGGTAGTCAAAGGTTTCTTCAGGAGCAATGGCTTCAAGTTTTTCTTTTTCTGAGTAGTCTGCCAGAAGGATAGAGGGAAGCGGCCAAAGGGTCAGCCATTCTATAAATTTGCCTTCCTGAAAAGTAAAGTCGGTAACTATCACTTCCGTATGGTCGGATTTGATTAAATCGTCCATATGGGCAATATCTTCCGGGAAAATCAATTCAAACGGGTGGTTTTCCCGGCGCACAATTTCGGTAAAGATTTCCCGCTCCGCGGCCTTTGAGGTTGCAAAAAACACTGTAATAGTGGGGTCTGAAGCACCCAAAGTATCCATCTAATAAACAGTATAAAGTGTTTACGCCTGCTTTTCTACTGTATAAAAAAAATTATGATTAGATTGATCTTCCGGGTGGTCCGAATATTCCGGAGCAGACAATTATAATTATTTCCTTGACACAAAGGACAGGGAGCTTTAGACTTGCAATAGACGCTGGTGCAACCGTGTGCACAAAAACAACCGGAAAAAAGGAAAAAGCTATGGATGCAGAGAAGGACGCTCACTATACCTGGGAATTGAGGGAAACAGGTTTAAACCCTGATGCCATAGCCGGTAATGAAGCCCTCTTTACGGTAGCCAACGGCTACTTGGGTGTACGGGGTGCCCTGGAAGAAGACGGCCGGGTCCTGCATCCGGGGACGTATATAAACGGTTTTTATGAGTCCCACCCTTACCAGTATGGCGAAGCGGCTTATGGTTTTCCCGAAATGGGACAAACCATGCTCAATGTTACCGACGGGCGTGAAATAGTACTCACCGTGGACGGTCAGGTTTTTAACCCCCGGACGGTACCCCTCCGGGAACACACCCGGACACTTGATTTTAAGAGCGGGACTCTGCGGCGCAAAGCGGTGTGGGAAACCTCCGGCGGTGCGGTTGTAATGGTGAGGGTCACCCGGATGGCCTCATTTGTTCGGCCCCATCTGTTTTTTACTGCTTATTCGGTGTCTGCGGACCGGAAGGCGGAAATTACCATATCAAGCAGGGTCAACGGGGCGGTGCATAACCAGATACAAGACAAAGACCCCCGGGCGGGGGCAAAACTGCCGATGAACGCCCTGAAATTGTGCAAACAAGAACGGGTCACCTTGGAGAACAACGAACAGCGGGTCTATTTTCATCATACCGCCGAACATTCAGGTCTGCATTTGATAACCGGGGCTGGGCACGCGGTCGGCATACGGGGCACCGGAAGAGACCCCGGCCGGGAATCTGAACCTGAATCCGATCCTGTCGGCATTCCCCAGACAAACCGGAATAAAAATAAAACCAAGGATTCCGAATATGTTTTTAGTTTCTCCGCCGAAATAAGCCCCGGCCAAGAAGTCCGGCTGGAAAAATACCTTGTGTATCATACAGGCGCGGTCCCGGATGAGCTTAAGAGAGAAAACGCCGACTGCCTGGAGGCTGCCAAGGAAGCGGGAGAACAGATTATGCTCAGGGAACAGCAAAACTACTTGGATCGCTTCTGGGAATACGGAGACGTAATAATAGAGGGCGACCCGGAAACCCAAAAGCGGGTGCGGTTTAACCTGTTTCACCTGATACAGTCGGCGGGCAAGGACGGCAGTACCGGCATTTCGGCTAAAGGGCTTACCGGGGAGGGATATGAGGGACACTACTTTTGGGACACTGAAATCTATGTGCTTCCCTACTTTATCTATACCTGTCCTGAAATTGCCGGCAAGCTGCTGCAATACCGGTACTCAATTTTACCCCAGGCCCGGGAATGGGCCCGGGAACTGAGCCAAAAAGGAGCGCTCTTTCCCTGGCGGACCATCAACGGCCGGGAAGCCTCAGCCTATTTCCCCGCCGGTACGGCCCAGTACCACATTAACGCGGATATTGCCTATGGGGTTGAGAAGTATATGCAAGCCGTCAGGACCCAGTCAGGATATGAATCCGGTTTTCTCAAGCAGGCGATGGAAATATTGGTGGAAACCTCCCGATTGTGGATGGACTTAGGGTTTTTTAACCCCCGGCGGGACGGGGCCTTTTGCATCAACGGGGTTACCGGGCCAGATGAATACACTGCCATGGTGAACAACAATTGCTACACCAATAAAATGGCGGCCAACAATCTCAACTACTGTGTGGAGCTGCTGAAAGAAACGGCC
>SLIA01000120.1 GCA_007135935.1 Wenzhouxiangella sp.
CCTTTCACCTTTCACCTTTCACCTTTCACCTTTCACCTTTCACCTTTCACCTTTCACCTTTCACCTTTCACCTTTCACCTTTCACCTTTCACCTTTCACCTTTCACCTTTCACCTTTCACCCTTCACCTTTCACCCAATAAACATCGCATCCCCGTAACTGAAGAAGCGATATTCGGCCTCGACCGCGTGGCGGTAGGCTGCGAGAACATTTTCGCGGCCGGCGAAGGCGCTGACCAGCATAAGCAGGGTCGAGCCCGGCAGGTGGAAGTTGGTGACCATGGCGTCGACCACCCGGAATTCGTAGCCGGGGTAGATGAACAGCCGGCTGTCGCCGGCAAAGGGCTCGAGCTCACCACCGGCTGCCGCTGTCTCCAGCGAGCGCACGGCGGTGGTACCGACCGCCACCACGCGCCTGCCCCGCTCTTTCGTTGCACGAACGCTGGCAACCAGGTCGGGGCCGACCTCCAGCCATTCGGCGTGCATGGTGTGGTCCTCGACCCGCTCGGCACGCACCGGCTGGAATGTGCCGGCGCCGACATGCAGGGTGCACCAGGCAGTCTCGACACCGCGCTCGTGCAGGCGATCCATGACGGCATCGTCGAAATGCAGCCCGGCGGTCGGTGCGGCCACCGCACCGGGCACCCGCGCAAAGACCGTCTGGTAACGATCCTCGTCCAGTGCCTCGTCGCCGCGCTCGATGTAGGGAGGCAGCGGCATGTGACCGACACGATCAAGCAGTTCCGGCCATTCGGGCCCGGCAACGACCCGCAGGCGCCAGAATTCGCCTTCGCGTCCGATCACCTCGATCTGGCCGGTTTCATCAACGATCAGCCGACTGCCCACTGCCGGCTTGCGATTGACGCGCAACTGGACCAGTGCCTCGCTGGCCGAAATCATGCGCTCGACCATGATCTCGACCCGTCCGCCAGTGCTCTTTTGCGCCCACAGCCTGGCCGGGATGACGCGCGTGTCGTTGAACACCAGCAAGTCTCCCGGTTCGAGCAGATCCGGCAGATCGGCGAACTGTCGATCATGCAACCGCCCGCTCTCCCGCTCCAGGTGCAGCAGGCGACTGGCCGATCGCTTCGGCAGCGGGTATTGCGCGATCAGGTGCTCGGGCAGGTCGAAGCGGAAGTCGGAAACCTTCATGGTCGAACGGGGGCTGGGTGGTGGCGGCAATTGTAGCCCGCATGGCGCAATGGTGGCGCCCGGGTGGCGAGAGATCTTGTCCGCAAGCCTCTGTCCAACCTTCCCCACCACCACACTCCCATTCGCCAAGCCGGCACGACTTCGATACTCTTGGCGAATGTCACGCCAGACCGAGGGAATGGTTTCAGACACCCCCCAGTACCGGTTTCAGCCCGGCCAGTTCCGGGATCGCTTTCGTCTGCCGGCATCACCGCGCGGTCGCGAGCCCATCTACCTGTGCGGGCACACGCTGGGCCTGCAGCCGCTCGCGGCTGCCGACGCGGTCGAGGCCGAACTCGAACGCTGGGCCCGGCTGGGGATTGCCGGGCGCTTCGACGGGCCACTGGCCTGGGTGTCCTACCACGAACTGCTTGCCGAAAGCCTGGCCGACCTCGTTGGTGCCCGCCCGTCCGAAGTCGTGGCCATGGGGTCGCCGACTGCCAACCTGCACCAGATGATGATCAGCTTCTTCCACCCCCATGGCGACCGGCGGCGCATCGTGATCGAGAAGGGCGCATTTTCCAGCATTCGCTATGCCGCCGAATCGCAGCTGGCGCTGCACGGGCTGGACCCGGCGCGCAATCTCGTCGAACTGCCCACGCGCCGCGACGGCCTGCACCACGAGGATGATGTCGAGGAATACCTGGAACACTACGGCGACAGCGTGGCGCTGGTGCTGTGGCCCGGTGTTCAGTATGCAACCGGACAGGTCTTCGACCTCGACCGTATTGCCCGCACCGCGGCCCGGGCCGGCGCACGCACGGGCTTCGACCTTTCCGGTGCAATCGGCAACCTGGAACTGGCCCTGCACGATGCTGGCGCCGACTTCGCTTTCTGGGGCAGCGAGAAGTACCTCAACGGCGGGCCCGGCGCCATCGGTGGGTGCTTCGTGCACGAACGCCACGCCGACTTTCACGGCCCGCGCCTGGCCGGCTGGTGGGGACACGAACCCCGCACCCGCTTTTCCATGGGGCCGGAGTTCCATCCGGTACGCGGCGCCGCCGGCTGGCAACTGTGCAACCCGCCGATACTGGCGCTGGCGGCGGTTCGCGCCTCGCTGGATTTGTTTCGCGAGGCCGGTGGCATGCGACCGCTCAGACAGGCATCACTGGAGTTGACCGGTCGTCTCGCCCGCCTGTTGCGCGAGCAGCTCGACGAAAAGGTTCGCATCATCACGCCGCTCGAGCCCCACCGGCGCGGCTGCCAACTGTCCATTCAGTTTCGCGGCGAAAAGAGTGCCGGGCGGGTGTTGTTCGAGCGACTGGAGGCTCACGGCGTCCTCTGCGACTGGCGCCAGCCCGGTATCATGCGGGCTGCTCCCGTGCCGCTCTACAACACCGACGAAGATGTGGAGCGCTTCGTCGAACTGATGGTGAACCTGATCAATGCCTGATGTCCTCTGACATGAATCCGGATCGACTTCCCCTGACCGCGGGCCTGTTGCTGGGCGTGATCTTCGTTGCCGCCGTGGTCGCCCTGGCCGGCGCTGGACAGGGCTGGCTGTTCGAGCTCCTCGCGCTGGTCGAGGCCGGCAAACGCGAACACCTGGCGGCGATGGTGGTGGCCTATGTACTTGCCTTCGCCGTGCTCGCCACGCTTACACTGCCTGTCGGCACGCTGTTCTGCCTTGCCGCCGGCTACCTGTTCGGGATACCGCTGGGGTTTCTGGCCGCCATGACCGGCGCGCTGCTGGGAGGCGCACTCACCTTCGTCCTGGTGCGGTGCTTCGGGGGTGCCAGCGTTCGGCGGCAGCTGGCGGCCGGGCGAGCCGCACCATGGCTGGGCGCCCTGGAGCGTGATGCCACCTGGTACCTGGTTCTTCTGCGTATCGTGCCGGTGGCGCCCTACTTTGCCGTCAATGCCGCAGCAGCGGTCACCGGCATCGGCCTGGGCCACTTCCTGCTGGCCACGGCCGCCGGCCTGGTCCCCACCACCATCGTCTACGCCGCCGTGGGTTCGGGACTGGAATCGCTGCTCGAGGCGCGCGACATGCTTGGCCCGGCCTTGTTGCTGGAGCCGGAAATCGGGCTGCCATTACTGGGGCTGGTGGCCATCATCGTCACCAGCTGGCTGATCCGGCGGCGACTCCTGTCACATCACTCCGGACCGGCCTGACCTGAAGACCACGTGGCTGTCGTCCTCGTGCCATGGTGCACCAAACATTTCACGAAAGGCCGAGACACACTCGTCAACGGCGGGCAGCGGGCGTACCGGCTCGAATGCCGGCTCCAGCCTGAAGACCACGAAGCGGTTCTGCTCCGGCGCATTTCCCGCGATCAGATCGGCGAGAAACAGGAATTGCGGCAGATCGATCCGAGCGGCATCTTCGGGATTGATCTCGCCCCAGGTCCAGCTTGTGCACAAGCCCGAAATCATGCCAATACGCACCCGGCGGCCGTGCACTCGCTGGTATTCCTGCAGCAGACTCATGCTGGTTTCGAAGTGCCACGGCGCCTCGACCACTTCCCAGGTTCCCGGCTCGCCGGCAATGTCGTGATAGAAGTCGGGCACAGCCAGTTCGTCCATGAAGGCGAAGGGGCTGCGCTCGAAGTCGTAATCGAACTGGTAACGGGTGGCGTTGGTGAACTGGTTGATGCCGCGGTAGAGGTCGGGCAGCGGTCCGCTCAACCAGAACACGACGGCAACCAGGCCAGCCGCGCCGAGAACTGCCGGGCTTCGGTGCCATCCGGATTTCCAGCGCGCCGGCAAGCTTGCCAGCCATGCCACCCCCAGTGCGATCAGGGCCAGCAGCATGGGATGGGCAACCGCGTTGTAGCGCACGAAAACCAGCGCATGCTGGATCCAGGCCGGTCGCAACAGCATGATGACCACCGTCGAAGCCATCAACAGCCAGCCCCAGTAGAGCAGAAACCCGGGATCGCGGCGCCACAACTGCCAGGCGCCCGAAACAACCAGCAAGAATGCGAGTACGGCAGTCCACGGATGCGCGCTGCCAACGAGCAACTCCCAGGACCGCAACAGGGTTTCGATGCCAATCTGGTCAACCCCGGCCTTTTCGGCAATCGCCTGCGGGGTACTCAGTAGCGGTGGCAGAATCAGGGCCGAACAGGCAGCAACGGTTACGATGCCAACGGCCAGCAATGCCAGCAAGCGCCGCGGGCTGCCCCGGCGCCACCACTCGGCCAGCCCCGCCACACCGAACCAGGTCAGGGCGGCTCCGGTAAACACGGCGGTAAGCGCATGCAGCCAGGCACTGAGTACCGCCGCCGGCACGAACAGCAGCAGCCAGCGCCGGTCACCGTCGTGCCACCAGCGCCACAGCGCCACCATCGCCAGAAAGCCCATCAGCAGCACCAAGGCGTAGGGCCGAACGATTCGCGTGTAATAGATCAGCAACGGAGAGAGCGCGATCAGCATGGCCAGCAGCCAGCGTTCCCGCCAGTCCAGCCAGGGACGCAAAGCCATCGGTACCAGCACCACGGCGGCCAGCCCGAAAGCCAGCGGCAGTGCCCGCATGTGCCACTCTGCCAGTCCGACCGTCTGGTACAGCGCATTGAACAGCAGCGTCAACGGGATACTGTAATCGGCCAGACCGAACGACAGCGCGATGGCCTGCCAGTCGGCCTGCATCAACCGGTGAATGGCATGCCACTCGTCGTCGAGCAGAATCTGGAGATGGAGCTGCCACAGCCGCAACCCGGCAGCGACCACGATCACCGCCAGCCACAGGACCAGTCGCAGTCGCCGGATCGATTGATCCGGCAGTTCGGGGCTCATCTGAACAATTTGGGTCTGTACAGACCCAACCGGCTGACGAGATGCAGCAGGGACACGCCCAGCACACCGAGCCCGTAGGTCACACTGCGCCCCAGGTTGATCGACGATGCATCCTCGAAGTAAAGCGCCGGGCAGGTAATCTCGCCCACCCGGTATCCCTTGTGAATGACCTGGGCCAGCACCTGGTTGTCGAAGATGAAGTCGTCTGAATTGCCGTCCAGGTCGATACTGCGCAGGACCTCGGCAGAAAAGGCCCGGTAACCGGTGTGATACTCCGACAGCTTGGCTCCGGTACACAGGTTCTGAAACAGCGTCAGTACGCGGTTGGCCACGTACTTGTAGACCGGCATGCCGCCGGCTATCGCCCCGCCGCCGAGAATGCGCGAGCCCAGCACCACCGGGAACAGGCCACTGGCCACCAGAGTGGCCATGGCCGGCAACAGCTTGGGGGTGTACTGGTAATCGGGATGCAGCATGATGACGATATCGGCGTCCAGCTCGAGCGCCGTGCGGTAACAGGTCTTCTGGTTGGCGCCGTAACCGCGGTTGCTCTCGTGACGGATCACGTGAGTGATTCCAAGCGATTCGGCCACGGCAACGGTATCGTCCTGGCTGGCGTCATCGACCAGGATGATCTCGTCGACCACCTCGTGCGGAATCTCCTCGACCGTGCGCTTGACCGTCTTCGCCGCATTGTAGGCGGGAAGCACGACAACCACCTTCTGTCCCCTGATCACTTCATGACCTTTCGATATCAAACGACGGGGTGGACCGGTTCCGCCCCGTCATGATTGAACATCCCGCCTGTGGCGCTACCCGGTTTCAGCGGCACTCCAGCGGCTCCGAGAGTTTGCTGATCGGCACCTCGATGGTGATGTCATGACTGAGTGGCTCGGCGCTGATGAAGTCCAGCCGCTCGCTACCGCTCGAGTCGCTGTCGAAGCTTCGTTCGTAGAGACCCACGACATGCATCTGCACCTCGGCTTCATCGCAGCCGGGGCAGAAACCGCGGTAATCCAGCAATTCCAGCACCTCGTTGAGCGGATCGGACTCCGGATCGTTGGCCAGCAGCCAGCGGCCAACCCCCAGATCATCGAAGTAATAGCGGATATGACCCTGCACCGTATCGGTGACGATCACCGTGGTCCCGCCAACCAGTTCCCCGGGCGAATACCAGTGACCGGAATAGCTGGCCTGCTCCCCATCGACCTGCGGACAGGTTCGGGCCGCATCCGGCGCCATGATCTCCGAGCCGTGATGTCCGTCATGTCGCCAGGCAAAGACCATCTCATCGTCACTGATCATGGTCAGCGACACCTCGCCGACCTGATCGTACAGCTGGCGCTCGCCGGTGCCGTTGGTGACCCGCTCGAGCGGCGCCGTCCAGGTCGAATGTGCCGAATCGATCGCGCTGGCGGCCTGGTAGAAGACAGGCAAACCAGTGGCATCGTAGCTGTACCAGGTCAGGAATCCTTCCCCGGCACGCTGCCACTCGATCCCTTGGTGGATCACACGATCGCGCGGGCTCCACAATCCTCGTTGCGACATCTGTGGTTCGTCTTCTTCGATCGCCACATCGACATCCACCAACGCCTCGCTGGTGCCGGCATTTTCCAGTACCACGTACCATCGTCCCGGCTGGGCATCGGCCGTCAGAGTGAATCCCGCGATGGAACCCGTGTGCGAGGCCATCAGTTCTCCGGCAGCCGGCGGCGTTCCCGGCGCGTAGCCTGCGACAGCATTGAACTCCATGTACTGCAACCGGGCTGATATATCGGCACCCCCATCGACCGAAACACTGACCGATGTCGCCCCCGGTGATACATCGAAGTAGAGAAGATCGTGCTGTTCGCCGGCAGGCACGACGACCGGATGCGCCTGGTTGGCAAACAGCGGCGTCGGCTCCGTGACCACAGCCGCATTTCGGCGGACGCGCACCGGAATGACGCCCAGGTCGGCCAGAGCTTCCTTGCTGCTGGCCAGACCAACGGCGCCCACCCAGCGTTCGCCGCGACGCATCGCAGGCTGATCCCAGGCCAGCGAGAATTCGAGCGCACCACCGTCATGCCGGCCCGGCCCGGTCGCGACCAGCGAATAGTCTTCCGACTCGCTCAACAACGCATACTCCAGCTCGACCCAGTCGTCGCCCGGCGTGCTGGAAGCCTGATGGTTCTGTACCAGAATCCACCAGGTGCCGGGTTCGGGGTTCTCTATGCGGCAGCGTTCACGTGTTCCTGTCGAGGTCGCCTCGCACACCACTTCGTCGGGATCGGCCTGGCCGTCGCCGACTTTGTCCCGACCAACGAACAGGTCGATGTCGACTGCCGATGAATCGATGACATCGACCATCAGCATCAGGGCCTCCTCGGGTACATCGACCAGCTGGGTTCGCGTTCCCTCTCCGCCGGAAAACGGGTCTTCCGGTGACGGGTCCTGTCCCAGATCGAACGACTCCTCCACCGGCCGGACCAGCGAGCTGGTGCGAAAGACGGCTTCCTCCAGGCCTGCCAGCACATCCACCTCGTAATCGGAGCGCCCGCGATTGGACGAAGCACTGACAACCAGCTGGCTGGGCAGACCCGCCGCCGCGACCACCATCCCGACCGGCAGGCGCTGAATCGAAAGACTGTCATCGGCCGGGGTCAGGACCACGGCTCCCTCCAGAACCGTTTCAGCACCCAGACTGCTGCCGTCCACGGTGATATTCAATTCCTGTTGCTGGCCGGCAATCAGAGTGAAACTGTCCGGTGTCACCTCGATATCCAGATCACCCGGAGTCGTGACCGTCCAGGAGCCCGGATGTATGGCTTCCACGGTTCGGGTGAAATTGCAATCCTGGGTACAGTTGTCGGTAAAAATGCCCGCCAGGTTGAGTGCTTCCGGATCTCCCCCCGAGGCCGGGTTTGCGGCCTGAAAATCGCTGACCCCGATCGGCAGATAAAGTCCGATATTCGCCGCCTCGTCGACCCTGATGCGACCGGCACCCCGATCCAGGATCGTGGCTTCCCCCGAAGTGGTTTTCACCGGCCCCGCCTCGGCCGTCGTTTCGAGTGCCGACTGCAGCATGACAGGCGACCAGTCAGGATGCATGGCCTTCAGCAAGGCGGCAGCACCGGCCACGTGCGGGCTGGCCATGGAAGTGCCGCTATTGAAATCGAGCGAGTGCTCATCGGGCACCAGCCCGGCAAGAATTGCCTCTCCCGGTGCCATGACATTGGGCTTCATGATCCCCGGCGAGTCGGAACCCGGACCGCGCGAGCTGAAGATCGACACCCGATCCTGCAGATTCTCGTCGACCAGCCTGTTGAGCTGGTCATACAGGGTGGCCGTGGGATTGGCACTGCCGCGGATCTCGGCCAGAGCCAGCTCCCCGTCGGAATTCCCGATCATTCCGGCCGGGATGGTGGTGTTCTCCAGCCCCCCCATGACGATTGCACCTTCCCCCGGCTCGTTGTTGTACACAAGGACCGCAAGGGCACCGGCATCGGCGGCATGGTCAACCTTCACTTCGAAGGTGCAGCTACCACGCTTGACATAGGCGATAGTTCCTGCGAGCACATCGTCGTCGTAGGCATTGCAGCCCTCCAGATCCGAACCAGCCTGGTCAGCCACGATGATGGGCGCGCTGATCGTGCTCTCGATTTCCGGGCCGGTCCCCGGTTCGACGAACAGGTCGGTCAGATCGACCACATCGGCCCGATGACCGATCTGACGGCCGTGGGTGGTGCTGCCAACCGCGAATGTCCATGGTGCATTGGCCGGGCTGGTAATCGAACCGGCATCGGGACCCGAATTACCTGCCGATGTCACGAACAGAATGCCGGCATTGCGAATATTGAGAAAGGACAGTGCCCGCTCCCACGGGTCGCCGGATTCCTCTTCTGCGACGAAATCGAATCCCATCGAATAGTTGATGATGTCGACACCGTCCTCCACAACCTGCTCGAGAGCACCGGCGATGGCTTCGCCGGGGCAACGACCGGCCACATTGTCATCTTCGTACTCTTCGGAATAGCAGACCTTGTAGGAGATGATGTTGGCACGAGGAGCAACGCCAGAAGTGGCGAACGTTCCATCGATTTCCTGCAACTCGAAGGTCCAGGCGTTGCCGGCCGCAATGGAAGCGACATGCGTGCCATGACCTTCATCATCCGGGTCGCGACCGAAAGTCCCCTCGTCGGTGAAATCCCATACGCCGATGAGCTTGTCGTTGCACTGGACCTGTGGCCGCGAGCATTCTCCCAGTTGCTCCCCTAACGGATTGGAGAACGTATAACCTCCGGTTGCCGAAGGATCATCGGAAAAGTAGCGGTGGTCCCAGTTGATGCCTGTATCGATCACGCCGATCACGACTCCCTCGCCACGGCTCGACAGGCTACTTTCACCATCCCAGACCGCCGGTGCCCCGATCATCTGCGGACCACGATCGGTTTCCAGCTGCCAGGCCACATCCGGCGTGACCCGCCTGACGCCGGGAAGCGCCGCCAGTTCACGGGCTTCTGCCTCGGACATCTGCACGCTGAAACCGTTAATCACATGGCGGTAAACGCTGCGGGGTCGAATCTCGCGACCCAGTCGATTTCGGGCCTGCGACAGCACCTCACTGCGCTCCCGATCCAGAAACTCCGCGTAGGCCACCACGTGGGGAGCCGAAGTATCCAGACGGTTGCCATCGGGTGCGGTGGCTTCAAGGACCCGTCCGCCGGACATGAGTGCAGCCCCGGAGCGCCGATCGCCCCCGCGGTATTCCAGCGTGGCGTCGTGTTCCAGCTCCACGATCCACTGATCGGGAATGATCTGGTACTGACCGGCCAGACCTGCCATGGGCAGTGTCAGTCCAGTGGCGAAAATCAGGCTGAGGATCTGTTTCATGACTCTCACTTGTCGTCTGTGCTCGGCGACCCTTACGAGGAAAGCGGCGTTCTCAGTGTCACCAGTTCCTCGGCAGCAGTCGGGTGAATGCCGATGGTGCGGTCAAAATCCGCCTTGGTCAATCCGGCGCGAACGGCGACGGCAAAGCCCTGGACGATTTCGGGAGCATCCAGGCCGACCATGTGGCAGCCAAGAACCCGGTCGGTGGCAGCATCGACCAGCAGCTTCAGCACACCCTTCTCCTTGCGGCCGGCGAGAGTGTATCGCATCGGTGTAAATTCAGACCGGAAGACACGCACTTCGCCGTGGCGTTCGCGCGCTTCCTCTTCGGTCAGACCCACCGTACCGACCGGCGGCTGGCTGAAAACCGCTGCCGGCGTATCGGCGTGCTCGACCGGACGATCCATTCCCCCGAACTGGGTATCGGCGAAGGCATGGCCTTCCATCAGCGCTACCGGCGTGAGGTTGATGCGATCGGTCACGTCGCCAACAGCGAAGATGTTGTCGATATTGGTGCGGCTGTAATCGTCGACCTCGATACGATTGCCCGCACCGGTCCGAACGCCCACATCTTCCAACCCGAGATCCCAGGTGTAGGGGCTGCGGCCGGTGGCGAACATCACCTGGTCGTACTCCGCCGTTGAATCATCGGAAAACGTGACCTCGATCCCTCCGCTTCGCTGTTCCAGCCGAGCCGGGGAAACCTGGTAGCGGATGTCGATCCCACGCCCCCGCATGCCGGCATCAACCGACCGACGCACATCGTCGTCGAAACCGCGCAGCACCAGGTCGCGCCGATAGGCCAGGGTCACCTGGCTGCCCATGCCGGCGAAGATGCCGGCAAACTCCACGGCGATGTAACCGGCACCAACCACCAGCACGCGCCGGGGCAACTCGTCGAGATGGAAGGCCTCATCAGACGTGATACCCAGTTCCTGTCCGGGAATCTCGGGTATCCACGGACGCCCGCCCACGGCGATCAGGATCTTGTCGGCCGTCACCGACTTGCCGTCGACCTCGACGGTATGAGCATCGACCAAGCGGCCCCGCCCCATGTGCAGCGTCACGCCGGCATTGTCGAGCAGCTTGTGGTAGATGCCGTTGAGGCGGTCGATTTCACGATCCTTGGCCGCAATCAACGCCGGCCAGTCGAACGTCGACTCGCCGACCTGCCAGCCATAGCCGGCGGCATCCTCCAGATATTCGGCAAACTGCGAGGCGTAGACCAGCAGTTTCTTAGGCACACAGCCACGAATCACGCAGGTGCCGCCGACACGCGACTCCTCGCAAATTCCGACGCGGGCGCCATGACCGGCCGCGATGCGCGAAGCCCGCACGCCTCCCGAGCCGGCGCCGATGACGAACAGATCGTAGTCGAATCGGCTCATTCGAACCCTGCTCCCGTCCGCCGGCGGCGGCGATGGACAATAACATTCATCTCTTATCCTTGCTTTTGATCCAAGTCATAACGCTGCCCCCGTGGAAGGTAGAATATTAACGCACGTATCAACCCACCCAACCAGCCGATGACCATGTCAGCGCACAGCGACCCGCGAGCGGATCTGCTGCAGGCCTTCCTGCAGACCGAATACAGGGTACTGCCGCATGCCGATGCCATCGACGTGGCGATTGGCAAGCGTCATTCGCGGCTCGACCAGATCACCGAGAACCGCAACTGGGCCATTCTCACGGCCTGCAATCCGGCAGCAGTGGTGGACAGGCCCGGCGCCAACGAGCAGCGCCACCAGACGCTGCTCGCCGCCATTGCCGATGCCGGCCTGGATTTTCTACCAGCCTGCAATCGCGACCCGTCCGGGCAATGGCCCGACGAGCCCTCGTTGCTCATCATCGCGCCCGAAAGCGAATGGCTGATCGCCCTGGCACGGCGCCTGGGTCAACTCGCGCTGGTCAGCGGACGATTCGGCGAGATTGCCGAGTTGTGGCTGATCGCCGGCGACTGGCCCGAACCGCTGCCCGACCACGTCCGGACGATGTGCCGATGAGCCCGATGCTCGAAACCCGTCAGGCCAGCTTCGCGCGCAGCGGCGAAAGCGTGTTTGCGCCGGTGGATCTGACCCTGGCAGCCGGCGAGGCACTGATCGTGCTCGGACCCAACGGCTGCGGCAAGACCACTTTGCTGCGCATGCTCGCCGGCATCCTGCGTCCCTGGGAAGGCGAAGTCGTTCGCCACTGTCAGCCCGCCTTTCTCGGCCACCTGCCAGCCTTCAAGGGCGATTTGAGTTGCCGCGAGAACCTGGCATTCCAGCGTCGTTTTCACGGCGGTGAAGGGCTCGACGAGAACCGGGCCCTGGCCCGGGTCGGTCTGGCCGGCCTGGGACTGCGCCCCGCGCGCACCTTGTCGGCCGGACAGAAGCGCCGGCTGGGCCTGGCCGGACTGCTGGTCGCCCCGCGTTCGCTGTGGCTGCTCGACGAGCCCTACGCCAGTCTCGATGACGCCGGCTGCGAGCTGGTCGATCAGCTGCTGACCGAACACCTGGCCGGCGGCGGTGCGGTGGCGCTCTCGGCTCATCAGCGCAAACCGATGATCGAAATCGACCTGGCACGCCTGGAACTGACGCCGCCGGGAGGAGCGGCATGATCGTGCGCAGCATGAGCGCCCTGATCGCCCGCGACCTGCGCCTGGCCGTCCGGCACGGCGGCGAATCGCTGATGCCGCTGATCTTCCTGTTCTCGGTCATCATCCTCATTCCCCTGGGCGTGGGTCCCGGGCCCAACCTGCTCGCGGCGATCGCGCCCGGCATGATCTGGGTGGCCGCCCTGCTGGCCAGCCTGCTGGCGCTCGAAAACCTCTTTCGTCCCGACCTGGAAGACGGCACTCTGGAGCAATGGTGGATCGGTTTCTGCCCCGCCGGTGCCCTGGTCGTGGCGCGACTGTTCAGCCACTGGCTGATCACCGCGGTGCCGGTGATCGTGTTCGCACCGCTGGCCGCGCAGATGCTCTATTTGCCCGCCGAGGCCCTGGGCGTGCTGGTCTTGAGCCTGCTGCTCGGAACCCCTATCCTCAGCCTGGTCGGCGGCCTGGCCGCTGCTTTGACGCTGGGGACGAACCGTGGCAGCATCCTGTTGTCCATTCTGGTGTTTCCGCTCGTTGTGCCGGTGCTGATCTTTGCCACCGGCGCGGTATCGGCTGCCGCCGATGACCTGAGCGCGAGGGCTCACCTGGGCATGCTGGGCGCACTGCTGATTCTGGCCATTACGCTGGTCCCCCTGGCCACCAGCGCTGCACTGAGACTGAATATCGAATGATCTGGAAAACCATCAAGGTCAACTTTCATCGCCTGGGCTCGCCGCCGACATTCTATCGCCTGGCCCAGGTGCTCTCGCCCTGGCTGTGGGGCGGTTTCGTCCTGTGTGCCGCCATTGGCCTGTACCAGGCACTCTACGTCGTGCCGCCGGACTACCAGCAGTCCGACAGCTTCCGCATTCTCTACATTCACGTACCCTCGGCGTGGCAGGCCATGGCCGGCTACGTGGTCATGGCCATTCTGGCGGTGATCGCCCTGGTCTGGCGCATTCGCACCGTGGAGATCATGGCCATGGCCGGCGCCCCGATCGGAGCGGCCTTCACCTTCATCTGCCTGGCCACCGGCTCGCTGTGGGGCCGGCCGATGTGGGGCACCTGGTGGGCATGGGATGCGCGCCTGACCTCCATGCTGGTGCTGCTGTTCATTTACCTCGGCATCATGGGCCTGTACGCCGCCTTCGAGGATCGCCGCAAGGGTGCACGCGTAGCCTGTATCCTGATACTCGTTGGTGTGGTGAACATCCCCATCATCCATTTTTCGGTCGAATGGTGGACCACGCTGCACCAGGGCGCGACAATTCGGCTGTTCTCCGGCGAGTCCACCATGCACGAGAGCATGATGCCGCCGCTGGTCTGGATGACCATCGCGGTGAAACTGATGTTCGGCGCCGCCCTGCTCGACCGCGCCCGCAACGACCTGCTCGACCAGGACCGTCGCAAGGGCTGGGTACAGGCCCGACTGGGAGAGGCCGCATGATTCCCGATTTCGAATACGCCATATATGTCTGGACCAGCTACGGCATCTTTGCCGCGGTGATCGCCTGGCAATTCCTGCAACCGCAATTGAGGAAACGCCGGATCGAGGCCGAGGTCCGAGAAGAGAAAGCACTGCAGACAGGAACCTACGATGACGCCAACCCGTAAGAAGAGACTGACCCTGGTCGGCCTGATTGTTCTCGGCGTGAGCGCGGCCACGGTGGTCGCCATCACCGCCTTGCAGGACAACATGATGTTCTTCGTCACGCCGAGCGATGTGTATGCACAGACCCTCCCAGCCGATCGGCAGATTCGCCTGGGCGGGCTGGTTGCCGACGGCACGGTCAGTCGCGACCCCGACAGCCTGGCCGTCACCTTCGGTGTCACCGACGGGGCTCATGACGTGATGGTGAGCTTCAACGGCATCCTGCCCGACCTGTTCCGCGAGGGCCAGGGCGTGATCGCTCACGGCTTCCTGGATGATTCCGGCACATTCCAGGCCCACGAGGTACTGGCCCGGCATGACGAGACCTACATGCCGCCGGAAGTGATGCGAGCCCTGGAAAAAGCCGGCCACCCGACAGAGGCGAACATGCCGCTATGATTGCAGAATTCGGACAAGTTTCCCTGATCCTCGCCCTGGTACTGGCCGTATTGCTGGCCACCCTGCCCCTGTACGGTGCCTATCGCGGCAGTGATACGCTGATGCGCCTGGCGCCATCACTCGTCATCGGACACTTCGTGTTTCTGGCCGCCGCCTACGTGGCCCTGTCGGTTGCCTTTCTCAACCATGACTTCAGCATCGCCAACGTAGCACTCAACTCCAACCTGCTCCTGCCCTGGTATTACCGACTCACCGCCGTGTGGGGTTCGCATGAGGGCTCCCTGCTGCTGTGGATGCTGATGCTCGGCGGCTGGATGCTGGCCGTGGTTGCGTTCTCGCGCACCTTGCCCAGGGAATTCCTCACGCGGTTGCTGTCGGTCATGGGCATCGTCTCGATCGGCTTTCTGCTTTTCACCCTGCTGACCTCCAACCCGTTCGATCGCATCTTGCCGGGACCGACGGATGGACAGGACCTCAATCCGCTGCTTCAGGACCCCGGCATGATCGTCCACCCGCCACTACTCTACATGGGTTATGTCGGTTTTGCGGTGGCCTTCGGCTTTGCCATTGCCGGCCTGCTCGGCGGCAAGGTCGAACGTGACTGGGTGCGCTGGGCGCGACCCTGGACGCTGGCGGCCTGGTCATTTCTGACCGCCGGCATCGCGCTGGGCTCCTGGTGGGCTTATTACGAGCTGGGCTGGGGCGGCTGGTGGTTCTGGGATCCGGTCGAGAATGCCTCGTTCATCCCCTGGCTGGTCGGGACCGCGCTGCTGCACTCCCAGGCAGTGACTGAAAAGCGCGGATCCTTCCCGGCCTGGACGGTACTGCTGTCGATCGCCGCATTCTCGATGTCGCTGCTCGGTACCTTCCTGGTGCGCTCGGGCGTGCTGACCTCGGTCCATGCCTTCGCCCATGATCCGGACCGCGGACTGTTCATCCTGATTTTCATGGCCGTGATTACCGGCGCCGCGCTGCTGCTCTATGCCCTGCGTGCACCACGCATCATGACCGGCCCCGGTTTCGACTGGATGAGCCGCGAAACCATGCTGCTCATCAACAATGTCTTTTTCGCCGTCTCCGCGGCCATGGTGCTGCTCGGCACGCTCTATCCCCTGCTCGTGGAGTTCATGGGATGGGGCCAGATCTCGGTGGGTCCTCCCTACTTCGGCGCCATGTTCATCCTGCTGATGACACCCATCGTGATCCTGCTGCCGCTGGGACCGTTCACGCGCTGGAAGCAGGACGAAGTCATGCGGTTGCTTCGCCCGCTGGCGGCCAGTGCCGCCGTTGCCATCGTGCTCGGCCTGATCATCAGCGCCGCCCTGGGTGCCTGGAACCTGCGTGCCATTACCGGCTGGATCGGCGGCATCTGGGTCATGGCCGGCGCCGTTGCCTGGGCCGTACGCCAGTGGCGCGGCACCCGCTCAGGTC
Source organism: Wenzhouxiangella sp. (assembly GCA_007135935.1). Taxonomy (GTDB): domain Bacteria; phylum Pseudomonadota; class Gammaproteobacteria; order Xanthomonadales; family Wenzhouxiangellaceae; genus Wenzhouxiangella. The sequence goes on from SLIA01000120.1 coordinate 15,856, forward strand.
TGGCGCTGCATCAGTGGGGCATGACCCTGGCCCACTTCGGTGTCGGCGTATTCCTGATCGGCGTGGCCATGGTCGAGTCGATGACCTTCGAGCGAGACATGCGCATCGCTCCCGGTCAGACCGTCGAGGCGGCCGGGTACGAGTTCACTCTGCACGAAGTCGCCCAGGTCAAGGGTCCCAACTGGCGCGCCGAGGAAGCGCGCTTCACGGTCAACCGCAACGACCGCGAGGTGGCCCGCATGAACCCGCAGAAGCGCCTTTACCACCGCGGCGGCCAGGTCATGACCCAGGTCGCGTTGCGACCCGGCATCACCCGCGATCTCTACATCGCCATGGGCGAGGAGCTGGATCCCGCCAGCGGTGCCTGGAGCATACGCATCCACATCAAGCCGTTCGTGCGCTGGATCTGGGGCGGTGCCGCCCTGATGACACTGGGCGGACTCATCTCGGCCGGTGACCGCCGCTACTGGCGACGCCGTCGTGCCGAATCAAGACGGGCCGATACGGCCGAGGTGCCGGCATGATACGCATGCTGCTCCCACTCATCGTTTTCGCCGGACTGCTAGTCTTGCTGATCTTCGGTCTGCGAACGGCTGATCAGCGCGAGATTGTGCAATCGCCGCTGGTCGGCAAGCCGGTGCCGGAAATCACCCTCCCCGGGCTGAACGATCCCGAGACCACCTACTCGACGGCCGAATTGATCGGCGAGCCCTACATCATCAACGTGTGGGGCAGCTGGTGCTGGGCCTGCCGGGAAGAGCACCCCTACATCGACCGCCTCGGCCGCGAGGCCGGCGTACCCCTGGTTGGCTTCAACTGGAAGGATGAAAGGGAAGACGCACTGAGGTGGCTTAACCGGTTCGGCGATTCCTGGAGTTTCCACATGGTCGATTTCGAGGGACGCGCGGCCATCGACCTGGGCGTTTACGGTGCGCCCGAAACCTACCTGGTCGACCATCGCGGCGTGATTCAGCACAAGCATATCGGGCCCATCGATGCGACCGTATTCGAGGATTTGATGCGTCGCATCGTGCAGATGAGAGCGGAGGCGGATTCATGACCAGCGTTCAGGGTTCCATGAGGTTTCAGGGTTCAGGGTTCAGGGTTCAGGGGTGGCTTCGGTCAGCTCTTATGGTTTTTGCGGGTCTGTTGCTGTCGGGGCTGGTTGCGGCATCGGCCATCGAACCGTTCCCCTTCGATGATGAAGTACAGGAGCAACGCTTCCGCTCGCTCGCCGAAGAGATCCGCTGCACCGTCTGCCAGAATCAGTCGCTGGCCGACTCCGACGCGCCGCTGGCCCAGGACCTCAGGAGACAGTTGTTCGCCATGCTGCAGGACGGCCGCTCGGACATGGAAATCCGCATGTTCATGGTCGATCGCTACGGCGACTTCGTCCTCTACCGGCCGCCGCTGGCCGGTCACACCATCCTGCTTTGGGGTGGCCCCATCGTGCTGTTGCTGATTGCACTGGGCTCGACCATCGTCATCGTCAGACGCCGAAGGAAAGTACTTTGACTACCGGATTCATTCTTATTGCGGCGGCCTGTGTGCTGGTCGCCATCGCCTTTACCATCGTGCCCCTGCTGGCGAGCAAGGGCGATCAGCAGACAAGCGTGCCGATCCTGATCCTGGTCCTTGTGCTGCTCATCCCGGCCGCCTCCTGGGTCACTTACCGGGCCGTGGGCACGCCTGAAGGTATTGCGCCGCCAGACAGCGATGCGACGATGATCCGTGCGGCACTGATCGACATCGCCCGGCAACTGGAACGCAACCCGGACGACGCCGACCAATGGATTCGCATGGGCCTGGCCTACAAGGAACTACGGGAATACTCGTCGGCCGAGCACGCTCTCCGACGGGCACTGTACATCGACGCGGGCAATCCCTTCATCCAGATCGAGCTGGCCGAAACGCTGCTGTTCGACTCCGGTCAACCCAGCCTTCCCCCGGAATCCAGAAGCTTGCTGCTGGATGCTCTCGACCAGGATCCACGCAACCAGAAAGCCTACTGGTTGCTGGGGCTGGATGCCCTGCAGCGCGAGGATTACGAGGAAGCGGTCGGGCGGCTGGAGCAACTCGATGCCATGCTGCCCGAGGGCAATGTCCGCGAATCGGTTCGCGGCTATCTCGAGCAGGCACGTCGTGGGCTGGGCCAGCCGACTGCTGCCGATCCGATCAATGGAGAGCTCGAGGATCCGCAGCTGACGGTGACCCTCACCCTGGACGATAACCTGGCCGAACGGGTCGGCGATGACGACACCGTGTTCGTGATCGTGCGCGCGGCCGATGGGCCGCGTGCCCCCCTGGCAGTACATCGCCTCCATGCCGGCGACCTGCCCACGGATGTCACATTCGGACGCAACGACACCATGATGGGCGGCGCGGAAATCAGCGATTTCGATGCCATACGAATCACCGCCAGAATCTCGCGCAGCGGGGTGGCCGAGGCGCAAAGCGGCGATTTCGAAGGCAGTTCCGATGCCGTTCCCGTCAGTGACCGGATCAGCGCCAATGTCGTCATCGACGAGGTACTCTAGTCTCACCGGTTTCCTTGCGCTCTCCCTGCTGGCCCATGCCATCGCGGCACAGGCCGGAGACGAACGCATCGACAGCGAGCGGCCGGATCGGGAGCGCGCGATCTGGATGGTCGAGTACGAAAACGACCTGTTCGCCGGCGAGGATCGCTTTTACACCAGCGGCATCCGGCTTTCACGTATCGCCGAGGCACGCGAGGCGCCTTCCTGGCTGGAATCGATCGCGGCGCGCTTCCCCGGTTTCGACGAACACGACGTGCTGCCCTATCGGCTGTCGGTAGGGCACAACATCTATACCCCGGCCGATATCGAGAACCCGCGGTTTCCGCCCGATGACCGTCCCTACGCCGCCTGGCTGTACAGCCAGTTTTCGACCGGTACGCTGCATTCGCACGGCGCCGACCGCGTTCGTGTCGGGCTCGGTATCGTCGGACCGGCGGCCCTGGGCCGGCAGGTCCAGAAATATGCGCACGAACTGATCGATTCCCCCATACCCCTGGGTTGGGATACCCAGTTGAGAAACGAACCCACGCTGCAGGTCGGTTACGACCGCATCCGACGCTTTCTCGATCGCGCCGAGCCCGAACAGTTCGGCTTCGACCTGTCCTGGCTGGCCGGCATCACCGCCGGCAATGCCCACTCCCACGCCACCCTGGGCGGGTTTGCCCGCATCGGGCACAATCTGCCCGATGATTACGGTCCGCCGCGCATTACCCCGGCCGCCTCGGGCAGCAGCTACTTTCGCGCCGAGGGCGCTCAGGATTCGTCGTTCTACTTCTTCATCGGCGCCGAAGGCCGGCAGGTCTTTCGCGACATGTTCCTGCAGGGCAACAGCTTTGGCGGCGTCAGTGGCGTGAGTATCGAGCGCCAGGTCGGGGAATACTTCGCCGGTGCCGTCTATACCCGGGGCGTATTTCGCCTGGCCTACTCCCACGTCTGGCGTACCCGGGAGTTCATCGGCCAGGTCGATGACCAGAGCTACGGCGCGCTGTCTTTCTCGTTGTGGTGGTAATCGGAATTGGCGATGGGCCGGGGGCGACCGAAGTAGTAGCCCTGCATGTAATCAATGCCGATACGGCGACACAACTCGAATGTTTCTTCCAGTTCGACCCCTTCGACCAGCGTGCGAACGCCCAGGTCGGCGATCATTCCGTTGAGACTTTCGAGCATGCGAAACCGGACCGAATCGCTGTCGGTGAGATCCTGCACCAGCGCCATGTCGAACTTGAGATAATCCGGCGGCACTTCCGCCAACTCCAGTAGTCGGGCCTGGCCAGCCCCGAAGTCGTCGTAGGCGAGATCGATATCCAGTTGCCGCAACTCTTTCTTCACTTCGGCCATCGCACCCAGGTCGGTCACGGCCGACTCATGCACTTCGAAAACCAGCGTCAACTCCGGGTACAGACCACGCAATCGGCGCAGCTCGTCCATCAATCCCTCCAGGTCCTCGCATTCGACCGGATGATTGTTGAAGAACAGCGGCATGGTCAGCCCGCACTGGCTGGCTTCCTCGAAACAGCGCTGACGCAACAATTGGCTGAGCCGGACCTCGGAGTCGAGGGCGGCAGCCAGGGCGAACAGCTCTCCCGCGCCCTCGTCGAGCGACGGATGAGTGCTTCGTCCAAGCAACTCCAGGGCAAAGGGTTCTCCGCTTGCTGTCACGATGGGCTGACAGAAACCAGCAACCAGCCCCTGTTCCAGCAACTGGAAAAAAGCCGGCATCTTGAGCGGGAAATCGCGTGGCAGGGCGGTCAGTCCGACCATGGTTTCATCGCCACGAGCTGCGGACGATTCGGCGGTCTTGCCCAGCATCAGGCGGAATTCGTGATCGGCGAGATGGACCACGTCGCCGACATTGAGAACGGTCGGCTGAAAGATCTGGCGATGATTGACGAACGTCCCGTTGGTACTACCCAGATCCTCCACGATCAGGCTTGCCCCCGAGCAGTCCAGCCGGGCATGACGCCGGGAAACCCGATCCACACCCAGTTGAATGGTGCATTCCGGATGCCGTCCGATGACAGCGGGGAGATCCTCCAGCGGAAGGTGCCGCGGCAAACTTGCATCCTTTCCCGAACTTTCAAGGTAATAGTGTTGCGGCATGGACTCCTGCCAGACAAGAATTTCGCGAAAATATTATCTGGCAACGAAATACCTTCGGTACTCGTTGCACGGCATTCGCGGCACATGTCCGCAAATGCCTTCGCTGCGCGTCCCCGGCCGTTCCGGCCGGACAATGATGCGGCAACCGTCGGGTTGCCGGATCAATAGTATCTGCATTAGCAATGCAACCTGCAAGCATACTGGCGGGAGCAGACGCTCACCGTCCCGCTCCCTGCCAAGGGGAAGCCCCCGGAAGCGATAAAGGTATTGACAATGATTCTCATTCATGCCATGCTTCACCCATGTATGTTTGCGTCTGCAACGCCGTCACCGAAAGCACCATCCGGGAACTGGTGACGGACGGTTGTACGACCCTGGGCGAACTGCAGGCCCGCACCGGTTGCGCGGACTGTTGCGGAACCTGCCACGACCATGTACTCGAATTGATCGACCGCACCCTCGAGCACTCTGCCCCACTCCCCCACCCTGCAGCAATCCGGCTGCCGCTGGTTGCCTGAAGGCGACACCTGCATCCGTCACCCGGAACTTTCTCGTCAGTTTCCTGCCAACGCGTTATCCTGTCGGTAAGAACAGTTTCAGCATGCACCGGGAGAATTGGCAATGAAAGGCGACCGAAAGATCATCGAGTTTCTCAACCAGGCACTCAAGGCCGAACTGACGGCGATCAACCAGTATTTCCTGCACTCGCGCATGTACGAGGACTGGGGGTTGAACAAGCTGGCCGAAAAGGAATACGAGGAATCCATCGACGAAATGAAGCACGCCGATGAATTCATCAAGCGCATCCTTTTTCTCGGCGGCCTGCCCAACCTGCAGGATCTCGGTCGGCTGCGTGTCGGCGAAGGCCCCATCGAGGCCCTGCGCTGCGACCTCGAACTCGAGCACGAAGGCATCGAACTCTACCGAGATGCCGTGGAATACGCCGAGTCAATTCGCGACTACGTCAGCCGCGACCTCTTCCAGACAATTCTGGAAGAAGAGGAAAGCCACGTCGACTGGCTCGAAACCCAGCTCGAACTGGCCGAACGACTTGGCGAAGAACGGTACCTGCAGTCGCAGATGTGACCCGGTGGGTCTGTGGGTCTGTGCGTCTGTGCGTCTGTGCGTCAGTAGGCCGCGCAAATCGCGAGACGTCGTACCGACGCACCGACCCCAGGGAATCAAATTCACCATCGGGGGCAAGCATCCAAAGTCGTCCGTCGGGGACGTGGCCCCGACCTACCCGATGGTCAGCAGCCGTAGGTCGGCCCCACGTGGCCGACGGACGAGAATCGATGTGCCACCGAAAACCGAAACGCAATGCTGATGCGCCCCCCCATAGGCTGGAGAACCGACGTGCCGACGCACTGACTACCGAACCCGATCCAGCCCGCGCCGCAACTTCTCCACCAACTCGTCGACCTGCCCCTCTTCGATGATGAGAGGTGGGCAAATGGCGATGGTGTCGCCGGGCAGTGCGCGAACCACCAGCCCCTCGTCCAGGCAGGCAGCGGCGGCCTTGAAGGCCATTTTCTTCTCGGGCGCAAATGCCGTGCCCGTGGCCTTGTCGGCGACCAGCTCCAGCCCGGCAATCAGGCCCTTGCCGCGCAGGTTGCCGACCAGTTCGTGATCGGCCAGCGGCGCCAGGCGGCTCTCCATGTACTGCCCCATGCGCGCGGCGTGCGCCATGACACCACGCTCTTCCATCAACTCCAGGTTGCGCACCGCCACCGCGGCAGCCACCGGGTGACCGGCATAGGTCAGGCCGTGGGCGAACATGCCGATTCCGCCGGCGGCCTCCTCGATGGCTTCGTACATGAACGGTGGCACCGCCACTGCCGAGATCGGCAGGTAAGCCGACGATAACGCCTTGGCCATGGTCATGGTGTGCGCGGTGATGTTCCAGGTCTGGCAGCCGAAATCATGGCCGGTGCGGCCGAAACCGCAGACCACTTCGTCGGCGATGAACAGGATGTCGTGCTCGGCCAGGATGGGCTGGATCCTTTCGAAATAGCCTGCCGGCGGTGGAATGACTCCGCCGGCGGCCATCAGCGGCTCGGCAATGAACGCGGCAATGGTGTCGCCGCCCTCGCGCTCGATGATCTGCTCGAGCTCATCGGCCAGGCGCTGCGAAAACTCCTCCTCGGACTCTCCTGGTTCTGCCTGGCGGTAGTGATGCGGTGCGGTCAGGTGAATGACGTCGTCGCCGGGCAGATCGAAATGCTTGTGAAAGGCCGGCAGGCCGGTCAGTGCCGCCGAGGCCAGGGTCACGCCGTGGTAACCGTTGCCGCGCGACAGAATCTTCTTCTTCTCCGGCTTGCCGATGGCGTTGTGGTAATAGCGCATCAGCTTGACCTGGGTGTCATTGGCATCCGAACCGGAACAGCCGAACAGGAAGCGCGCGCCCTCGATCGGCACCCACTCGGAAAGCTTCGCGGCCAGGCGAATGCTGGGTTCATTCGATTTGCCGGCAAACAGCGGACCGTAGCAGAACTTCTCCATCTGCTCGGCCGCCACCCGGGCCAGCTCCTTCTCGCCATAGCCAAGCGCCGTGCACCACAGCCCGGCCATGCCCTCGAGATACCTGCGGCCCTCGGTATCCTGAATATACACTCCCTCGCCACGATCCCAGATCAGCGGGCCGGACTGGCCGTGACCCTTCAGATCGGTGGAAGGATGAAACAGATGTTCGAGATCGAGGCGGGCGAGTTCTTCGGTTCTGGACATGAGTCAGCACTCTGGTGCGTTGTTGAACAAATCGAATCGGCATCATACCGACTTGCAGCCGGCTTTTGATCGGCTTTTTTGGCCGAAAACCAGCGACAACCGGAGCATGCCGGTTGCGATGCTCCTCCGCCCCGTGCCTGGAGGGGGTTCCGTCAACCCAGACGCTTGAGCAGGCGCAGCTTGAAGTCGGTGTAGGGCGGGAAGCGAATCGGGATCTCCGGAAAGCGGCTGCGCTTCATCACGGCCTTGAGATGCGAAAACCGGTCAAAGCCGGCCTTGCCATGGTACTGCCCCATGCCACTCATGCCCACGCCACCAAACGGCAGTTCCGGTACCGACATGAACATCAGCACATCGTTGATGCACAGGCTGCCGGTGCTGATCGACTCGACGAATTGCCGTTCGCTGACCCGGGAACGGGTGAACAGATAGGCTGCCAGCGGCTTTTCCCTTTGGCGGACGAAAGCAATGGCCTGTTCAAGGCTGTCGACCTCGATCACCGGCAACAGGGGCCCGAAGATCTCCTCGCGCATGATCTTGCTGTCGGCGTCCACGCCTGTGAGCACGGTCGGCTCGATCCGGCAGTTTTCCTCGTCAAATCGCCCGCCAATGGCGACATCGCCATCATCGAGATATCCGACCAGACGATCGAAATGGCGGCGATTGATGATCTTTGCATAATCGTCGCTTTTCAGCCGATCCTGGCCGTACATGGCGTCCAGTTCGTTGCCGATGGCAGCAATCAGCTCATCACGCCGGGCCCGTGTGACCAGCACGTAGTCGGGTGCGATACAGGTCTGGCCGGCATTGAGACACTTGCCCCAGATCAGGCGCCGCGCGGCCGAGGCCAGATCTGCACCCTCGTCGATCACGCAGGGGCTCTTGCCCCCCAGCTCCAGTGTCACCGGTGTGAGGTGCTCGGCGGCCGCCCGCATGACGATGCGACCGACATGGGCGCCCCCGGTGTAGAGAATGTGATCGAATCGCTGCTTGAGCAATTCGGTCGTTTCCTCGACCGCACCCTCGACAACCTGCACCGCGTTACTGTCGAGATAGCGCGGAATCAGTTCGGCCATCAGCGCAGAGGTTGCCGCGGCGATTTCCGAGGGCTTGACCACCGCGCAATTGCCGGCGGCCAGTGCCGGAATCAGTGGACTGAGCACCAGTTGCACCGGGTAATTCCAGGCCCCCATGATCAACACCACACCCAGCGGTTCGGGCTGAACCCAGCTTCGTGCCGGCTGGCCGACCAGGGGTGTGTGCACCCGCCGCGGCCGGGCCCAGCGGCGAAGTTGGCGGCGGGCGTGACGGATCTCGCTGAACAATAGCGACAGCTCGCCCAGGTAAACCTCCTGGCCGGGCTTGGCCAGATCCTTTGCCAGTGCCTGAGCAATGGACTTCTCGTTCTCCCGGAGCATTCGGGACATGGCACCAAGCTGCGCCCGTCGCCAGCCCAGCGGTCGCGTCAGCCCCCGGTCAAAACTGTCGCGCAGCTTCGTCACCATCGACGGGTAGTGGACAGGTTCTATGGCCATGGATTGGTACCTCGACAACGCAGCAATGATTGAGCCGGACCTCCATTGTGCGGCATCCGGCCAGGCAACAGGTCAAAAAATGACAACCTGCGCACAAAACCACTCGAAACATATCTTGATCTCCCACCCACAAAGAGCACTGTGTCACATTTTCGACAATCGAAACGCGTTGAAGGTGGATTTCCCGGGTGCGAATCATGTATACCCTCTAGCGGCCCGGGGAGAACTGGGGCTTGGGTAACGATCAAGGGGACCCACAAAAAACTGATCGACTGGGAGAAAACTTGATGTCTTTAAGCAATTCCCTCCTCCGGTTTGCCGGCGTTTTCCTGCTGGCTGCCACCTTTCTCACATCCGCACTTGCCGCTGAACTGCGCTTCGCCAAGGAACCGATTCCGGGACAATACATCGTGGTTCTCAACGAAGATAGCGCTGTTCTGGCCCACGAGCGCGCCGCCCAGCGCAACCAGCGTGGAGTCGGGGCCGACAACCGGCCCGACGTTGGGCAGGTTGCTCAGCAGATGAGCCGCGCATACCGCGCCGAGGTCCGCGAGACCTTCGACCACGTATTGCGCGGATTCGTCGTGCGAGCGGATGAGAGAGCCATCGCGCGCATTCTCGAGGACGAGCGCGTCGCCTTCGTCGAAGAAGACGGCGTCATCACCCTCAAGGAAACCACCCAGCCCAATGCCACCTGGGGTCTGGACCGGGTCGACCAGCGCGACCTGCCGCTCGACGGCACTTACACCTACGACACCACTGCCGGCAACGTTCACACCTACATCGTCGATACCGGTGTGCGCGCCAGCCACAATGATTTCGGCAATCGCGTGACCACCGGCTTCACATCCATCAACGACGGCCGCGGTTCGGATGACTGCAACGGACATGGCACGCACGTGGCCGGCACCGTCGCCGGCGCCACCTGGGGGGTGGCCAAGGAAGCCGTGATTCATCCGGTTCGCGTACTGGACTGCCAGGGCGGCGGCACCAACTCGGGCGTCATCGCGGGCATGGACTGGGTGGCAGCCAACGCCAGCTTCCCGGCCGTGGCCAACATGAGCCTCGGCGGTGGCGCCTCGACCGCGACCGACAATGCCGTGACCAACATGCGCAATGCCGGGGTGACCGTTGTGGTGGCCGCGGGCAACGAGAATCAGAACGCCTGCAATGTCTCGCCGGCACGCTCGGGCAACGCCATCACCGTTGGTTCGACGACCAGCAGCGACGCGCGCTCCAACTTCTCCAACTGGGGTGATTGCGTCGATATTTTTGCCCCCGGCTCGGACATCACCGCGCCCTGGCATACCAGCAACTCGGCCACCAACACCATCAGCGGCACCTCCATGGCCGCCCCGCACGTGGCCGGCATTGCTGCGCTGTATCTGGCCAACAACACAACCGCCTCTCCGGCCCAGGTCGAGAACGCCATTTACGATAACGCGACCCAGGGCCGCTTGAGCGGCATTGGCAGCGGCTCACCCAACCTGCTCGCCTACTCTCGCTTCGACGGTGACGACGGCGGCGACGATGGCGGCGGCGACGACGGCGGCAGTGACGGCGGTGAACTGGACAACGGCGAAGCCGTCACCGACCTGTCGGGCAGCCAGGGCTCGGAGACTTTCTTCTCCATTGAAGTCCCCGATGGCGCCGAGAATCTGGAAATCTCCATCAGCGGCGGTACCGGCGATGCCGACCTGTACGTCCGCCATGGTGCCGAGCCGACCCAGTCGACCTACGACTGCCGCCCGTACCTGAGCGGCAACAACGAAACCTGCACCGAGTCGGAACCGCAAGCCGGAACCTGGCACATCATGATCCATGGCTGGCAGGCCTACTCGGGCGTCACGCTGGTCGCCAGCTATGACGAACCGGTTGATGACGGACCGGGCGACGGCGAACTCCAGAACGGTGTCCCGCTGACCGGTCTGTCCGCACCGACCGGTTCGGAAACCCATTACTTCATCGAAGTGCCCTCCGGTGCCAGCGATCTCGAAATCTCGACCCGCGGCGGCAGCGGCGACGTCGACCTGTACGTGCGCTACGGTGCCGAGCCGACCCAGTCGAACTGGGACTGCCGCCCGTACCGCTGGGGCAACGAGGAAACCTGCACCTTCGACGACCCGCAGCCCGGCACCTGGTACGTGATGCTGCATGCCTACGAGGGCTACTCCAACCTGACCCTGGAAGCCAGCTTCGAAGAGTCGAGTGGCGGCGGTGCCCCGTGCAGCGACTGCGACCTGTACACCGGCAGCCTCGACGGCAGCGGCGATGCCGAAGTCCAGCCCGGAGGCACCTGGTACCAGGCCGGCGCCGGCACCCACAACGCCTGGCTGGAAGGACCGAGCGACGCCGACTTCGACCTCGAGCTGTATCGCTGGAACGGCTCGTCGTGGACACGGGTCGCCTCGGCCACCACGCCCGACAGCAGCGAGCACATCAGCTACCAGGGCTCTGCCGGCTACTACTACTGGCGCGTCCTGTCCTACTCGGGCAGCGGCAGCTACGAGCTGTGGCTGGATACGCCCTGAACGAACAATCAACAACAACTTAAAAACAACAACAAGACTCAACGCCTCGGTTCGCCGGGGCGTTTTTTTTGGGAAAGGTGAAAGGTGAAAGGTGAAAGGTGAAAGGTGAAAGGTAAGAGGTAATAGGTGAATAGTGAAGGGTGGATCGGCGTCGGATCTCAGTTGGAAACCACAGAACCTTGGGCAGCAAAACTGTGTGCCAGCAAACGTGGATTGCTGAGACACGACGCCAATCAGGAGCGGGTAAACGGGTTGACTGCCGGGCGTGAAGGCTGGCCGGAGTTGACTTGGCGGTAGTCAGTAGACCAGGACTGAGTGGAGTGGGACTTCGACCCGGGTTGCGCCTTCGAGAAAGCCCAGTTCGATCAGAACGGCCGCGCCGATGACCTCGGCACCGGTTTCGGACAGCAGTTCACAGGTGGCGGCCATGGTGCCGCCGGTGGCCAGCACATCGTCGATGATCAGCACGCGGTGGCCCTCTCCGACCGCATCGGCATGCATCTCGACAGCATCGGTGCCGTACTCGAGATCGTACTCGCGCCTGATGGTGACGCGCGGCAGCTTGCCGGGCTTGCGTACCGGCACGAAACCGGCCCCAAGCGCGCGGGCCACGCCGACGGCGAAAATGAAGCCTCGCGACTCTATGCCCACCACCTGGTCGATCCCCTTGCCGACAAACGGCTCGTAGAGCTGATCGACTGCCCAGGCCAGTCCCTGCGGGCTGGCCAGCAGCGGCGTGATGTCCTTGAAGGTCACGCCCGGTTCGGGCCAATCGGGGACGTCACGAATCAACTGCCGGTAATCGATCATGATGCCCACCGCTCGCGCCTGCCGTGATCGGCCAGCACCGAGGCCACGGCCGTCGTCAGCTGGCTGCCGTAGGACAGGTGCAGGAATTCGTTGGGCCCGTGGGCATTGGATTTCGGCCCCAGCACACCGGTGATCAGGAATTGGGCATCGGGAAAGGATTCGCCGAGCATGGCCATGAAGGGAATGGTGCCGCCCTCGCCCATGTACATCGCCGGCTTGCCGAACACCTCGGCCGAGGCCTTCTGACAGGCCATATCCAGCCAGTCGGCTACTTCGGGGGCATTCCAGCCAGTCGCCGACGCCTCGGGCTCGAATCGGACCCGGGCGCCGTGCGGCGGGTCGGACTCGAGGATCTGCCTGAGCGCGGCGGTGGCCTGCTCACCACCCACGGTGGGCGGCAGACGCAGGGAGAGTTTCAGCGAGGTGCCGGGACGAAGCACGTTGCCGGCCGCATCGAGTGCGGGCAAACCGCCGGCACCGGTGATCGACAGTGCCGCGCCCCAGTTGCGCCTGAGCAGCCGCTCGAGCGGATCGTCGCCCATCGGACTGGCGCCTTCCACCCAGGGAAAGGCCGCATGCACCTCCTCGCCCAACTCGCTGGCCACCGCAGCCAGTTGCTCGCGGCGCTGCGCAGGAATCGGCGCCTTGAGTGCATCGGGCAGGATCTCGCCGGTGCGCTCGTCTTCCAGGCGAGAAAGCAGTTCGCGGGCAATCCGGAAACTGGACGGCACGATCCCCGAGGCATATCCGGAATGAACGCCCTCGGTGAGAATGTCGACATGCAGGGTACCGGCGGCCATGCCGCGCAGGGAGGTCGTAATCCAGAGTTGTTCGTAGTTGCCGGCACCGGAGTCCAGACAGACCACCAGCGAGGGCGAGCCGACACGATCGGAAAGATGCTCGATATAGGCCGGCAGGTCGTAGCTGCCTGACTCCTCGCAGGCCTCGATGATCACGACGAAGCGCGCATGCGCCACGCCCTGTTCCTGCAAAGCACGAATGGCGGCCAGCGAGGCGTAGGCGGCGTAACCATCATCGGCACCCCCGCGACCGTAGAGCTTGCCGTCGCGAATGACCGGCTGCCACGGTCCCAGGCCTTCCGACCAGCCGGTCATCTCCGGCTGCTTGTCGAGATGGCCATAGAGCAGCACGGTGTCGTCGATCTGCCCGGGAACTTCCATGAAAATCAGCGGTGTGCGCCCTTCCAGTCGCACGATATCGAGCTGCAGACCCTCGATGGGTTGTTCGCGACACCAGCGCGCAATGTGTTCAACGGCATCGTCAATGTAGCCGTTGCTCTCCCAGTCCGCGTCGAAATGCGGCGATTTGGCGGGAATGCGAATGTAATCGACCAGTTCATCGGTAATCGAACCGGCCCACATGCGCTCGATGGTCTCGGCGGCCTGATCGATGTGCATTTTCGCCATTCCTCATATGCAGGACTACCGGCAAAAATAGCACAGGTGGCGGTTTCAGGCCCGGCCCGCAGCCAGCCAACGCTTCATCAGTTCGGGTTCGTGACGGGCCAGCCATTCGCGCGCGGCGGGCTCGTCGGGACGCGCCCGAGCCGCCAGCACCCCGGCCAGCGCACGACTTCCCCGGGAGTCGTCTTCCGGAACTTCCGGCAAGGCGTAGGCCGCTGTCGCCAGCCAGGCCGGAAACAGTGCCGTGGGAAGTGGCGGCTCGAGATCCCAGAACTGCTCGACGCGACGCTGGACTTCCTCGTCCCCGGTCGTTTCGAGAAAGGACTCGGCCGCTTCGGGATGATGCCAGCACAGCAGCGCCAGGGCCTGCCAGCCCCGGTCGCGATGGCCGCAGGCCAAGCCCGACCGCGCCAGGCAGACCAGCAAGTCGGGGTAGCGCTCGCAGTCCGGCACGGACTCTACCGCGGCAATGGCCGCTGCCGGATCACCGGCACGCTCGTACAGGGCAGAAGGATGGCAGTGACTGTTGTCGGGATCGTAATCGGCCGGATCGGCTTGCGCGGCCAGGTGGCCCCAGAACCGCGCCAGGTAACGCCGGGCCTCCTCGGCACCAAGCAGCCGGCGGGCGCGGGTCGCGAGATCCTGATCGAGAACATGCACCATCGCGTCGATATCGTCCGGCACTCCTTCCAGCCAGGCCATGGCGCCGACCAGGTGCTCGGCATCGGCCAGGATCTCGCTGTCGGGGTGATTGCGGGCCATCTCGGCCAGGTGTTGCTCGGAGCGGTCGCGATCGCCATCGGCCAGCGCACGCTGCAGCTGACCGCGCACCGTGGCCTGGCCATTGTCGAAGAAAAGGTCGGCCTGCTGGCTGACTTGGCGGCGCTGCCAGGCGGTGCGCGCCAGGCGATCATCGACCGCGTTGCGAAAAATGCGGCCGGCCCGTTCGGGTATGGCTGCATCGGCTTCGTCGGCGAGCTCGAGCCGTCGCGCCCATTCGGCCGCCATGCGCAGCGAGTCGGCAATCTTCGCCGGGTCGCCGTAAAGGCAGTCTTCGAGAAAGCCGATCTCGCCACGCAGCCAGCGTTGCTCGTCGCGACTGTCGAGCCGGCGCACGAGCTTGAGCAGCTCCAGCGGGCGATAGCCGCCGTCGCGGGCAACCAGACGATCAACCAGGGCGCTGACCTGCGCCTTTTTCACGAAGCATCCTCCAGCGGTTCGAACAGCGCCTCCAGGTCCTCGGCGCTGATCGCCCCACCGCCGCCTGTTCCCAGCAGGCCCTCGACCAGCCCGCGCTTGCTGTCCTGCATCTCGGCGACCTTCTGCTCGATGGTCGCCTCGGTCAGCAGTCGGTAGACGAACACCTTCTGATCCTGGCCGATGCGGTGGGCGCGGTCGGTGGCCTGGTCTTCGCTGGCCGGGTTCCACCACGGATCGTAGTGAATGACGGTATCGGCAGCGGTCAGGTTCAGGCCGACACCGCCGGCCTTGAGGCTGATCAGAAAAAGCGGCACCCGCCCGCCCTGAAACCGCTCGACCACTTTCTGGCGATCACGCGTGCGACCGGTCAGCTTGACGTAGTCGATGCCCTGCGCCTTCACCGCCTGCTCGATCAGATCGAGCATGCCGACGAACTGAGAAAACAACAGGATACGACGACCTTCTGCCACCAGTTCCGGCAGCAGGTCCATCAGCAGCTCGAGCTTGGCCGAGCCGGCCGAGGCACTGCCATCGACGTCCTTGAGCAGCCGCGGATCGCAGCAGACCTGGCGCAACTTGAGCAGCGCATCGAGCACCACGATGCGGCTGCGTTCGGCACCACGGGCGCGCAGCGCGTGGCGGACCCGCTCATGCAGCATCACCCGCACTCTCTCGTAGAGGCGCTGCTGGCCGTCCTCCAGCGCCACGGTGCGGGTGATCTCGGACTTGGCCGGCAGTTCCGGGGCCACCGCTTCCTTGCTGCGGCGCAGCAGAAACGGGCGAACACGGCGCGAGAGCATGTCACGCCGCTCGCTGTCGTCATGCCGCTCGATGGGCGCGGCAAAACGGCGCCTGAATTCCGTGCGTGACCCCAGCAATCCCGGCATGAGGAAATCGAACTGACTCCACAACTCCTCGAGCCGGTTTTCCAGCGGCGTGCCGGTCAGGCACAGGCGATGACGGGCATCGAACTGCCGCACCTGCTGACTGACGCGCGCCCGCGGATTCTTGATCGCCTGCGCCTCGTCGAGAATCAGCAGATGCCAGGGCTGCTCGGCCAGTCGTTCGCCGTCACGCAACAACAACGGGTAGGAGGTCAGCACCAGGTCGCTGCGCGCAATCCAGCCGAACTGTGCCTTGCGCCTGGGCCCGTGGAGCAAGAGCACGTCCAACTCGGGCGCGAACCGTCTCGCCTCGGCGCGCCAGTTGAACATCAGGCTGGTCGGCGCGACCACCAGACACGGCCGGTCCAGGCGCCTGGCCTGTTTTTCGGTCAGCACATGCGCCAGGGTCTGGATGGTCTTGCCCAGGCCCATGTCGTCGGCCAGGATGCCCGCGAAACCGAACTCGCGCAAAAACTGCAGCCAGCCCAGGCCGAAACGCTGATAGTCGCGCAGCCCGGCACGAAAGCCCGGCGGA
>SLIA01000207.1 GCA_007135935.1 Wenzhouxiangella sp.
AGGGGATCAAAAAGGGCCTGGACGAACGCATGACACGCAACCTGCTCGATATCGAGCGGGACCGCCGCCGGGATGAGCGGGAGGCAGAGGCGGCCTTCCAGAGGCGGCTCACCGACATCCATTCGCAGGAACGGGCCGCAATGGCCGAGATCAACAAGGAGGCCAACGAGACGCGGAAGGCGCTGGCGACCTTGCATAAAGCAGAGATCGAGGAGAATCAGGAGAAGATCAATACGGCCCGGGCAGAGCTCAAGGCGGCCCGCGAACGGGCCGCCCTGGCACGCAAACAAGCCGATGCGGCACGGGAGGACCTGCCAACGCGGGCAGCCGACGCGATGGACGAGATGGCCAGGCGGCTGGCCGGGATCGCCGGGGCCGGCATGCGGGAGATGGAGCATCAGGTCCGGGGCACGTTCGACCCGCACGCCGCCCACGCACTGGCCGGCGGCGGTCAGATGGACGAGCTCGTCCGACGGGCGATCCGCATCGACGAAAACACGAAACGGATGTTCGAACAGGCACGACGGTTTCCGACTTTCGGGTGAGACATGGCAACGGTAGTTCTTGAGGCATACGATTCGCAGACGGCGGAGACGGGCGACGCCGCACACATCGAGTTCACGTTCCACGTGATGGGCACGGCCAACCGGGCCGTCGCCATCGCCGCTCTGGAAGCGGAGACCGCGTCCACCCTGGGCGGGCTCGTCCGCAGCCGCATCCGCGTCGAGCCGGTCCACATCGACGAGGACGACGCCGACGAGTGTGTGTGGGCCGGGCTGGTCGAGTACGACCGGCCCGAGCGGACGCCAGAGATCCCGGAGACCGGCGACGACATCACGTCGTTCGAGATCGGCGGCGGCTCGCTCCACATCTACCAGGCGGTCAAGCACATCCAGCACTACGAGCCGGGCGGCGTCGCCGGGACCGGGCCGGACTACAAGGGCGCGCTCAACGTCGTGCATCGCGACGGGAAGCCCGACGTCCAGGGCGTGGAAATCCCGCAGCTCGATGGGGCACAGATCATCAACCTGACGCGGTACCTGACGAATGCAGAGTTCTCGCCCACCTACCGCCGGATCGCGTCCCGGCTCGCGAATCATGTCAACGACGCCGCGTTCACCATCGTCGGCGTCGACGAGTTCGAGGCGGGCGAGGTTCTGTTCGTCGGGATGAGCGGACGCCGGCGGGGCAAGGACGGCGACTGGGAGGTCGGATACCGGTTCGCCGTCCGCCCGAACATCGTCGACGCCTGCGCCGATTGGCCGGCTGGGGCCAAGCCAACGGTCGCTGTGCCGAAGAAGGGCTGGGAATATCTCTGGGTCGCCTACGGCGAGGAGGTGGACGCCGACCAGCTCGTGCCCAAGGCGATCAGCATCAACGTCGACCAGGTGCATCGGACCGCCACCCTGGCCGACCTGAACCCCGGGGAATAACCGATGAGCAAGCGAGTCAAACGCGGCGACCCGCTGGTCATCGCAGCCGACGACTGGAACGCGATGCTCGACGCCGTCGACGCGGTCAAGCGGATGGCCCGGCCCCGGCCCGTGCGCGGGGCCAGCGCGACCGACCGCGACATCGTTGTCGTTGCGAATGCGTCTGGCTCGACCGTCGCACGGGGCGAGGTGCTCGGCCTGGACGACGTGCTGGTTACGCCGGCGGCGGACGAGGACGGGTTCGTTCGCAACCCGATGTTCTCCGGCGTCACGCCGGCAGCGGGCGCCCACGAGGGCCGGTTCGCCGTGATGGTCGGGCCAGCGGGAGACGGCCTGCTCGGGCGGGGTGTGGTCGCCGGGACCGTCGTCGCCAAGGTCAACGTGTCGAATGCCAACCACGCGCTTGCCGAGATCGCGAACGGATCGACCGTGCTCGCCTCCGCCGAACACGGCTCCGCCCGGATCCTGTGGAAACCGTCCGGCACCGGCGAGAAGTGGGCGGTGGTCCGGCTGGGCGACGTACACGGAGCAAACGGAGGCGGCACGGCCGTTGTCACGGGCACGGTGCATCTCAAACTGGAGGCCACCGAGGAGGGCATCCCCTGGCAGGTCCCGCTCATCTATAGAGTGGACCGCTACGAACGAGAGCAGTATCCGCATGGATGGATATGTCCGTATGAGGGCAGGCTGACAGCAATGAGCTGGTGGTGCAGTCACGCCGATTATGGCGCAAATATCCGAGCCTACAACATGACCACAGCCAGCAGCACCAACGCCCCGGAGAGTGCTGCATATTTTGTGGCCGAGTCCACTGGCTACGCCAAGGATTCTGAAGGCCTTGTCGTCAATGAAGGCGACGAGATTGGGCTGATGGTGAAGCCGGAGATAGAGCCCTCCTGGCCGGACCACGCGCATTTAGAGGTCCATTTTTACGTAGAGGTGTAGGATGACGACCGAAGCACAGCGTGACGGCGACGGACGGGAAGCGGACGCGTTGCGCGCCCGTTCGCCGGAGGCCGTCGCGCTGATCGACGCGGCGAAGCGTGACCCGGCGAAGGCGGCGCTGCTCGATTCCTGCGTGACGCCGGTGTACCGGGCGGCGATGACCGAGACGCAGATTGTGCGCAAGGTACAGCGTGTGCTCGATATGCGGGAGTTGACGCGTCGCGAGACGCTGAATCTGATCGCGTCGGCGCACAGGGCCGGCCTGATCGTGCGGTGCGGCTGGGAAAAGGTCGAGGACGCGGGCGAAGAGGTGAACCGGCCCGTTGCGCTCGGTAGAGTGACAGCGGAGACCGGCGGCGCAGGCGTCCACCTCTGGTATCCCGACGGGTCGGTCGGCGTCGTGTTTCAGCGCCGCGACCTGCTCGAGTTGCCGCGCGACGTGACCGGCAGGGGCGTCGAGCGAGATGATACGCCGCTCGACGACATGCGGGCACAATTCCCGGAGATCGTGGCG
>SLIA01000099.1 GCA_007135935.1 Wenzhouxiangella sp.
CATGGTAGCGGTCGAGCTTCACTTCGGCCGGGGTCGTGCCGCGTTCGACGATCTTGTTGAGTGGATTGAGGAAGCCGCCTTCGTGGTCGCCGCCCGGGTTGTAGCGGGCACGCCGGGCCAGCCCCTGGTGGGCCAGTTCCAGCAGTTCGGTGGCCAACTCGCGAACGGTCCGCCCGCGGATTGTCGCCTTCAGGCCAATGCGCGCGACATCCTCGCGCAGGCGCTGGCGCTCTTCGAGCGTCCAGTCGCGGGTCATGTCGATGCAGGCATCGAGGTTGGCCTGGTCGTAGAGCAGCCCGACCCAGAAGGCCGGCAGGGCGCACAGCCGGCGCCAGGGGCCGCCGTCGGCACCACGCATTTCCAGAAAGCGTTTCAGTCGCACCTCGGGAAAGGCCGTGGTCAGGTGATCTTCCCAGTCCGACAGGCGCGGCTGTTCGCCGGGCAGGCCGGGCAGACTGCCGGCAAGAAAATCCCGGAATGATTGCCCCGACACATCGATCAGGCGCCCTTCGCGCTGCACGAAGTACATGGGCACGTCCAGCATCCAGTCGACGTAGCGCTCGAAACCCATGCCCGACTCGAACACCCAGGGCAGCATGCCGGTGCGGTCCGGGTCGGTGTCGGTCCACACCTGGCTGCGGTAGCTCAGGAAACCGCTGGGTTGGCCTTCGACAAAGGGCGAGTTGGCGAACAGGGCGGTGGCGACCGGTTGCAGGGCCAGCGAGGCGCGGAACTTGTCGACCATGTCGGCTTCGCTGGAAAAATCCAGATTGACCTGAACGGTGCAGGTGCGCTTCATCATGTCGTGACCGAGCGTGCCGACCTTCGGCATGTAGTTGCGCATGATCACGTAGCGTGATTTGGGCATCCAATCGATGTCTTCGCGCCGCGCCGTGGGGTGGAATCCCATGCCCAGGAAGCCGATCCCCAGCGGCTCGGCCACCGCCCGCACCTCGGCCAGGTGGGTGTTGACCTCGCGGCAGGTCTCGTGGAGGTTGTCGAGCAGTTCGCCGGACAACTCGAGCTGCCCGCCGGGTTCCAGGGTGATGGAGCAGCCGTCTTTCTTCAGCGCAATCGGCAGGCCGTCCTCGAGCACGGGCTGCCAGCCAAAGTTCCTGGCCATGCCCTCGAGCATGGCACGAATGCTGCGCTCGCCATCGTATGGCAGCGGCCGGAGCGACTCGGTACAGAAACCGAACTTCTCGTGCTCGGTGCCGATACGCCATTCGTCCTTCGGACGGCAGCCTGACTCCAGCCAGGCGGTCAGTTCACGTTTGTCGGTCAGAATGGAATCCGGATTCACAGAGACTCGGCCCCGAGGAAGTGAACCGCAATTATCGCCATTTTGCCGTGAGGCTGCATGATCAAGCGCAATCCCGCCAGGTCTGGATGCCCGGAAAGTCCGGCTTGGGCCGGCGGCTGCAGGGCATTTCCGGGCATGCTTGCAAGCAGGAAAAGCCTGTCGTGTATTAACATGATGGTCTGTCCGGATGCCAATGCCATGAAAGTAGCCTCATCAGCCCGTTGGTCGCTCGAATGAAGCGTGTTCCAGTAGTCGTGGTTCTGGCGGCACTGCTGGCCGCCTGCGGCGCGCCCGAGCCCGATGACGATGCCCCGCGCTCGCCGCGCTTGCCGGTGCCGGTCGAGGTGGCGTTCGATGACGAAGGCCGGCCGGTGCCCGACGTGCTGGCCGAAGAACAGGTGCTCTATCGCGGCAATGGCGAAGAGCCCCAGACCCTGGACCCGCACCTGGCCGAGGGCGTGCCCACGGCCAATATCCTGCGCGATTTGTTCGAGGGGCTGGCCACCACCGCGCCCGACGGTCGCATTGTGCCGGGCGCGGCCATCCACTGGGATGTCAGCCGCGACGGACTCACCTACACGTTCTATCTCGATCCCGACGCCCACTGGTCCAACGGCGAGCCGGTCACCGCGCACGATTTCGTCTGGTCGTGGCGGCGCGTGGTCGACCCGGAAACGGGGGCCGGCTACGGTCGCATGCTCGCACCCGTGGTCAATGCACAGCAGATCTTTTCCGGCGAGCTGTCGCCTGATGAGCTGGGCGTGAGCGCGCTCAGCGACACCACGTTTCAGGTCCGGCTCGAGGATCCTACGCCTTATTTTCTCGGCCTGCTGACCCATCCGACGACCTACCCCGTGTATCGCGCGGCGCTCGAAGAGCATGGTTCGGCGCACGTGCGCCCCGGCAACCTGGTGTCCAACGGGGCCTACCGACTGACCGACTGGCAGGTGCGTTCGCGCATCGAGCTGGAGATGAATCCGTACTTTCGCGATGCCGGCAATGTCATTATCGAGCGGGTCGTGTTTTATCCCTTCGAGGACGAAAACACCGAGTTCAATCGATTCCGCGCCGGCGATCTGCACTGGACCTACCAGGTGCCTTCGGGCCAGTTTTCGTGGCTCAAGCAGAACATGGACGAGGCGCTGAAGATCTCGCCCTGGTTCGGCACCTATTTCTTTTCCTTCAACCTGACCCGCGAACCTTTCGAGGACAACCTGCCCCTGCGTCAGGCACTCAACCTGGCCATCGATCGCGAGATCATCACCGAGCGCGTGACCCGTTTTGGCGAGATGCCGACCTTCAACCTGGTGCCGCCGGGGCTGCCGGACTATCAGCCCCCCGCGCCGGAATATGCCGACTGGACGCAGTCCGAACGCGAGGAGGAGGCGCGTCGTCTCTATCGCCAGGCCGGCTACTCCGAATCGCAGCCCTTGACCGTGGAGCTGCGCTACAACACCTCCGAGAATCATCGCAAGATCGCGATTGCGATTGCCGCGATGTGGCGGCAGGTGCTGGGTGTGCAGACTCGCCTGATCAACGAGGAATTCCGCGTCTTCCTGCAGAATCGTGCCCAGCGTCGCGTCACCCAGGCGTTTCGCGCCGGCTGGATCGGCGATTACATGGACGCCTTCACCTTTCTTGAACTCTACCATTCCGGTCATGGCCGCAACGACGCCGGATACAACAACCCGCGCTTCGATCGCCTGCTCGACCGCATCGCCTCCGAACGCATTCCGGCCAGGCGGCGCAACCTGATGGTCGAAGCCGAACGCATGCTGCTCGAAGACCAGGTCGTGCTGCCGGTCTTCATCTACATGACCCGCCGCCTGGTCGACCCGCGCCTGCAGGGCTGGGAAGAAAACATCATGGACTACCATCTGACGCGGTACATGTATCTGGTGAAGAGCCAGGATGAAGAAGATGTGCAAGGCGGGGAGAATGAGGAATGAATCGGGTGCTTGACAGGAAAAAGGTAAAAGGTAAAAGGGAAAAGGAGGACCGGCGTCCATCATCCTTTCACCTTTCACCCTTCACCTTTTTCCGCGCTCCAACGGAGCGCCTTCCATGCTGAAATACTCCTTAAGGCGCCTGGCCTCCGCCATCCCCACGCTGTTTCTGCTGATCACGGTGGCGTTTTTTCTGATCCGCATCGCGCCGGGTGGGCCGTTCGATGGCGAACGGGCCCTGCCGGCCGAGATCGAGGCCAACCTGGCCGCCAAGTATCACCTCGATGAGCCGCTGGTGTTCCAGTACGCGCGCTACCTCTGGCAGATTGCCCGGCTGGATTTCGGGCCGTCGTTCCATTACCGCGACTGGAGCGTCAACGAACTGATCCTGCAGGGGGCGCCGGTGTCGTTCACGCTGGGCATTCTGGCGCTCGCCATCGCGCTGATTGCCGGTGTGCTGATTGGTGCCTGGGCGGCGCTGAGGCAGAACCGCCCGGGCGATTACGCGGTGATGAGTTTCGCCATGATCGGCATTTCCATCCCCAACTTCGTCATGGCGCCGTTGCTCATCCTGCTGTTCGCCATCACCCTGGGCTGGTTGCCGGCCGGCGGCTGGGACTATTCGCCCACACGCATGATCCTGCCGGTGGTGACCCTGGCCTTGCCGATGATTGCCTATATTGCCCGTATCACCCGCGGCTCGATGATCGAGGTGCTGCACTCGAGCTACATCCGCACGGTGCGCGCCAAGGGCATGCCGGAAAAGGAGGTCATTCTGCGCCACGCCCTCAAGCCGGCGCTGCTGCCGGTGATTTCCTATCTCGGCCCGGCCGCGGCCGCCATAATGACCGGATCGGTGGTTGTCGAGCGCATTTTCACGATCCCCGGTATCGGTACGTATTTCGTTCAGGGGGCGCTCAACCGCGACTACACCCTGGTCATGGGCGTGGTCATTCTCTACGGCATGCTCATCATCCTGTTCAACTTCCTGGTCGACCTGCTCTATGCCTGGCTTGACCCCCGTATTCGTTACGATGACGGGGAGGCCGAGGCGTGAACGAGTCGACCCGTGATGCCTTCGATCAGGCGCTCGATACCCGCGAGATCAGGGGCCGATCGCTCTACATCGATGCCTGGCACCGGCTGCTGAAAAACAAGGCCGCCGTGGCCGGCCTGGTGGTCCTGGTGGTCATGGTGTTGCTGGTGATCGTCGGCCCCATGCTCAGCCAGTGGGATCACGAGATCCCCGACTGGGATCACTCCTCCACGCCTCCCTCGCTCGAGACCGGCCACCTGTTCGGTACCGACGCCATCGGTCGGGATCTGTTCGTGCGCACGATGATCGGCGGACAGATCTCGTTGCTGGTCGGCTTGCTGGCCACGCTCGTGTCGTTGATCATCGGAGTTTCCTACGGCGCGGTTGCCGGGTACCTGGGCGGGCGCGTGGACAATGTCATGATGCGCATCGTCGACGCGGTCTACGCCATGCCGTTCATGTTCCTCG
The DNA here is from genome assembly GCA_007135935.1 of Wenzhouxiangella sp. Taxonomy (GTDB): domain Bacteria; phylum Pseudomonadota; class Gammaproteobacteria; order Xanthomonadales; family Wenzhouxiangellaceae; genus Wenzhouxiangella. The sequence goes on from SLIA01000099.1 coordinate 4,754, forward strand.
TCATCCTGCTCATGGTGGTGTTCGGACGCAATATCTTTCTGATCTTTCTCGCCATCGGCGCGATCAACTGGCTGGACATGGCGCGTATCGTTCGCGGTCAGACGCTCAGCCTCAAGAACAAGGATTTCGTCGAGGCCGCGCGAGCCTGCGGCGCCACGGAGGCGCAGATCATCCGCCGCCACATCGTGCCCAACCTGCTCGGCGTGGTCATCGTCTATGTCACCCTGACCATTCCGCAGGTCATCCTGGTCGAGAGTTTCCTCAGTTTCCTCGGCCTGGGCGTGCAGGAGCCGCTGACTTCCTGGGGGGCACTGGTCAACGAAGGCACCCAGGAGCTGGAAACCGCGCCCTGGTCGCTGATGTTCCCGGCCGGTTTCCTGGCCGTGACGCTGTTTGCGTTCAATTTCCTCGGCGACGGCCTGCGCGATGCGCTGGATCCGAAGGACAGGTTGTAAGGGCGGTAAAAGGTGAAAGGTGAAAGGTGAAAGGAGGAAAGATGTCTGCTAGGTTGAGAGCCGGGCGATTTTGCCAAGGCCGGAGAATCGCCGCCGGGTGGGAGAGCATCGAGTGCCATGCGCTGGCACTTGGGGCCTTTTCCTTTTACCTTTTACCTTTCACCTTTGACCGCCCCTGATGGCCCTGCTTGAAGTCCGCGACCTCACCGTCTCCTTCGACACCCCCGAAGGCGTGGTGCATGCCGTCAACGGCATCAGTTTCGATCTCGAGCCCGGCGAGACGCTGGGGCTGGTCGGCGAGTCCGGTTCCGGCAAGACCCAGACGGCGCTGGCCCTGATGGGTCTGCTGGCCGAGAACGGCCACGCCAGCGGCTCGGTGAAGTTTCGTGGTCAGGAACTGCTGGGCATGTCGCTGCAGGAACTCACCCGGGTGCGCGGTTCGAAGATCTCGATGATCTTCCAGGACCCGGTTTCCTCGCTCAACCCCTACATGACCGTCGGCGATCAGCTTGTCGAGGTGCTCACCCACCACCGCAATCTCAAGCGCAGGGAAGCAAAGCAACGCGCCATCGAGATGCTCCGCCAGGTGCGCCTGAGCGATCCCGAGCAGCGCATGAAGCAGTACCCGCACGAACTGTCCGGCGGCATGTGCCAGCGCGTGATGATCGCCATGGGGCTTTTGTGTCAGCCTGACTTGCTGATCGCCGACGAGCCGACTACCGCGCTCGATGTGACCGTGCAATCGCAGATCAACTCGCTGATGGGCGAGTTGTCGACCCAGTCTTCGACGGCCATCCTGCTGATTACCCACGACCTGGGTGTGGTGGCTGGTCTGTGCGACCGGGTTCTGGTGATGTATGCCGGCCAGGAAATGGAAATGGCCGATGTCGACACCTTGTTTGCCGATCCTCGTCACCCCTACACCGAGGGACTGCTCAACTCGGTGCCCCGGCTCGATCGCGACGAGTCGGGCATACTGCACGCCATTCCCGGCAATCCGCCCAACCTGCTGGAGGTGCCCGAGGGCTGTCCGTTTCGCGATCGCTGCCGCTATGCCTGGGAACAGTGCCGTGAGCGGCCCGCCTTCGAGCAGGTCGGCGAGGGCCGCTTCAAGCGCTGCCACCTCGAGGCGCTGCCGCCGAAACAGGAGGTGGGCTGATGCGCTCTCCCGTACTCAAGGTGCGTGGCCTCGAAGCCCACTTCCGGGTCGATGCCGGCAGCCTGTTTCGCCACGATTACCACACCATCCGTGCCGTCGACGGCGTCGGCTTCGATGTCTTCCCTGCCGAAACCCTGGGAATCGTGGGCGAGTCGGGGTGTGGCAAGTCGACCCTGGCGCGCACCCTGCTCGGTCTCAAGCGCCCCAGCGGCGGCTCGATCGAGTGGCTGGGCGAGGAGCTGGTCGGCACCCGCGAGGAATTCCTGAGAAAGAAGCGGCGCGAGATCCAGATCATCTTTCAGGACCCTTCCGGCTCGCTCGATCCGCGCATGACCATTGGCGAGATCGTGGCCGAACCGCTCAAGACCTTCTACCCGTCCATGTCGAAGTTGCAGATTCGCGAGCGGGTCATCGGCATTCTGCAGCTGGTGGGCCTGCTGCCCGACCAGATCAACCGTTACCCGCACGAGTTTTCCGGTGGTCAGTGCCAGCGCGTCGGTATCGCCCGGGCGCTGGTGGTCAATCCCCGCCTGGTGGTCTGCGACGAACCGGTCAGCGCGCTCGATGTCTCCATCCAGGCGCAGATCGTCAACCTGCTCAAGGATCTCCAGAAGAAGCTGCAGTTGTCGCTGATCTTCATTGCCCATGATCTGTCGGTGGTGCGCCATGTCTCCGATCGCGTGTTGGTGATGTACCTGGGTCGGGTGATGGAGGTGGCCGACCGTGCAAACATCTATCACGCGCCGCGTCATCCCTACACCCGGGCGCTGATCGAATCGGTGCCGATTCCCGACCCGGTACGCGAACGCGCCCGCGCCCGGCGCTCCCTGCAAGGCGACATGCCCTCGCCGCTGGATCCGCCGTCGGGTTGCGTGTTCCGTACCCGCTGCCCGTTCGCGATCGATCGCTGTGCCGCCGAGGTGCCCAGGCTGGAGTTGCTGGACAACGGCAACCAGGTGGCCTGCCATCGCCACCACGAGCTGCCGGGCGAGCCGTGGCCGGAAAACGGGGCCGACAGCAAGGAAACCTCGGCGCCATGAGCGATCAACATCTGCGCGAGCGGCTCGAGAGAGGGTTGGGGGCAATGGGCCTGGAGCTGTCGGCGGCCCAGAGCGACAACCTGCTGGCCTATCTGGCCTTGCTCGGGCGCTGGAACCGGGCCTTCAATCTCACCGCGGTGGACGAGCCCGATGCAATGGTCGATCGTCATCTGCTCGACAGCCTGAGCATCCTGCCCTGGCTCCGCTCCGAGCGGGTGCTCGATGCCGGCACCGGTGCCGGGCTGCCGGGGGTGCCGCTGGCCATCGCCTGCCCCGATCGGCACTTCGTGCTGGTCGACACCAACGGCAAGAAGGTGCGTTTCCTGCGCCAGGTGCGGCGGGAATTGGGGCTGGACAACATCGAGCCGGTGCACGGCCGCCTGGAGCATCTCGATGCCGACCAGCACCCGGCCGGTGATATCGTCGCCCGGGCCCTGGCACCACTGCCGCGGCTGGTCGAGCGACTGGAGGCCTGGCTTGCGCGCGGTGCGCGTCTGCTGGCCATGAAGGCGCGTCTGGAACAAAGCGAGTGCGAAAGCGTGCCGAGCGGCTACAATGTCGATCGGATCGAACTGGAAGTACCGGGGATCGCCGCCAGGCGCTGCCTGGTCATCGTGAGTCGAAATGAGTGAACGACGGGCCAGAGTCCTGGCCGTGACCAATCAGAAAGGCGGCGTGGGCAAGACCACGACCGCGCTCAACCTCGCCGCCGGCCTGGCCGAGCTCAAGCGGCGTGTCTTGCTCATCGATATCGACCCGCAGGGCAATGCCACCACCGGGTCCGGCGTGGAGATCGCTGAGGATCAGCCCACGCTGTGCGAGGTGTTGATGGGCGAGGCCGAGATCAGTTCGGCAGCAGTGAGTGTCGAAGCCATGGGCTTCGACCTGGTGCCGGCCAACGGCGACCTGACCGCGGCCGAGGTGGCGCTGATGGATCTCGAGGATCGCTCCGGCGTGCTCAAGGCCGCGCTCGATCCGGTCTGCGGCCGCTACCACCACATCCTCATCGATTGCCCGCCGGCGCTCAACGTGCTCACCCTCAACGCGCTCACCGCCGCCGACCGGGTGCTGATCCCGATGCAGTGCGAGTACTATGCGCTGGAAGGACTCACCGCGCTGCTCAACACCATCGAGCAGATCCAGGATTCGGTCAACCCGGCGCTGGAGATCGAGGGCCTGGTGCGCACCATGTTCGATATCCGCAACAACCTCTCCGGCGCCGTGTCGCGCCAGCTTGGCGAGCACTTCGGCGACAAGCTCTATTCCACCGTGGTGCCGCGCAACGTGCGCGTGGCCGAGGCGCCCAGCTACGGGCAGTCGGTCATTCATTACGATCGCGAATCGCGCGGTGCGGTGGCCTATCTCGGCCTGGCCGGAGAGTACCTGCGCCGACTCGGAGCCGATCCCCGATGAACGCATCGCGCAAGAAGAAACCGCTGGGGCGCAATCTCGACGCGCTGCTGGGCAAGACCCGGGCGGCGGCCGAAAAGGCCAGTCCCGAGGGCGAGCTGACCGGTCTGAAGGAATTGCCGCTCGATGTCATCGAGCCGGGTCGCTACCAGCCGCGCTCGGCCATGGATCCGGATCGACTCAAGGAGTTGTCCGACTCGATTCGCGAGCAGGGCCTTGTGCAGCCCGTGGTTGTCCGGCCGCTGGCGAAGAAGGGCCGCTACGAGCTGATTGCCGGCGAGCGCCGTTGGCGAGCCTCGCAGATGGCCGGCCTCGACACCATTCCCGCGCTGGTGCGCGAGGTCGCCGACGAGGCCACCCTGGCCTTGGCGCTGATCGAGAACATCCAGCGCGAGAATCTCAATCCACTGGAAGAGGCCACGGCGCTCAGCCGCCTGATCGAGGAGTTCGACCTGACCCACGAGCAGGCCGCCACCAGTGTCGGGCGCTCGCGCGCGGCCGTGACCAACCTGCTGCGTCTGCTCGACATGGCGCCGGAAGTGCGTGATCTGGTCGACCAGCGCAAGCTCGACATGGGTCATGCCCGTGCGCTGCTGACCCTTGACCGGGGCGATCAGGTCCGCGCCGCTCACCAGATCGTCGACCAGGCCCTCTCGGTCCGCCAGACCGAGGCGCTGGTGCGCCGCCTGCGCGAAGGTGTCCCGGACAAGCCGAAAAAGGCCCCGAAGAGTGCCGACATCCAGCGCCTCGAACAGGAACTGACCGAAACCCTCTGCGCCCCGGTCAGCCTGAGGCACCAGTCCTCCGGCAAAGGCCAGATGACCATCCGCTACACCAACCTGGACGAACTCGACGGCATCCTGGAGCGGTTGAAGCGCGGGTAGCGCGGTTGCGCTGTCGTTTGGTCGTTTCGTCGCTTTGTCTCTTGGTCGCTTTGCCATGAGGCGGCCTCTACCGTTCTCGAAACGACCAAACGACCAAACGACAATTTCCCCACCCGCTTCCTTGCCGCTCCCTTCCTCCCCCTGTTATACTTCCCCGGATTTACAGGGCGCGGGTTCATTTGCGCCCTCCTGGCGCGGATCTCATCACTCCCCCTGGCGGTGAGTCGAGCCGCCGCGCCCGACCCGAATGCCCGATTGCGCCCCAGGTCGTGAACCAAGCTGAATTCGCCAAGACGATTGCCTGGCTGTTGCGCACTCAGGCCGTGATGACCGCCCTTGCCGGCGTGGCGTTTGCCATGATTGGCGGGCTGGGTTGGTCGATGGCCGCGCTGGCTGGCGGTGCAGTCGGCCTGTTTCTGACCGCGGTGGTGGCATTGAGGGTCGGCCTGGCTTCCAATATGGAGCCGAAGGCCATGTTGCGCTCGTTCTATCGCGCCATGGCATTGAAGTTCGTTCTGGCGGTGGTGATTTTTGTCATCGTCGCTCTCTGGTTCGCCGGCTACTTCGTGCCGGTGGTGACGGGATACGCGGCCACCGCGGTGGCCTACTGGCTGGCAATGCGCAAGATGGCGTTGTTGCCGGGTTCTATTGCGGAAAACGACTAACGGGATTCCTCGAAGACGACCATGGCTAGCGGCAACGAGCAACCGGAAGCGCCTGTAGAAGCAGGCGGGGACATGGCCCAGGCGGCCAGCGCCAATGCGGCAGAAGCGGGCACCGAGCTCGCCGGCTTCGCGGGTTGGTGGGCCCAGACCAAGGAGCGCGCCAGCTTCGTGTGGAACGAGGAAGCCGATGCCGGCGACTTCGTTCGTCACCACATTACCAACCTGCGCATGCCCGAGGGGGCAGATCAGATGGATCCGTGGGTTTGGCACGTCGATACCATGATCGTGTCGTGGGTGCTGGGCCTTTTCTTTGTCGGCGCCCTCTTCCTGGTCGCTCGCAAGGCCACGTCCGGGGTGCCCGGCGGTATGCAGAATTTCATCGAACTGCTCGTCGACTTCGTCGACAACACGGTCAAGGAAAGTTTCCACGGCCCGCGCAGTTTCATCGGGCCGCTGGCGTTGACGATTTTCGGCGTCGTTTTCCTCTGGAACCTGATGGACCTGGTGCCGGTCGACTACGTCCCGCTGGCCATGTACGTGCTCGGCGTGGACTACTTCCGCATCGTGCCCTCGGCCGATATCAACGCCCCGTTCGGTCTGTCGATTACCGTACTGGGCCTGATTGTCATCTACGGCATCAAGGGCAAGGGTCTCGGCGGCTTCGGCAAGGAGTTGTTCACCCATCCCTTCGGCGGCAATCCGCTGCTGTGGATCCCGAACCTGGTGCTCAATATCGTCGAACTGGTCGCCAAGACCGTGTCACTGGCCATGCGACTGTTCGGCAACCTGTACGCCGCGGAGCTGATTTTCGTGCTGATTGCGCTCTTGCCCTGGTGGATCCAGTTCATCCCCGGTGGCGGCTGGGCAATCTTCCACATCCTGGTCGTGCCCCTGCAGGCCTTCCTGTTCATGACGCTGACGATCGTTTACCTGTCGTTGGCCTATGA
>SLIA01000242.1 GCA_007135935.1 Wenzhouxiangella sp.
CGGATGAGCTTCGGTTTCAGATCGGTGTGTGTGTCTAAATCTGATAATGGTAGGGTTGGGGTATTGCCCAAGTTCTCGTTTGCCATCTGTTCAGCATCCTTGGATCGGCTGATAAGGTACTCGTCGAGGGCTTTGGCAATGCCATCAGGTAAGGAGCGGATGCGGTTTGGTCCAAAGCCAAGAGAACGCCCACCACCAATCCCGGCTAGTTGATCCATGATGGTTTTAAGGCGTCTTCTAGGTTCTACGGGTGATGCTATTCGCAGCAGGTAAGAGATCAAACGTCCCATGGCTTCTGAATGGGCTGCTGTTTCTGTTCCAGCTTTTGCAGTGTTGATAAAGACCTCAAAGGGCTGGTTTTCACCGTTTTCGTTGACAGTTACAAAGGTCTTCCCTAAGGGAGTTTCAATCACGTAAGTATATCCCTTGAGAAATCGTGGACGAGGTTTCTTGGTCTCGTGCCAGATTGGGATTTGTTTTCCAGGCTGTGCATAAGCCAGCTCATCTGATTTATAGCCATTGTCCTGGATTGTGGTGAGCTTGGAATCAGCTGTGCTCTTGGTTTCAAGCACGACTTGATCACGTGATCCTGTGACATAAACAGTGATGCCCTTACACCCTAATTTCCAGGCAAGTTGGTAAGCATCGGCGACATCCTTGGTGGTTGCCGTGGAAGGAAAGTTGATCGTTTTACTCAGGCTGTTATCGACAAATGCTTGAAGTGCAGCTTGCATCCGAACATGTTCTTCAGCAGTGATATCCGCTGAAACTACAAATACGTCTTTAAGGCGTTGTGGCAATGCTTCAACATGTTGACAGGTGCCTGTATCAATGATTTGATCGATGATTTCCTGTCGGACTTCTGGGTCGAGGTTTGACTCGTCTAATGCTTTTTGGAATTTTGGACTGACGTAATTTAACAAAAGGTCATTGCCATTGTCATTTACATGGCGGATATATGCCAAGGCGAACACAGGTTCACATCCATATCCTTCACAGCCTGCGACAGTGGCAATGGTACCGGTTGGAGCGATGGTTGTTTGGGCAGCATTGCGTATACCGTGTTTTTTAATTCCCATTAAGATTTTGTCCCAATTAACTGCAGGACGATTGAAATCATGCTGATAAGGCGTAACAGGCTCAGGCGGTGTCCAGTTGAGGTTGTTGGGATCGTACACGCTGCCTTCAATAGCTGGAAAGCTTCCACGTTTTTCAGCCATTTTGATACTGGTCTGCATTGTATGATAGCGGACAAACTCCATCACTTGGGCCGAGAACTCCTGACCTTCCTGGCTTCCATAACGGATCTGGACATGATAGAGCAGGTCGGCCAAACCCATGACGCCTAAACCAATCCGACGGGCACGATGGGCTGCTTCCCTGAGTTGGGGAACTGCTGGCACGTAGGCATTGGCTTCCACAACATCATCGAGGAAGATTGTGGAGGTTTCCACGGAAGCCCTTAGAGAGTCCCAATCTAGGGTATGATCCGGCCCTAAATGCTCAGCTAGGTTGATGGACCCAAGGCAGCAGTTTTCGTAAGGTCCTAACCATTGCTCACCACATGGATTGGTGGATTCTAACCGGTAGAGGTGCGGCACAGGGTTTTCGCGATTGGCTGCATCAATGAACAACAGCCCAGGTTCGCCATTATGATGGGCTTGAGTGACGATTTTTTCAAAGAGGTCACGGGCGCGGATGATCTTGTGGGTTTTTATGGGTAGGTTTTGTTGAATGGCATCATCGAGGTCGCCATTAAAGTCCTGGTATTCTGGCGAGGTCTCATCAGGGAAGCGTAATTCCCAATCACGGTCAGCTAAGACAGCTTCCATAAAGGCGTCTGTTATACCAACTGAGATGTTAAAATTTGTAATGGCTTTTTCGTTGGTTTTACAGGAGACAAAGTCCTCTATGTCGGGATGATCTACACGCAAAGTGCCCATATTAGCACCTCGTCGGGTGCCACCCTGGGCAATTTCTCCGAACGCCTGATCGTAAACTCGCAGGAAACCAACCGGGCCGGTCGCCTGACCAGCGGATTTTTTAACCCGTGATCCACTCGGACGCAGCCTGGAGAAGCTGAACCCGTTACCTCCACCGGTTTGCTGGATCAGCGCGGCGTTTCTTAAGGTGGTGAAGATGCCATCTTCTTGTCGACCCATGTCATCGGAGATCGGCAAGACAAAACAAGCTGCCAGTTGACCCAAAGGTGTTCCAGCACCTGTGAAGGTCGGTGAATTGGGAAAAAACTTTTTAGAAATGAGTAAGTTGTAAAACTCACGAGTGCGAGCATCAACATCTCCCTCCCAAGTCGCTTCTATTTTCGCTACGTGATATGCAACGCGCCAGAACATTTCTTCTACGGTTTCGACCGGTGTTCCATCTTTGCCTTTTCTGAGATATCGACGAGAAAGGACTTCACGGGCGTTATTACTTAATTCAATGCCAGGTACATCTTTTGGCAGTGGTGGAGAAGGTAGAAGATCGATTACGGGGGATTGGACGTTGTCAGTCATTTGGAACTCTCCTAGCAAATTAATACGATTAAGATTCTTCAGTTAAGAGACGATCTATTTCGGAACGAATATCTTTCAGATCGTCAAGTTGTAAGTAAACGATGGCATACCGGATATAGGCAATGTAATCAAGTTCTTTCAAACCTTTGATGACCAAATCGCCAACGATCCGCGATGACACTTCTGATTTGCCCAGTCGCTGCAGTTTTGCCTCAATTTCACCTGTTAAGCGTTCAATGTCCGTGGCGGAAACAGCTCTTTTACCGCAGGCGATTTGAATGCCGTGGTTCAATTTTTCCCGGTCAAAGGTTTCGCGGGTACCATCTTTTTTGACCAGCAGGGGTGTGCCTAATATGGGTCTTTCAAG
>SLIA01000259.1 GCA_007135935.1 Wenzhouxiangella sp.
AGCCGCGTTGCGCCTGGATGGGGGTCCCGGACCGGGGCTTTGCCCCGTCCGGGACGCTGATACGCTCGCTTCGCGAGCGTATCAGCGCTTTACGAACTTCAGGGTGAAGCGGTCGCTTTCGCCGATGGCGCGGTAGTGCTCCTCGTCATCGCCCTCTTCCACTCTCAGCGAAGGCAGCAGGTTCCACACGCCGTTGGGATGGTCGGCGGTGTCGGCCGGGTTGGCGTTGATCTCGGAGGCCTCGGCCAGGCGGAAGCCTTCGGATTCGGCGATACCCACCACCCAGCTTTGCTGGACATAACCCGAACGTGCTTCCGGATCCTGCTCGCGATCCTCGGGCAGACGATGGCTGACCACGCCGAAGACACCACCGGGCTTGAGCACTTCATGTGCGGCCCGGGCAACGTCGCGGAAGGTGCCGGCACGCTTCCAGCTGTGCACGTTGCGGAAGGTCAGCACCAGGTCGGCCGACCCGGGCTCGCCAAGATCCACCAGCTCGGGCGGATCGAACGAGATCAGCTCGATCTCGCCGAAGCGGTCGGTATCGGCAATGCGCTCCTCGTATTCGCCGCGGATTCGCACATAGAAATCCGGCACATCGCCATCGAGATTCCAGTGGGCGGCAACCAGCTTGCCTTCGTCTTTCAGGTAAGGGGCCAGGATCTCCGTGTACCAGCCGCCGCCGGGCGAGAGCTCGACCACGGTCATGTCGGGCTCGATACCGAAAAAGGTCAGGGTTTCGTAGGGGTTGCGATACTGATCGCGCTCGACCTGGTCGGCCGGGCGATCCGAATCGGCAATCACTTCCTTGAGTCGATCGTCGGCAATGGCCGGTGCGGTCAGCGCGGCCGCGGCACAGGCCGCCACAACGAGTCGGAATGGATTCATGGTCTTGCTCCCAGGTTGACGGTCAACTTCCAGAGCCGGTGACCGCTTTCGGCATACTTGCGCTCGAACGGACTGACCGGCTGATCAATCGTCAAAGATACCACTTCGGCACTGACGACGCCGGCCAGCGCCAGCGCCCGGGCAAACTCGCGCAGGTACAGCTCGAAATTCGAGCGCAATTCCAGTTCCCCGCCCAGCGCCAGCAGGTCGGGAAACACCGGGTGGGCATGCCAGCGACGCTTGAGGTGAGCGGGCTTGGGCCAGGGATTGGGATAGAACAGGCAATGTCTGGCCGGATGCAGGGCTTCGCGCAGCAGCAATCGCCAGAAGTCGGCCAGTTCGGCACGCACCAGCAGCGCATTGTCCGGGAGCTCGCGGCCACGAGCCAGGCGTGCGGCCGACTTGTCGATGCCGAGCACCAGTGCATCGGGATGGCTCTGAGCCAGATGCACGGTCGACGCCCCCGTGCCGCAACCGGAATCGAGCACGAGCACAGGAGCCGCCCTGAGGCGAGGCAGCAGCGACTCGAAGGCCTCGATGCTGTGCCGGCGCAGCGGCTGTCGCCAGCTCGACTCGAGATGCCGACGCACCACCTCGTCGAGCCGGTCGTGAAGTCCGGCCTGGGAAGTCTCGGGGATGCGCGAGGCGGGCATGGAAAAAATGGTGGGCCGTGAAGGACTCGAACCTTCAACCAATAGGTTAAAAGCCTACTGCTCTACCATTGAGCTAACGGCCCGAAAAAACAAGCCGGGTATGATAGCCGAAAGCTTCCCGCGCGGCAAGCGATTGCATCGCTGGTGTTGGCAGCACGTCATCAGCCCTTCAGGTCGAGCACGACCCGGCGAATGCCGTCCTCGTCGGGCGGCTCGATGCGAAAACCCAGCTCGGCGGCAAGCCCCAGCATGCGTTCGTTGTACTGCAGCACCTGGCCGACCAGTTCACCCAGACCGATCTCGCGGCAGTAGTCGATGAGTTTGACCAGCAATATCCGCCCCAGCCCGCGCCCCTTGATGGCCGAGCGCACGACCACGGCAAACTCACCGTGCTGCCCGGCCGAATCGAGCGCCAGCCTGACCACTCCGAGGGTGCGACCGTCGGTATCCACCGCGATAAGCGCCATTTCGCGCTCGTAGTCGATCTGGGTGTAGCGGGCCAGTTGCGTGTGTTCCGGTTCACGGATGACGCCGAAGAAGCGAAAGCGCACATCTTCGGCCTCCAGGCTGTTGAAGAAATCGCGATGGGCCGGCTCGTCCTCGGGACGGATGGGCCGAAGCGTGATCTCCCGGCCGTCGAAAGCCACGGTCTGTTCGAGATGTTGCGGGTAGGGGGCAATGGCCGGACGGGTGCGCTTGCCGGCATCGACCGGGCGCAGTTCGATGCGTGCATCCAGGGCGATCACGCCATCGGGGTGGGCCAGCAGGGGGTTGATATCCAGCGATTCGATGAGATCGAGGTCGGTCATCAGCCGGGCCACGCGCACCAGCACTTCACAGACCAGGTCGATGCGCGCCGCCGGCTGGCTGCGGAAACCGGCCAGCAGCCTGGCGACCCGCGTACGGTCGATGAGCTGGCGCGCCAGGCTCATGTTGAGCGGCGGCATGCCGATAACGGTGTCGCCGATCACCTCGACTGCCGTGCCGCCATGACCGAACAGGATCACCGGACCGAACACCGCATCGTTGCTGCCGCCGACGATCAGCTCGACCCCGCCGCTGCAACGCAGCATCGGCTGGATGGAGAACCCGTCGAGGCGTGCATCTCCGTGCCGCTCGACGCGCCGCACGATGCCGACGGCCGCTTCACGCACGGCGTCGCTCGACTCCAGGTCCAGCACGACCCCACCGACATCGGACTTGTGGGTGATATCGGGCGAAATCAGCTTCAGGGCGACGGGAAAACCCATTGCGGCAGCCGTTTCGGCCGCCTCGTGCGGGGTGGCGGCGTGCCGGGTCTCGACTACCGATATGCCGTAGGCGGCCAACACCTGTTTGGCCTCGACCTCCGACAGCCAGGCGCGTCGCTCGTCGCGTGCCCGCTGCACGATCTCGCCGACGGCGTCGGCATCCATGCGTGCGGCAGACGGCATCTCCGAGGGGGTTTCCATCAGGGCGACCTGGTTGGCGCGAAACTCCTGCAGGGCAAGAAACGCCGCCACGGCGTCTGCGGGCGTCAGAAACCCCGGCAGGCCGGCGGCGGCGAAATGTTCATAGGCCGCCCGTGCCGATGCCCCGCCCAGCCAGCAGCCGAACACCGGGATGCGCGCGCCCCGGGCAATTGGGGCCAGTTCGCGGGCAATATCCGGGCTGGCGGCCAGGGCCGTGGGCGCGTGAATCAGCAGCACCGCATCGACCCCGCGGTCTTCGACCAGCACCTCCAGCGCCAGTCGGTAACGCTCGGGCGGCGCGTCGCCGATGATGTCGACCGGATTGGCGCGCGACCAGTTGTCGGGCAACAGTTCATCGAGCCGGGCGACGGTCTGGTCGCTCAGTTCGGCGAGCTGGCCGCCACCGAGAATCAACTCGTCGGTGGCCAGTATTCCCGGGCCGCCGCCGTTGGTGAGTATGGCCATGCGGCTGCCGCAATCGCGGCGAACGCGCGCGAGCAGTTCGGCACTGCTGAACAGATCCTCGATGCCGTGCACCCGCAAGGCCCCGGCACGCCGGATGGCCGCGGCATAGACCTGGTCGCTGCCGGCCATGGCGCCGGTGTGCGAGGCGGCCGCCCGGGCACCTTCCGGCACGCGCCCGGACTTGACCACCAGCAGCGGCTTGTTGCGCGAGGCCGCGCGTGCGGCCGACATGAACTTGCGACCGTCGTTCAAGGCTTCCATGTAGAGCAGGATCGACCGGGTATGGGCATCGGACCCCAGGTAATCGATCACGTCACCGATGTCGACATCCAGGCAATTGCCCAGCGACAGGAAACTGGAAAAGCCGATATCGCGCTCGGCCGCCCAGTCCAGCACCGTGGTCGCCAGCGCACCGGACTGGGTGACGAACGCCAGGCTACCCGGCCGCGGCCGGCCCGGTGCAAAGCTGGCATTGAGATGCGCCGACGGTACCATCAGGCCGACGCAATTGGGCCCGAGGAAACGAAGCCCATGGCGCCCGGCACACTCGAGCATTTCGGCCAGCAGGTCGCGGCCAAGCTCGGCACCGGCCTGTTCGAACCCGGCCGTGATCACCACGGCGGCACGTGTACCGCATTCGCCCAACTCATCGAGTATGCCCGGCACGGTGGCCGGTGGCGTGCAGATCACCCCGAGATCCGGCGGCTGCGGCAAGTCGGCGGCACGCCGCCAGGCACGCCGTCGGCCAACACGACGATGGCGGACGTTGACCGGGTAAAGCGGCCCCTCGAAACCGCCTTCGTCGAGGTTGCCGAATACCGCGCGCCCGACGCTGCCAGGCCGGTCGGATGCACCGAATACCGCAATCGAACGCGGCCTGAACATGCGGTCGAGATGGCGGATGGACATCCGGTACCCCCGGCAAGAACAAGTACTGCTCAGGCTACCTTATCACTGGCAGGCTTCGTTCGAATTGCGGTAGACCTGGAACGGGCGCGCGGCCTCCTGCATCACTTCCTCTCCATCAGCACCGATGGGAACCGCCAGTACCGTGACCGAGCAGGCCTCGGGCAGCAGATCGGGTTCGTCGGGCACCAGGTAGCGGATTGCCACGCGCGTGCCCTGCCCGGCCGGCAGCTGCTGCTGGTCGGGCAACTGGAAATTGCGATCATCTTCCAGTCGGAGAATCAGGAACGAATCCCCGCCCAGTTCCGAGGCGTCGATCAACTGGACCTTGTCGACGATACCCTCGGCCTCCTGCACCTGGGCCGAGGCCATGCCAGTCAGGCCGGCAGCCAGCATGCAGACCAAAACGATTCGGTAAAACACTACGCAACCTCCTGGAATGCCATGACCCGTTCCCACAATGCCTGGCGGCGCTTGCCGCCGATCAGGACCACCAGGTCGCCGGCACGCCCCATGTTCAGCGCCTGGCCGAACGCCTCGAATTCATCATAAACGCACTGAATGTGCTGCGGGTCGACGCCACCGCGGATCAGGCCTTCTCGTAGCAGCTGCGGCCCTTCATGGGGCTGGCGATCATACAGCAGGCCGAAATTCTTGCAGATATAGGCATCGAAGTGGCCGGCGGCCGCCTCACCGGTGGCACGAATCAGCTCGTCGGCATTGGCGTTGCTGGCCGAAAAGCACAGAATCCTGCGGCCGGCGACATTCAGACGATCGACGAACTCGCACAAGTTCCGTATCCCGGCCGGGTTGTGGGCGTAATCCATGCACACCCGAAATGACAGATCCTCGCGAAAGTTCAGGCGCCCCGGCACACCACCGTACCCGGTCGACAGTGCGGCCAACCCCCGTGCGATGGCGTCGGACTCGATACTGCGCATCCAGGCCGCGAGGGCGGCGTGCAGGGCATTTTCCAGGTTGAACCGCGCGCTGCCGTCGAAGGCGATCGGCAACTCCCCGGCCGCCATCAGCGGTTTGCGCTGACCGTCGGCATACAGGACCAGCCACTCCCGGCCATCGATTGATTCGAGCACTGCTGCCGCCCCGCCAGGGCCGGCCCGGGCGAGCAGCTTGTCGGCCGACTGGACCAGCGACACCAGGCCCACGCGGCGCGATCCGCCCCCGTCGGCCATGGCCAGGCAGGACGGGTCGTCGGCGTTGAGGACAATCGCCTCATCGGCCCGCTCGACGATGTCGCGCTTGAGTTCGGCCAGTTCCTCGACATGTTGCAACCCGACGACATCACCCACGTGATCGGCAGTGACGTTCAGACAGATGGCCACATCGCAGCGTTCGAAGCCCAGGCCGGTGGTGGCAACCGCTCCGCGGGTGGATTCCAGAACGGCAAAATCCGTGGCCGGATTGTCGAGCACGGCCACATGACCGTAGACATGGCCATCCTCGTAATCCGAGACTTGCTTGCCGGCCACCCGGCAGCCCTCTGATCCCGCCTCACCGACACTGTAACCGGCAGCCGCAGCGATGCTGGTCAACAGGCGGCTGGTCGTGGTCTTGCCGTTGGTGCCGGTCACGGCAATGATCGGAATCCGGGCCGCGGCAGGGCCGGGGAACAACCAGTCGACAAACGCTTCGGCGGCCCGGCTCAGCAGCGGGTGACCGTAAGGAAACAGGTGATCGAGCCGCGGTGCCAGCTCGACGTCGACGATGGCGCCTCCGGCCTCTTCCAGCGGCCGTTCGGGATCGGCCGTGACCACGCTCATCAGCAACAACCCCACATCGAGATTGCGCGCCAGTTCAACGGCCAGTTGTCCGATCGAATCATGCAATCTCTCCAACGGGCTCCAGCGCCGGCCGTCCGCTTCTTCCACCTCGACCTGACAGGCGATAACGCAACCACCGGCAACCAGGACTCTACAGGCCCGGCCAGGGATTTGGCGCTGCACCAGAACCTGCCGGCTCGATTGCAGGGCCCGGGTGGCGGATCGGGTGACTTCCTCGCGATTGCGGCACGGATCGGCAGTGCGCGGGCTGGCACCGCGCCGGTCGCAGCGTATGACGACCGGATAACCCAGCCGCTCGGCCTGACGCCCCACCCGAATCGTTGACAGCTGCCAGCCGGGCGCGGCGGCCGGCAGCGGCACGCCCATCCCGGCCAGACCCTCGAACAATGCGACCCGATCACTTATCAGCCTGAACACCGGCTCGGAGCGACTGACGGCGAATGTGCCGTCAACGGTGTGCTGACCACGACCATGACCCAGTCGGAGCAGGCCGTTGGGACGAATGCGGAAAGAACCCCGGGTGGGATCGAACGGCGGCCGGTCCATGCGCGCCACCGGAATGCCGCGCGCCTGGGCCGCTTGCTGAATGGCCAGGCTGTCAGCCGGCATGGCCCGGCTCTCGGCCTGGGCCAGAAAATCATCGATACGGGCAACCGGCGACGCGCCCCCGGATGCTTCCGACAGCAGGCTTGCAAGCAGATCCCGAATCAGCTCGGCCGCCTGCCTGCCGGTCTCTGGCTCCTCGAACTCGAACCAGAAGCGGCAATGGTCAGGTGCCGACTCGACCAGCCCGGCCTGGTTTACTCGATGCCCGGCTGCATTCTGCAATGCCAGGGTCGCACCGGCGAACAGGAACGCCAGCGGCGCGGGCAAGAGTTCGTCGAGTTGCAGAGCGTGACCATCGATGCGCAGCGCCGGATGCAGTTCAGCCAGCCTGGACTGCCACTGATCGACCGACAGTGCCTGCAACCGGCCCGCCGCCTGCTCCGAGAGCGTGAACGCCAGCTCATGGACCGGCCGGTCGCAACGCCGACCGGGGCCGATATAACCGAGGCTGACTGTTTCTTTCAGGATTGTCATCGATTCCAGGCGAGCGCCATCAGGACTTGAGCGCCAACAGCATGGTGGGGCAGCGTTCGCCCAGCTCATAGGCGGGAGTCCGACAGGCGAGTTCATCGAACCCGGTCGATAGTGCCGAGCGGGCTTGGTCAAGGCGGGGGAACGTATAGCGAGCCGTGGCATGACGATAGGCCTCGATGGTTTCGATCTCCTCGGGCGACCAGCCCGTCTCGGCAGCCACCTCCGCCGGCGCCTTGCCCAGGTCTTTCCAGGCCCGCCAGATTTCGGCCACCGACACCTCGCCGGAACGTTCATCGACCAGGGCCATGGCCAGGCGCCATTTGAAGACGTGAAAGTTGCCGATTCGGCCGGCCCCCAGATCGGCGACGACCTGCTCGGGTGTCTCGGCGCAGTCCGGCCGGACGAACAGGCGCAACACCAGGCGCCCCGCCGGCGAGAGAACTCGTGCCAGCTCCGATGCGAAACGACGATGATCGGATGCCGACTCAAGCACGGTCAGGCAACCGTCTCCGACCACCAGGTCGATGCTGTCATCGGCAAAAGGCAGCTTCAGCCAGTTACCGCAGATGCCGGCAGGAGCGGAGTGGTCAGGCAACAGCGCGCCGATCATGCCCGGGCAACGATCGATGGCAGTGAGTCGGGTGCCGGCCGGCCAGTTCATGCCGACCAGCTCGGGGGTCACGCCCAGAACCAGTGCGTTCGGCGTGGCCAGACCCAGCGCGTCGGCAGCCTGCGCCACCAGCCCGCCGGCAACGGCAATATCCTCGCCGGCCGGACGCAAGGGCGGGCCGACATGGCGCCACTGGGCGGCATGACGAGCCCAGTGGTCATGGCGTGCCAGAACCTCGTTCATCATGACTGCGACTTGGCCTTTCGGTACAGCCCCTCGAGCTCGTCGGCGTTCAACGCCTTCAGATCCTGACTGCGCTCGGCGGCCAGGGCCTCCATCGCGCGGAAGCGTTGCTCGAACTTGAAATTGCTGCGCCTGAGCGCGCCGCCGGGATCCACGTCCAGCTTGCGCGCCAGATTGGTCACCGCAAACAGCAGGTCGCCGACCTCTTCCTCGATGCCGTCGGCATCGGTTGCGGCCATGGCCTCCTTCAGTTCGTCGAGCTCCTCGACAATCTTGTCGAACACCGGCTCGGCCGCTGGCCAGTCGAAGCCGACTCGTGCCGCGCGCTTTTGCAGCTTGACCGAGCGCCTGAGCGCCGGCAGACCGCGCGAGACGCCGGCCAGCAGACTGCCGTCGCCGTCACCCTTCTCGGCCCGCTCGGCCGCCTTGATCTGTTCCCAGTTGACCGTCTGGGCATGCGCATCGGCTATCTCGGCATCGCCGAACACATGCGGGTGTCGACGCTCGAGTTTGTCGGCGATGGATTCGACCACATCGCCGAAGCGGAATGCTCCTTCCTCCTCGGCCATGCGTGCATGGAACACCACCTGGAACAGGAGGTCGCCGAGTTCGTCTTTCAGATCATCGAGGTCGCCACGCTCGATGGCATCGGCCACCTCGTGGGCTTCCTCGATGGTGTAGGGCGCGATGGAGCGGAAATCCTGTTCGATATCCCATGGGCAGCCGTCATCGGGGTCGCGCAGACGGGCCATGATGTCGAGCAGACGCTGAATGGATTGCTTGTCGGTCATCGTTGCGGAAGGATAACCCGTATGGCGGCACCGCCCAGCGCCGATTCGGCCAGTTCCATGCGACCGCCGAGATCCTCGACCAGTTCACGGCAGATGGACAGCCCCAGCCCCTGACCGTCGCGTCGCTCGTCGCCGCGGCGCCCGCGTTCGAGCAATTCCGGCAACTGATCATCGGCGATGCCCGGACCATTGTCCTCGACCAGGATCACGACGCCGCCGCGGCGATCATCGCCAAGGGATGCGCCGGCGCTGACGCGCACCTGGCCGCGACCATACTTGGCCGCGTTCTCCATCAGGTTGCCGCACAACTCCCACAGGTCACGCTCGTCCATTCGCGCCTGAACGCTTTCCTCCCCGCTGACTTCGATCTCGAGCCCCTCGGCGGCATACAGGCGCATCAGCGAATCGGCCAGGCGCGAGAGAATCGGCACCACGGCCACGGGCTTGTGAATGGTCTGGCGGGTCGAACGGGCCGCACGCTCGAGCTGGCGACGAATGAGTTGCTCCATGTCGACCAGCGAATCGGCCAGTTCGGTGCTCGCGGGATGCTGCGACGATTCCAGCCGCGCCCTGAGGACGGCCACCGGTGTCTTGAGGGCGTGGGCCAGATCCGACAGGGCCTGCCGGTAGCGACGTGCATTGTCGCGCTCGGAAGCCAGCAGGGTATTGAGATTGCCGGTCAGCGGCATCAGCTCGCGCGGATAGCGACCGGTGATGGCGTCGCGCTCTCCGGCCTCTATGGCCCGAACCTCATGGGCCACCTGCCTCAAGGGACGCAGCAACAGCACCAGTATCACGAACTGTGCGGTAATGATCAGTGCTGCAGCCAGGCCCAGCCACTGCCACAGATCCCTGCGGAAGCCAGCCAGGGTCATGGCCTGGCGGTTGGGGTCCTCGGCCGCCCAGATGGTCAGATCGACGATCTCGCCGTCGGGCTGCTCCCAGCCCAGACCAATGGCGAAGACATTCCAGGCGCCGCCAATCTCGGTGCCCCGAAACAGCTCGCGCCCCCGTTCGATCACGCGCGCGGACGGCTTGGGCGAAACCCCGTAGAGCGAAGGCGATTCCCAGGCACCGTGCGGCGTCATGGCACCGCCAAAAAGTCCGGATCCGGGCTGATTCAGACGCGGCTCGGCCAGCGTTTCCGCCACGAACGGCTCGCCGTCGGAGTCGACTTCCACGGTGGTCAGAATCAGGTAGACAACGGCTTCGAGCCGCTCCTTCATGGCCGCCTCGGCCGCCCCCTTGAAGGCGCGATCGACCGCCAGCCCGACCAGGGCCAGGGCCAGCAAGAGTGCCAGACCGGCACCGAGCAGCAACCTCGCCAGCAGGGACAGGCGCGCCTGCGGCCAGCTCATCCCCAGCATGAGACCGCTCCCGTTGCGGTGGGGGTGATAGGGGCAGACAAGACAGGCGCCTTACTCGCCGGCGCGAAAACGGTAGCCGCGACCGCGCAGTGTCTCGATCGGAGTCCAGTCGCCGGCAGGATCGAGCTTCTTGCGCAGGCGACCGATGATGACCTCGATGACATTGCTGTCGGGGTCGGCATCCTCTTCGTAGAGGTGTTCGTTGAGTTCCATCTTCGAGACCACCTGATCGGGATGCAGCACGAAGTACTCGAGAACCTTGTACTCGAAGGTGGTCAGATCCAGCGACTGCCCGTCCAGATCCACGTCCTGGCTGGACAGGTTGACCGTCAGCGGACCGAAACTGACTTCGGGCGCGGCGTGACCGGCCGAGCGGCGCAGCAGGGCGTGCACGCGCGCCATCAGCTCCTCGATGCGAAACGGCTTGGTGACGTAGTCGTCGGCGCCGATCTCCAGCGCCTCGACCTTGTCCTGCCAGTCCGAGCGCGCGGTCAGTACCAGGATGGGAAACTTGCGTTCGCGTTTCCTCACCTCGCGCACGATCTCCATGCCGCTGGTGCCGGGCAGTCCCAGATCGATGATGGCCAGGTCGACGGGATATTCCGTGGCCAGGTGCATGCCATCGGTGCCATCGCCGCACAGGTCGACGGCAAAACCCTGCCGCTTGAGCGCCCGGCCAAGCAGTTCGCGCAACGCGGTTTCATCCTCGACAACCAGAATTCGCATGAATCTACCTCTCGTCGGCCGGTACCCGCACGGTGCGCACCACGCCGTCGCGCGTCAGAATGCGGATGACATGAATGCGGCGACCGTCGCGTTCGATGGTCTGCGCCGATACCACCTCGGCATCGTACTGGCGCGCCACCCGTTCGGCCGCCTCCTCCAGACTGATCGCCCACGCCGTTGCCATCAGGGCAATGGTCAGGGCAGTGGCGATCAGCATTTTCTTGATCAGGCGAATCATGGGCGGCTCGGGCGCTCCGGGTGGCTGGTTGCCGCTGATTCTAGCGGTTTGGGCTTAATG
>SLIA01000214.1 GCA_007135935.1 Wenzhouxiangella sp.
CCCGTTCACCTCCCGTTCGCGCGATCGTACGGCCCAGTATACTCGGTGGGCTCCTCATCCGCCACCGGAAATATTCGGAACTGTTACGAACCTTGTAAAAGCAGCGAAAAGCTGCACGAGTTTCCCCATTTCTGAAGCAGCAGGAAATCTCCGCAAGTATTAGGGGGTACACACGAGTGGCGCGCTGCGCTGCCCCGAGCTGCCACTCACCGCCCCAGCGTGCCACTCGCACACCGCTCCCCTACGGAGGTCCCCCGCATGAGTCCACTTGTACCCATCTCCACCGCCGCAGAGGCCGCTCTCCCGTCTCCGGTCGCCGGCAGCAGCGCCCTCATCCCGTTCTGCGAGCACAGCTCTGGCGGCGAGCAGGAGCACCGGGAAGCGTTCCGTCCCCCGTTCTGCCCCAACCCCTGCTGCACCCTGCACCACGGCCCGCCGGAACCCGACTCGCTGCCTGAAGCCAGTCGTCAGCGCGAGGCTGAGAGCGACCCCTGGTACCGCGACCACGGACACTACCGCACCAAGGTGCGCGGGCTCGTGCAGCGCTTCCGCTGCCGCCGGTGCCAGCGCTGCTTCAGCACCCAGAGCTTCAGCACCAGCTACTATCTCAAAGTGGAGCTGCCGCTGCCGCTACTCTACCTCTGCCTCGTCGGCGGGATGAGCCTGCGCGCGCTCAGCCGCACCCTCGGCTGCACTCCGGCAAGCCTCTCCAACCGCATCGGGCGCCTCGCCCGCCAGGCGATCACCATGCACCACGCGCTGCTCTCAGGCACCACCCTCAGTGAGGACCTCTGTGCCGACGGGTTCATCGACTACACCGTCAGCCAGTACTTCCCCGACGCCACCACGCTGCTCGTCGGTGCGCGCAGCCACATGGTCTACGCCTTTGACCACTGCTACCTCAGGCGCAGGGGGCGGATGAGCGAGCAGCAGAAACGCACGCGAGCGCAGCTCGAGCAGCGCTACCGCGCGCCGGCAGACGGGGAGCGCGACAGCCTCACCCGCGCTCTCGCGGAGACCCTCTCTGTGTGCTGGGACCGAAGCCGCCCGCTGCGCCTCGATACCGATGAGCACCCCGCCTACCAGCGCTCGGTGGCCGATCTCACGCTGCCGCTGCCTGAGCTCGCAGAGCCTGCGCGGTTCACCCATCGGCGCACCAGCTCGCGGCGGGCGCGCACCCGGGAGAACCCGCTCTTTCCGGTGAACTATCTCGACCGCCAGATCAGGCTCAATCTGGCCGCCCACCGCAGGGAGACGGTGTGCTACGGGCGGAACACGGTGGCGACGCTGCAGCGGATGATGCTACTGGTGTGCTACCACAACTACAACAAGGCGCAGCTGATCGGCGACTGGGCGCGGCAGCCGCCGGTGCACGCGGTGGCTGCGGGGGTGCCGGCGGAGCGGATCAAGCGCTGGTGGAGGTGGTTTTTCTCGCGGCGGAGCTTTTTCACTCGCGCGGCAGCCACCGGCTTTTACAAGGTTCGCAACAGTTTTGGAGTCACCCGCTTATTCCGCCGGTCTATTCGTTGACAGCCGGGCGCGCTCACTCTACACTCCCCGCATGACATCAAGAGAGCGTATTGATGCGGTGTTTCGGGGACAGCAACCGGACAAGATTCCGGTCGATCTCTCCAGCCGCTCAACGGCAATAGAGATTGAAGCGTACGATCGGCTTAAGAAACATCTCGGAATCGGGGGGCCAACCCGCCGCTATCTGCGCGACCATGCGGTGCTCGACCAGCAGGTAATTGACCTCTTCCAGATAGACACCGAGTTCGTGCGCAGCTTCAGTGAAGAGATGTATCGCACCGAAGGCGCCGGGGACATCGTGTTCCGCGATGAATGGGGAACGGACTGGAGAAAGAGCGTCGGCGGTCACTACTTCGAGCTCGATAACCGACTCTACGGCAACATGACACTTGAAGAGATCCAGTGGCCGGAGACTATCGTCAGCTCCGAACAGTTGGATGAGATGGCATTGCAGGCGCGCCGGCTCTGCAGTGAGACCGACCGAGCGGTGTTCTGCGACTACGTTGGACCGTGCGTTTTTGAGCGCTCATGGTACCTGCGCGGACTGGATGATTTCCTGATGGAGTTGCTCACGGAAGAGGCTTTTGCGCACGCCTACATGGAACGCATCACCGACCTGCAGATTGCAGCCTATGCACAGATCATCGACGCCTTCGGTGACTCCATCGAGGGGTTCTTCGTCATAGATGACATCGCCATGCAGAGCGGCCCGATGGTATCGCCCGACACGTACCGCAGCATGATCAAGCCTTACCACAAACGCATCTTTGATTTTCTCCACCGCCACGATAAGCGTATCATATATCACAGCTGCGGATCGATCATCCGCCTGATTCCCGACCTGCTGGAAGTGGGCATTGATGCACTGAACCCGCTGCAGCTTTCGGCGGACCACATGGACCCGGTACAGTTGAAGCAGGAGTTCGGTCGAGACCTGGTATTCTGGGGCGGTGGCTGCAGCACCCAGTCAACGCTGGCGTTCGGCTCGGCGCAGGACGTAAGAGACGAGGTTCTTCACCGGATGGACATCCTCGCACGCGATGGGGGCTACGTTTTCGCCGCGGAGCACTGCATTCAGCCAGGAACGCCGGTGGACAACATCCTTGCTCTGTTTGATACCGTGAATAGCCTGTAACGTGCGGTAACGCAGCCGGCGTTTTGAACCGTGCCGCAGCGGCCCTGCTGCGGCACGCCCGATCCGCCTGTTCAGATTGACGATGCACTCTGTGCCGCACGCAAGGCGCTCTCGACGCGATCAAGGGTTTCGTCG
Source organism: Wenzhouxiangella sp. (assembly GCA_007135935.1). Taxonomy (GTDB): domain Bacteria; phylum Pseudomonadota; class Gammaproteobacteria; order Xanthomonadales; family Wenzhouxiangellaceae; genus Wenzhouxiangella. The sequence goes on from SLIA01000214.1 coordinate 2,801, forward strand.
ATGTCACGTTCGGTATGCGCCGCAGTGAAACCATGATGGTTCGGCGTGAGCGAGCTGCCGTATTCGTGCAAGTATA